>NZ_BAABIB010000001.1:0-2191 GCF_039542405.1 Amycolatopsis dongchuanensis
TCACCCTCGGAGCCGCCATCACCTGCTACAAGAAACTCACCAAGTGAGACAAGCTCTAAAATACCTTGGTAGCAGCCTTGTTTCAGGTTTTCGTTCGGCGCTAGTCTTGGTTTATCGGAAAGAACAGTGATCGAAGAAAGGCTGATCAAGTGTCCATGGAGCGTTTCGACGTCGCCCTTGAGGGTTCGGACTTGTCGTTTCCAGCTTGGATCGAACCTGGCACTCGGTGGAATGGTTGGATGCGGCCTTGGTTTGATCGAGATGTCGCGGAAAGAGTGGTCGACTGGCTGAATACGACCGCAGACGAGCTGCCTCCCGACGACGCCTGGGTTCGCGCTCGCTGGGAGGGCGACACGATCGTGCTCATCGAAAGTGACGGTGTCGAGCAGCAGGAAATCCGTTGCCCTCCGGACGCATCCGGTCGCTACCCGATCGGTGCGGGCGGTTGGATGTGGAGTCTCGTCGAGGAATGAGAGGTAGGTCTGAAGGGACATGGCGACTCATGCTGACATAGCCGACCGATTCGCGCAGGAAGCCGGGAAGCCCGACGCGAACCTGCTGCTCGCGCGCTCGGGGAATGTGTTCGTCTCCGGTGAGGGGAACCGTACGCTCTACAGCTACGGCAAGCATTTCCCCTTGGTTCACCTGATGCTCGACCGTCAGGGCAACCGATCATGGTGGTTGCTCAACGGGGACACCTACTCCGTGTCCACCGCCAGGCATCAGGCCATCACACGCGACGCGTGCAAGCGTACGGGACTGCCGATGTTGACAATACCGTTCAGCTGCCTCACGGAGGCCGGCATTCTGAAGGACACCATCGAACCCGTGGACGTCGAGCCCGAGCGGTGGGACACCTCTGCTCACGTGGTCGACTCGATCGAGAACGTACCGTCCTCTGCGGTGTACACGGCGAAGAAGCTGTCCGACGGCCGGTATGAATACCGCACCTACCGACATTGGCTCGGTGCGGCGTTGTTCCGTGCGACCTATCGGGTCAGCGGACGTGAGCTTGGCGCCTACTTCCTGTCCGCGTTCGACGAACAGGAGACGACGCCCCACTACTTCCTGTGCGAACTCCCGGGCGACGCAAGACCCCGCACCGTTCGCGATGCGTTCCTAGCTTTGAAGCCACCTGAGGTGGTTGCGGCAGAAGCTGCGGGAGTGATCTGCACCCGCCAGGGCGACGTGTTCGCCGTTCCGACGCGGCTGACTACTCGGGAGCTGGCCAAGCTGACGCCTAAACGCGAACGAGGCGCGCACGTCCTGCACCTGAGCCACAAAGCGACTGAGGTCGCGATCGCCGACGACGGTACAACCTATGCCCGCGGCGTCCTTCATCATGCGCCGTTCGAATCGTGGCGTCGGCCGGAGCACCGGCGGCGTCCGATGGGAGACCGTCGCACCTGGCACGTTCTCGTCAAGAACACAGTCCCTGTGGACTCTCTCGGCCGGTCCCGCGCGTGGTCGCGCGGCGGTAACGTCGACTGATTCTGACGAAATTTCGTCCTGAATTAATTTACCCAAAACTTGGGGTTTATTGATTGCGCCTTAAAATTGGAGTAGATCATGTCTGCTGAATTCCCCGAGCGGTCTTCGGTCACCTTGTCCGCGTTCGACGAACTCGTGGCCGCAGTACCGGCGCTGCTGGGCTTTTATCCGTGTGACTCACTGGTCGTCATAGCTGTGCGTGAGCGGCAGGTGGTGTGCTCGGCTCGGGTGGATCTGTCGGTAGCGCGGTCTTCGGCAACCGAGTTGTGCGAGCGCATGCGGGCCTCTCTTCGCTCGGAACAGCTGACTGGACTGGTCCTGGTCGTGGTGACCTCCGGCAGCGAAACCAGCGAGCCACCACCAGAGGCGGAGGTGGTCAACGCGGTACGCGACGGTTTCGAACGTCGCGGATTACCGGTGAAACACTGCTTGTGGACGGCAGCGATCCGGCAGGGTGCTCAGTGGCGGTGCTACCACCACCCCGACTGCAGCGGGTTCGTTGCTGATCCGGGCAGCAGCCCACTTGCGGCCGCCGCGGTCTTGGCCGGCAAAGCCGCCTATGTGAGTCGCGAAGACCTTGCCGCGTCACTCGCACCCGCGGACGAAGGCGTCCTTGTCCGGCGCGGTGCCGAGATCCTGGCAGCGGCTCTGCGGGATGATGGTCAGCAGCGGGAGCCGGCCGCGCTTCTGCGATTGGTGG
>NZ_BAABIB010000002.1:0-54374 GCF_039542405.1 Amycolatopsis dongchuanensis
CTGCTGGCTGCCGTCGCTGCCGAGGCCCTTGCCCCGCAGCGCCGTCGGCACCGGCTCGGGCTGCGGCTCCACCGGGGGCTGCGGCGGCGTCGGCTGCGCGTGGCGCCCCGCACCGGACGCCGGCACGGCCGCCGCGGCGGGCTGGGCCGCCGGCTGCGGCGGCTCGGCCTGCTCGACCTGCAGGTTGAACAGGAAGCCGACCGCCTCCTCCTTCAGCGAGTCCAGCATGGCGTTGAACATGTCGTAGCCCTCGCGCTGGTACTCGATCAGCGGGTCCCGCTGCGCGAGCGCCCGCATGCCGATGCCCTCCTTGAGGTAGTCCATCTCATAGAGGTGCTCACGCCACTTGCGGTCCAGCACCGACAGCAGCACCTGCCGCTCCAGCTGCCGCATCGCGCCCTCGCCGACCTTCGCGTCGATCTCGGCCTCGCGCCGCGCGTACGCCTCCTGCGCGTCCTCCAACAGCCGCTCGAGCAGGTACTCCGAGGTGAGGTCCTCGTCCTCCTCGGTCAGCTCCTCCCAGGTCACCGACACCGGGTACAGCTGGCGCAGCGCCGTCCACAGCTGCTCGTGGTCCCAGTCCTCGGCGTAGCCGTCGGCGGTGGCGCCCTGCACGTACGCGGTCACGACGTCGTTGAGCATGTGGTGCATCTGCTCGGAGAGGTCCTCGCCCTCCAGCACGCGGCGGCGCTCGGCGTAGATCACCTTGCGCTGCTCGTTCATGACCTCGTCGTACTTGAGGACGTTCTTGCGGATCTCCATGTTCTGCTGCTCGACCTGCGTCTGCGCGCTCTTGATCGCCCGCGACACCATCTTGTGGTCGATCGGCTGGTCGTCCGGCAGCCGCATGGTGGTCATGACGCGCTCGACCATGACCGCGTTGAACCGCCGCATCAGGTCGTCGCCCAGCGACAGGTAGAACCGCGACTCGCCCGGGTCACCCTGGCGGCCGGCACGACCGCGCAGCTGGTTGTCGATGCGGCGGGACTCGTGCCGCTCGGTGCCCAGCACGTACAGGCCGCCGGCCTCGCGGACCTCCTCGGCCTCCGCCTTCACCTCGGCCTTGACCTCTTCGAGGACCTTCGGCCACGCGGTCTCGTAGGCCTCGGAGTGCTCGACCGGGTCCAGACCGCGCTCACGCAGCCGCTCGTCGGCGATGATGTCCGGGTTGCCGCCCAGCACGATGTCGGTACCACGGCCTGCCATGTTGGTGGCGACCGTGACCGCGCCCTTGCGCCCGGCGCGCGCCACGATCAGCGCCTCGCGCTCGTGGTACTTCGCGTTCAGCACCTCGTGCGGCACCCCGCGCTTGACCAGCAGCTTCGACAGGTACTCGGACTTCTCGACGCTCGTCGTGCCGACCAGTACCGGCTGGCCCTTCTCGTGCCGCTCGGCGATGTCGTCCGCGACCGCCTCGAACTTCGCGGGCTCGCTCTTGTAGATCAGGTCCGTCTGGTCCTTGCGGATCATCGGCCGGTTCGTCGGGATCGGCACCACACCGAGCTTGTAGGTCTGGTGGAACTCGGCCGCCTCGGTCTCGGCGGTACCGGTCATGCCCGACAGCTTGTCGTAGAGCCGGAAGTAGTTCTGCAGCGTGATCGTGGCCAGCGTCTGGTTCTCGGCCTTGATCTCGACGCCTTCCTTGGCCTCGATCGCCTGGTGCATGCCCTCGTTGTAGCGGCGGCCCGCCAGGATGCGGCCGGTGAACTCGTCGACGATGATCACTTCGCCGTTGCGGACGATGTAGTCCTTGTCGCGCTTGTACAGCTCCTTGGCCTTCAGCGCGTTGTTCAGGTAGCCGACCAGCGGCGTGTTCGCGGCCTCGTACAGGTTGTCGATGCCCAGCTGGTCCTCGACGAACGCGACACCCTTCTCGGTGACGCCGACGGTGCGCTTGCGCTCGTCGACCTCGTAGTGCACGTCCTTCTTCATCAGCGGCGCCATGCGCGCGAACTCGACGTACCAGCGCGCCGACTGCTCCGCGGGGCCGGAGATGATCAGCGGGGTGCGGGCCTCGTCGATGAGGATCGAGTCCACCTCGTCGACGATGGCGAAGTTGTGCCCGCGCTGGACGCAGTCGTCGAGCGTCCACGCCATGTTGTCGCGCAGGTAGTCGAAGCCGAACTCGTTGTTCGTGCCGTACGTGATGTCGGCGTTGTACGCCTCGCGGCGCTGGTCCGGCGGCAGCTCGGCGAGGATCGCGCCCACGGTCAGGCCGAGGAAGCGGTGCACGCGGCCCATCCACTCGGCGTCGCGTTTCGCCAGGTAGTCGTTGGTGGTGACCAGGTGGACGCCCTTGCCCGAGATCGCGTTGAGGTACGCGGGCAGCACCGACGTCAGCGTCTTGCCCTCACCGGTGCGCATCTCGGCGACCTGCCCGAGGTGCAGCGCGGCACCACCCATGAGCTGGACGTCGAAGTGCCGCTGGCCGAGCACCCGCCACGCCGCCTCGCGGGCGACCGCGAACGCCTCCGGGAGCAGCTCGTCGAGCGACTCGCCGTCCTCGTTCCGTTTGCGGAACTCGTCGGTCTTCGCCCGCAGCTCGGCGTCGGTGAGGTCCTTAACCTCGTCTTCGAGGGAGTTGATGTGGTCGGCGATGTTGCGCAGCCGCTTGAGCATCTTGCCCTCGCCCGCGCGCAGCAGGCGGTTGAGAACCATCCGGTCGACCTCACTAGCTGTTGTGGAAATGCGCCCAGGCCTGTTCCCGGGCGGAGGTGTGCGCCTCCTCCATCGTAGGGAAGGTGGGCCCCGACGTGCACGCACGCCGCGACCTAAGTAGCGGAAGGGCCCACGCACGGGTGTGCGCGGGCCCTTCCGGGGCAGGTTTCTCAGCGGAGTCTGATCACGCCGTAGTCGAAGCCCTTCCTGCGGTACACGACGCTCGGGGTGCCGGCGTCGGCGTCGTTGAAGAGGTAGAAGTCGTGCCCGACCAGCTCCATCTGGTAGAGGGCCTGGTCCAGGGTCATCGGTTCGGCGGAGTGCTGCTTTTCGCGCACGATCCGGCCGGGCTGGTGGTCGTCGACCGCGTCGGCTTCCCAGCGCTGCAGGGGCAGTTCGAGCGCCTCGGCGTCGAGCTCGACGGTCTCGACGGGGGCGGGGGCCTCGAGCACGGCGGTGCCCGAAGCGGGCCGGCGCACGTCGGCGGGGCCGGCGGAGATGGGGGCGGTCGCCTCGGCGACGGACTCCGGGCAGCGGCGCCCGTAGTGCACCCGGCGGCGGTCGGCCATGCGGCGCAGCCGGTTCTCGAGCTTGTTCACGGCGGCGTCGAGCGCGGCGTAGAAGTCGCCGGCGCACGCCTCGGCGCGGACGACGGGGCCCTTGCCCTTGCCGGTGATCTCCACCCGCTGGCAGTTCTTCGCCTGCCTGCGGTTGGGCTCGTGGAAGAGCTCCACGTCGTAACGGAAGACCTTCTTGTCGTACCGCTCCAGTCGCGCGAGCTTGGCGCTCACGTGCTCCCGGTAGTGGTCCGGCACCTCCACGTTGCGACCTTTAACGACGATGTCCATACACGACCTCCCTAACTCCTGCTGAGTCCGCTGCTCTTTCGGAATTGACGAGGGCGCCGACGCCTTGCCCTGCACGGGGATTTAGGTCTTCGTCGGCACCAGGGTCATCGGTTGTTCACCTCCCTGCCGCCGAATGGCTATAGCGGTGCACGTTAGCCCGGTAACGCGCATCACAAAACCCCCCGGGCCGGGGGATGCCGGTGGATGGGAAACCGTCACGCTGCGCGGCCGCGGCCCGGCGGGGCTGGGCATCGCGCAGCTCGGACGGAGCAGTGCGGGGATGCGCGTTTCACCTTGACGGACAAGGGTTTCCGCACGTCGAGGGCCGAGCGTGACCGCACCGGGGGCGCCGCACGCCACCCGGGTGGTCGCTTGCGCCGGAGGCGGGTCTTCGCCGAGCTGCCTCATACCCGGACAACGGCCCACGGGCCCGGACCGTTCCCGGAGATGCACCTTTGTGAGTGATCGGCGGAGGACCGGAAACTGTCGGTGGGCACGGGCAGGCTGCTGGACGTGGGACTGGGGGAACGAGTACTCGAGCTGGTGCTGCCCGCGACGTGCGCGGGCTGCGGTGCGCCGGGAGCCGCGTGCTGCGCGCGCTGCCAGGCCGGTTTCGGCAGGCCGGAGCGGGTGGCGCGCGGGCCGACGGGTGGGGTGGGCTGCTACGCGCTGGCCCGGTACGAGGACATCCCGCGGCGGCTCGTGCTGTCGTACAAGGAGCGGGGGCGGCGTGATCTGGCGGCGCCGCTGGGCCGGGTGCTCGCCGCGGCGTTGCCGCACCTGCCGGAGGCGAGCCCGGACGACGAAGGCGTGTGGTGGCTCGTGCCGGCGCCCTCGCGCCGCACCGCGTCCCGCGTCCGGGGCGGGCCGCACATACTGCGCCTGGCGAGAGCGTGCGCGGCGGCGCTCGCGGAGGCGGGGTCATCCGCCGCGGTGGCCCCAGCACTCCGGCTGGCGGCCGGAGCGCGGGACGCGGTGGGCCTGGCGCACGCCCAGCGCGCGGCGAACCTGGCGGGCCGCCTACGGCTGGATCCGCGCGGCCTGCCGCCGCCGCACACGAGGGTGGTGCTGCTCGACGACGTCCTGACCACGGGCGCGACGGCCGCCGCCTGTGCCCGGATGTTGACGGAAGGAGGCCACAAGGTCACGGCGATCCTCACCCTGACGGCGACGGGGTGAGGGTGGTGCCGGAGTGGGGGCGGGGTGGGGTGTTGGCCTCGGGTGCAGGGTGGGGCTGCTGGGGGGCGTTGCGTTGCGGTGCGTAGGTGGCGGGCCGGTGACGGGGGTAACCGGGGCCGGTAGCAGGTGGTGAAGGCCGGGGGGCAGGTGGCGGTTGCGGGCGCCGGTCCCGGGGGCCGAGCCGCCCGCAGGCGGAATCCTGGTGGCGGGCGCCGACCGGACTGGGGCAGAAATACTCGCCGAGGCGGCGGGAATGGCGCGGCTGGTGAGGCGTGCAGGGCGCAGAGCCCCAGGCCAGCCCCGCCACACCCACCGACCGGCCATCCAGCGCCTACCCTCACCTCGGGCAGCCCCTGGCTGCCTCCGGCAAGAGGGGCTGCCTCGGGCCACCCGCGCGCCGCGCCGACATCGCACTGCATCGCGGCGCCCTAAGCCACTCGCGCGCCCTGCTACGTCGCGCCACCTTGCGGCGCCCGAAAGCCATCCTGCGCCACCCGCGCGAAACGCCACCCCGCGTCGCCACCGCAAGCCTGTCGCCGTCGCCGCCCCACGCCGCACCAGCCTGCGGCGCCACTGCGACCCCGCGTCGCCACCCCAGCCGATCGCCGCCACCGCCCCGCGCGACCTCGCGCCGCCACCGCGGCCGGTCCCAGCCGCCACCGGGCCGAGCCCCGCCCAGCGCCGCAGGTCAGCCTGGGTAGAAGGGCGCTGCGCGGGCGCCGAGGGAGCTCTGGTGCGGGCGCCAGACCTCGCCGACATCCGAGGCCGTCCACAGGCCGCCCGCGTCGGCGACCACGATGGGCCTGCCCGGCGCCGCCGTGATGGCGTACACCGGCGGGGTCAGGTTGGAGCTGTTGAACGTGTCCAGCCGCAGCCCGTCGATCGGCACCTTGACCACCGGCTGGGACGGCATCGTCGTCGCGGCGACGAGGCTGTCCTGGCTCAGCCAGTCGACGTCCACGACGCCCGTCAGCGTGCCCGTCTGCAGGATCCGCGGACTGCGCAGCGTCACCGAATCCTGCGTCCGCACCACCGACGCCACCAGCAGCTGCCCGTTCACCACGATCGCCGCGCGCGCACCGTCCCTGGACAGCCGCAGCACGCTGATCGGCCCGACGCCGAGCACCTCCTCGGCGTTCACGGCCTGCCCGGTCCACCCGCCGTCCGACGTGCGCAGCACCCGCACGACCGCCGAACCGTCGACCACCGTCCAGACCTCGCCCGCGGTCCCGTCCGCCGTCGCCGTCGGGCGCCACGTCGGGCGGGTCAGCGTGCCGCCGAACAGGTTCACCAGCTGCGCCGACGACCCGAACGAGCCGATCCGCAGCTGCTGCCGCCCGTCGGCGTTGTCGACGATCGCCAGCTGCCTGCCGTCGATCGACTGCGCCGCGCTCACCACCTGGTACGCGCCCTGCCCCGCCGGCCCCTGGATCAGCCCACCGTCCGCGAGCGACCGGATCCGCCCGTTGACCGTCATCAACCCCGGCAGGTCCGCCCCCGGCGACGCCATCGACGTGTACGACGGCACGTCGCTCGGCAGCCAGTCCTCGTGGCCGTCCACCAGCGCGTTCCCGTCGGACAGCAACCGCACCCGGTTCGTCGTCACCGCCTGCAACGACAACACGATCTGCGCCGCGATCAGCTTCTTGACCTCGGGCGTCTGGTCGGCGACCCCGGTCAGCGGCACCATCAGCGCCCCGTCCGGCGTCACCGTCACGTTGCCCTCGATGTTCGCGTCCTCCGGCAGCGGGGTGCGCACCGCGCCCACCAGCTGGTCCGACGGCCCCGACAGCAGCAGCGAAACCACCCGCGCCGGCAAGCCCAGCTGCGGCTTCCCCGCCACGTACCGCAGGTCCGGGACGATCGTGTTCGAGTCCTGCGCGAAGAAGTACACCGGCACGCGCACGTAGTTCGCCGTGAAATCGCTGTACGGCACCACGATGTTCGCGGGCGGGTTCGTCACCCGCCACTGCCCGTCGGACTGCTTGCGCACCAGCAACCGCAGCTCGTACGGGCTCTTCGACGGGATGAACGAACTGTCCCCGCCGAGCATCCCGAGGTTCGTGCCCCGCACCACGACGACGCGCTCGTTCGGGTTGGCGGGCAGGTCGACGCCCGTGGCGTACACGGTGTTGAACTGGTCGTCGATGACGTTCATGACCTTGCCCGGCTGCCACGCCTTCGCCGCCCCGTCGTCGAGGTACATCCGCGCGGCGGCGTTGTTGCTGACGGGCTGGGCACTGGCCCGCACGAAGTCGCGGGCCACGGTCAGCGGGTCGAGGTCGCGGGCGGGCTGCTGCACGTCCGGGTTGGCGATCTCGCCGAGTTCCTGCTGCTGCACCGCGACCGGCTGCGATTCCTCCGGCACGGTCGCGCAGCCCGCGACGAGCACCACCCCGGCGAGCGCGGCGAGCAGGCGGCGGAAGGTCCTCATCCGACGTCCTCCTTGCGCAGCTCCGGCACGACGACGCTGTAGTCGGCGCCGGAACCGATGCTGGCCTGCCCGTTGACGGCCTCGCCGTCGGGGGGCACCAGCGGCAGCGGCGACTCCGCCACCGGCTGGTCCTGCCGCCGCGGCAGCGTCAGCCGGAAGCACGCGCCGTGCCCCGGCGCGCCCCACGCCTCCAGCAGGCCGCCGTGCAACCGGGCGTCCTCGTGGCTGATCGCGAGCCCCAGCCCCGTGCCGCCGGTGCGCCGGTTGCGCGACGGGTCCGCGCGCCAGAACCGGTTGAACACCAGGTCCGCCTCGCCGGGCCGCAGCCCCACGCCGTAGTCGCGGACCGTGATCGCGACGGCGGTGTCGTTCGCGCCGAGCGTGAGCCGCACCGGGCGGCCTTCGCTGTGGTCGACGGCGTTCGCCAGCAGGTTGCGCAGGATCCGTTCGACGCGCCGCGCGTCGATCTCGGCGGCCGTCTCGCCCTCCGGCAGCTCCAGCTCGACGTCGGTACCGGCGTTGCGCGCGATCGCCCGCACCTGCTCGACCGCGCGCCGCGCGATCGGGGCCACGTCGATCAGCTCGGCCGCCAGTTCCTCCACACCCGCGTCGAGGCGGCTGATCTCCAGCAGGTCGCCCAGCAGCGCCTCGAACCGGTCCAGCTCGTCGACGAGCAGCTCGGTGGAACGGGCCAGCCCGGCCGGGAACTGTTCGCGGGAGGCGTGCAGGACGTCGGCCGCCATGCGGACCGTGGTCAGCGGGGTGCGCAGCTCGTGCGACACGTCGGAGGTGAACCGGCGCTACAGCGTGCCGAACTCCTCGAGCTGGCGGATCTGGTGCTGGATGCTGGCCGCCATTTCGTTGTAGGACACGGCGAGCCGGGACAGGTCGTCCTCGCCCGTGACGGGCAGGCGCTCGTCCAGCTCCCCGCCGGCGAACCGGGCGGCGGCGGCCGCGGCCGAGCGCACGGGCCGCACGACCTGCCGCGTCACGATGTTGCTGATCCCCGTGAGCAGGACGAGCAGCACGAGCCCGCCGACGAGCAGCGTGTTCTGCACCGTCTGCACCGTGTTCTGCTCCGCGGTCATCGGGAACAGCAGGTACAGCTGGATGGGCCTGCCGGTGCTCGTGACGGGCGCGCCCACGATCAGGTAGGTCGTGCGCGTGCCGGCGTCGTCCACCGTGTGCGTCTGGTACGCCACCTGGTTGGCCTCGGCGAACCGCTGCAGGCCATCGGGCACCTTCCAGATCGGGCCCGCGGAGTCCGTCGAGCTGGTGCCGCCGGCGGTGAGCACGGGTTCGAAGGCACCCGCGGCGGACGCGCCGGAGCCCTGGTCGTCCGAGGACGTGCTGGTGATCTTCTTCAGCACGTTCTGCAGCCGGTCGGGCAGCGCGTCCTGGTCGCTGATGCCGACCAGCTCGCTCTCCGCGGTCGAGACCACCTGGAGCGTCTGCGCGATCGCCGCCTGCCGCTTGGTCTCCGTGAGGCGCGTGATGATCTGGTTCTGCAGCACCATGCCCAGCACGAAGACCACCGCGGACGACAGCGCGAGCGTGGACGCCGTGACCCGGAACTGCAGGGACCGCCGCCACAGCGTGCCGAACGCCACGACCCGGCTCCTGCCGTAAGCCCCGGCGCGGCGGGCGAGCCGCAGCACCCGCAACGCGAAGGCGAGGATCTGTTGCTTCATCGGGGTTTTACGGCGGGCCGGCCTTGTAGCCGACACCGCGGACCGTCAGCACGACCTCGGGGTGCTCGGGGTCCTTCTCGACCTTCGACCGCAGGCGCTGGACGTGCACGTTGACCAGGCGGGTGTCGGCGGCGTGCCGGTAACCCCAGACCTGTTCGAGCAGGACCTCGCGCGTGAACACCTGGCGCGGCTTGCGGGCCAGCGCGACCAGCAGGTCGAACTCGAGCGGGGTGAGCGGGATGGCCTTGCCCTCGCGGGTGACCTCGTGCCCCGGCACGTCGATGGTCAGGTCGCCGATGGACAGCGACTCGGCGGGCTCGGCCTCGGTGCGGCGCAGCCGCGCGCGGACGCGGGCGACCAGCTCCTTCGGCTTGAACGGCTTGACCACGTAGTCGTCGGCACCGGACTCGAGCCCCAGCACGATGTCGACGGTGTCGCTCTTGGCGGTGAGCATGACGATCGGCACGCCCGACTCGGCGCGGATCGCCTTGCAGACGTCGATGCCGTTCATCCCGGGCAGCATCAGGTCGAGCAGGACCAGATCCGGTTTGAGCTCTCTGAGCGCGGGCAGCGCTCGGGAACCGTCGGCGACGACGGCGGTGTCGAATCCCTCGCCACGGAGCACGATGGTGAGCATCTCTGCGAGCGCAGGGTCGTCGTCGACCACCAGGACACGTGCCTTCATGTGCACATGTTCGCACTACGGACACCGGATGGAACGTCCGACCCGGCATCTGGCTGCCAAGATCGCGGCAGCTTACTCCGGATGGACGAGTGACAGGGCGAGAGCGGCCGTATCGGTGCCGGTCGTTCCGTCGACGACGTGCCACGGCGAGAGCCACGACCGCTCGGCGAGCTGGTCGTAGACACGGGCGCAGCGGACCTGGAGGTCGTCGTCGGCTTCGAAGGAGTCCTTCGGGCGGTCCGCTTCGGTGCGAGCGCGGCGTTCCGCGCGTTCCGCCGCGACCTCGGGGCTGACGCGCAGCAGGAGCTGGGTGTCGGGCGAGGGCAGGCCGAAGCGGCCGATCTCGATCTCACGCACCCAGCGCACGAACTCGCCGTCCGCGTCCTGGTGCAGCCGGGCGGCACCGTAGGCGGCGTTGGAGGCGACGTACCGGTCGAGCAGGACGACGTCGGAGGTGGCCAGGCCGCGCTGGATGTCGGCGGCGGCGCCGCGCCGGTCGAGCGCGTAGAGCAGGGCCATGCCGTAGACGGAGTCGCCGAGGTCGCCGTGCTCGCGGTGCAGTCCCTCGCGGACGAGGTCGGCGTGCACGCTTTCGCCGTAGCGCGGGAAAGCGAGCGTCGAGACGGTCTTGCCGAGGTCGTGCAGCGCCTTCGTCAGCCCCTCGGTCAGGGTGCGCTTGCCCGCCCCGTCCAGCCCTTCGATGACTACCAGTCGGCCCACGCCCCGCAGGGTACGGGGCGTGGGCCGGGGGACCTCAGTAGCGGTAGTGCTCGGACTTGTAGGGGCCTTCGACGTCCACGTCGATGTACTCGGCCTGCTCCTTGGTGAGCTTGGTCAGCTCGCCGCCGAGTGCCTGCAGGTGGATGCGGGCGACCTTTTCGTCGAGTTTCTTGGGCAGCCGGTAAACCTCGTTGTCGTACTCCTCGTGTTTGGTGAACAGCTCGATCTGCGCGATCACCTGGTTGGAGAAGGAATTGGACATCACGAAGCTCGGGTGCCCGGTGGCGTTGCCCAGGTTCAGCAGGCGGCCTTCCGACAGCACGAGAATGCTGTGACCGTCGGGGAAGACCCACTCGTCGACCTGCGGCTTGATGTTGATCCGCCGGATGCCGGGGTAGCGGGCGAGGCCGGCCATGTCGATCTCGTTGTCGAAGTGACCGATGTTGCCCACGATGGTCTGGTGCTTCATCTTGGCCATGTGCTCGGCCATCACCACGTCCTTGTTCCCGGTCGTGGTGATCACGATGTCGGCCACCGGCAGCGCCTTCTCCAGCGTGGTGACCTGGTAGCCGTCCATCGCCGCCTGCAACGCGCAGATCGGGTCGATCTCGGTCACGATCACCCGCGCGCCCTGCCCGGACAACGACTCCGCCGCGCCCTTGCCCACATCGCCGTAGCCGCACACCACCGCGACCTTGCCGCCGATCAGCACGTCCGTGCCCCGGTTGATGCCGTCGATCAGCGAGTGCCGGATCCCGTAGCGGTTGTCGAACTTCGACTTCGTCACCGAGTCGTTGACGTTGATCGCCGGGAACAACAACTTGCCCTGCGCCGCCAGCTGGTACAGCCGCAGCACACCCGTCGTGGTCTCCTCCGTCACCCCGCGGACACCCTGCCCGATCCGGGTCCACTTCTGCCCGTCCGCGGCCAGCGACTCCCGCAGCAGGTTCAGGAAGACCTGCCACTCCTCGGGGTCGTCCTCCTCCGCCGGCGGCACCACGCCCGCGGCCTCGTACTCGGTGCCCCGGTGCACCAGCATCGTGGCGTCCCCGCCGTCGTCGAGGATCATGTTCGGACCCTCACCGTCCCAGGTGAGCATCCGCTCGGTGCACCACCAGTACTCCTCCAGCGACTCGCCCTTCCAGGCGAACACCGGCACCCCCTGCGGCGCCTCGACGCTGCCGTGCGGGCCCACCACCACCGCCGCCGCCGCGTGGTCCTGCGTGGAGAAGATGTTGCACGACGCCCAGCGCACCTCCGCGCCCAGCGCCACCAGCGTCTCGATCAGCACCGCCGTCTGCACCGTCATGTGCAGCGACCCCGACACCCGCGCCCCCCGCAACGGGAAGACCTCCGCGTACTCGCGGCGCAACGCCATCAACCCCGGCATCTCGTGCTCAGCCAGCCGGATCTCCTTCCGGCCGAACTCGGCCAGCTCCAGATCCGCCACCGCGAACTCCACCCCGTTGCGGGTGTCGTGCCGCTTGGCAACGCTTTCGGGGGTCATAAGGCACTTCCTCCAAGAATCGGCGACCCCTGAACAGTACCGTTGTCCGTTCAGCCGCGAACACCCTCGAAGAAGGAGGCGTCCACGTGCCCATCCCCGGCCCGGAAACCCGCGTCGTCGAGCTGCGCGTGCCCGGTCTGTCGGGTACGGGCGGGGAGGCGCTGCTGGACGTGGTGAGCACGGTCGAGGTCGCGGGCGACGGGGTCGGCACGCTGATCCGCCCGTCCGACCGGCTGCGCCGCCCCGCGCCGGGGCCGGTGTTGCAGGCGCTGGGCCGGTCGGTGCCCCGCACGCTGGAGGGATACCTGTGGGGCCGCATGACGTCGGGCGGCGCGGCGAAGGCGGCGTGGGCGCTGTTGTTCCCTTTCTCACTCTCGAACGTGGCCTTCTGGATGCTGCCGCCGGTACCGGAGGGCAGCCGGAGCGCCGCCGCGCTGGGCGGGTTGTGCCGCAGCCTGCTGCGGGTGGCCGGGCTGCTGCTGACGATGCTGCTCGTCGGGCAGCTCGCGGTGCTGTCGCTGGACCTGTTCGCCACGCAGTGCCTGTCGCCGGGCTCGGCCTGCCTGCCCTCGGTGCCGGAGGGGCTGCGCGGTCAGGTCGCGCGGACGGTCGCCGGGCTCGTGCCCGCGGCCGTGGTGATCTTCGTGTTGTACCGGATCTCGTGCACCCGGTGGACCGTGACGTGCGAGGACCCGCCCGCCCGGCGTGGTCCCCTGCCCGGTGACGCGGTGCGCGACGGGCTCGATTCGCCGACGTTGCGCAGCCTGCACACCGCGGCCGCGCTGGCCACCGTGGTGCTGCTGGCGCTGGGCGGGCCGCTGCGCGTGCCGCACGCTGTCGGCGAGCTGGTCGTCTGGTGCTGCGCGCTCGCCGTGGTGCTGGTGGCGCTGGTCCTCGCGGGCACGGGGAGTTCCCTGCCGCGCTGGGCACGCGGCGGGCTGCTCACGTTCGCGGTGCTGGTTTTCGCTGCGGTGGCCGCGTTCCGGCCCGCGCTGCCGGCGGGTTCCGACGCCACCGTGCAGGCGCTCGGGGCCGCGTTGCTGCTCGTGTCGGTGCTGTTCGCGGTCCTGCTGGTCCCGGCTGCGCTCGTGGCGCGCCGCACGTGGCGGGAGCAGCCGAAGCGCCTGCGCCCGTGGCTGGGCGGCTGGGCCGCGGCGCCGGTCCTCGCGCTCGCGGTGTTGCTGGGCGGCGGTTTCGGTGCCGGGCTCGCCATCGGCGTGCGCAGGCTGACCGGCGCGTCCTGGCTTCGGCTGCCCGACAGCTACACGCCGGTGACCGTGTTGTGGGGCGGCGGGCTCGCGCTCGCCGCGGTGCTGGGCGTGCTCGGATTCGCCGTGGCGGTGCCGTTGCGGCGGCGTCGGCGCGGGGTGCCGGAGGCCGTGAAACTGTTGCAGGAGCCCGCGGACCAGCCCCGCGCCGCGGCGGCGTGGGCGCGTTCGGCGTGGGAGCGGCGGCATCTGCACCACCTCGCGTTCGGGGTGGTGTTCGGCATGTCGGCCGGTGCCGCGGCGCTGCTGGTCGTCCGGTTCGTCCTGCGGGTCCGGCCCGGCTGGTTCGAACCACTGTCCGCGCTGGGGGTGTTCGCGCTGGGCGCGCTGGCGGTCGGGCTGCTGCGGGTGGTGTACACGGCGGCGCGCAAGCCGGGGCGGAACAGGCACCTCGGCGCGCTGGCGGACCTCGTGTGCTTCTGGCCGCGTGCCGCCCACCCGGTCGTGCCGCCGTGTTACGCGCTCAAGGTCGTGCCCGAGCTGGCGGCCCGGGCGAAGGAGCACCTCGCCGAGCCGAACACGCGGGTCGTGCTGGCCGGGCACCAGATCGGCAGCCTGCTCGCGGTGCTGGCGGCGGCGCGGCTCGTGCACGCGCTGCCCGAAGGCGAACGCACCCGGGTCGGGCTGCTCACAGCGGGCTCGCCGCTGCAGTGGGGTTACCAGCGGGCGTTCCCCGCGGTGCTGTCCCGCGACTCGCTGGCCCGGCTCTTCGGTGAGCTGGAGGGGCGCTGGCGCGGGCTCGCGCGCGGCACGGACATCCTCGGCGGCGGCGTCACCACGTGGCGGCAGGAGGTCGTGGACGGCGAGCTGCGCGGCGTGGGCTACCTGCCCGAGGGCGGGGTCGGTGACCTCGCCCCCGCGCTGTCCGGCCCCACCGGCGCGCTCGTGCTCGGCGGCGACCACTGGCTGCCGGACCCGATCGCGAACCCGGCGGGCACCCGGCGTTACGCGGCCGGGGTGCTGGGGCACGCGGACTACGAGGTCGACCCGGAGTGGGACCGCGCGGTGGCGATGGCGGCGGGGCTGGAGTTCCCCGGCCGGCCCGCGTCGCGCCCGTTCGGCGAGCAGGTGCCGCTGTTCCCCGACCTACCCCGGTTCAACCTCGGTGTCGCGCGGTGACGACAGTCGGATCATGCGCATCGGTATCGGCATCCCCAACACCGTCCCCGGCGTCACCGGCCCGCTGATCCTCGACTGGGCGCGGCGCGCGGAGGAGCGTGGCTTCGCGTTCGTGTCCACGATCGGCCGGGTCGGCTACCCGTCGTACGACTCGCTGACCGCGCTCGCCGCGGTCGCGGGCGCGACCACCCGGCTCGGCCTGATGACCAACGCCGTGCTGGGCCCGACGTACCCGGACGCGGTGCTGGCAAAGATCACCATGACGGTCGCGCAGCTGTCCGGCGGCAGGCTCACCCTCGGTCTCGGTGTCGGTGCCCGCGAGTCCGACTACCTGCCGGCCGAGCGTGATTTCGCGAGCCGGGGCGCGGCCTTCGACCGGCAGCTGGAGTTCCTGCACCGGGCCTGGCGCGGCGAACCGGTGGCCACGGGCGATTTCCCCGGCGAGCAGCGGCCGGTGGCGCCTCCCGGTGAGGACGTCCCGGTGTTGATCGGCGGGCACGGCAAGCGGGCCGTGCGGCGGACCGCGCGGTGGGGCGCCGGGTGGACGGGTGCCGGCGGTGGTCCGCGCCGCGCGGAGCCGACGATCAAGGAGATCCGGCAGGCGTGGCAGGACGCGGGCCGCGAGGGCGAGCCGCGGTTGCTGGGGTTGGCGTACTTCTCCGCCGACGACAGCAGGGCCGACGACTCCGACCGCTACCTGCGCTCCTACTACGCCTACGCCGGGGACCACGCGAACACGATCGCCGAGGGCGCGGTGCGCACGCCCTCGGCGATCAGGGGGATCCTGCGGGACTTCGAGTCGGTGGGGTGCAACGAGCTGACGTTCACCCCGACGCTCGCCGATGTGTCCGAAGTGGACCGTCTAGCCGACCTGGTCCTGTGACATCCGCTGTCCCAGCAGGGAATGGCGGCGTCCGTAGGCGAAGTAGATCACCACGCCGAGCACCATCCAGGCGGCGAACCGCAGCCAGGTGAGCACGGTGAGGTTCAGCATCAGCCACAGGCAGGCGAGGATCGCGAGCACGGGGATCACCGGCACCCACGGCACGCGGAAGGCACGCGGCAGGTCGGGGTGCGTCCGCCGCAGCACGAGCACGCCCGCCGAGACCAGCACGAACGCGAACAGCGTGCCGACGTTGACCATCTCCTCCAGCTTGTCGGCGGGGAAGAAGGTCGCGGCGACGGCCACGAGCGCGCCGACGAGCAGCGTCGCGCGGGCCGGGGTGCCGTTGCGGCCGGTGCGGGCGAGCTTGCGCGGCAGCAGGCCGTCGCGCGACATCGCGAACAGCACCCGGACCTGGCCCAGCATCAGCACCATGACGACCGTGGTGAGGCCGGCGAGCGCGCCGACGGAGATCACGTTGGCGGCCCAGTCGACGCCGTTCGCGGAGAACGCCGTGGCCAGCGTCTTGTGGCTGCCGTCGCCCGCCTTGGTGGCGAGGTCGGTGTAGGGCACCATGCCGACCACCACGAGCGACACGGCGACGTAGAGCACGGTGACGATGGCGAGCGAGCCGAAGATGCCGCGCGGCACGGCGCGCTGCGGGTTCTTCGTCTCCTCGGCCGTCGTGGCCACGATGTCGAAGCCGATGAACGCGAAGAACACCAGCGAGGCACCGGCGAGCAGGCCGAACGCGCCGAACGAGCTGTTGGCGCCGCCCGCGATCAGCGAGAACAGCGACTGGTTGACGCCGGACTCACCGGACCCGCTGTCGGCGGCGGGCGGGATGAACGGGGAGTAGTTGGCGCCCTTGATGTAGAAGATCCCGAGCACGATGACGAACAGCACGATCAGCACCTTGACGGCGGTGATCACCATCGACACCCGCGAGGACAGCTTCGTGCCCACCGCCAGCACGGTCGCCAGCACGACGACCAGCAGCAACGCACCCCAGTCGACGTCGAGGCCGCCGATCGAGAACGTGGTCTTCGCGCCGTCGCCGAAGAGGTAGCCGAGCACGGTCTCGAGGTAGACCGACCAGCCCTTGGCGACGGCCGCCGCGCCGACGGCCAGTTCGAGCACCAGGTCCCAGCCGATGACCCACGCCATGAACTCGCCGAACGTGGCGTAGGAGAAGGTGTACGCGCTGCCCGCGACGGGGACCGTCGAGGCGAACTCGGCGTAGCACAGCGCGGCGAGCCCGCACGCGATCGCGGCGAAGACGAACGCGAGCGACACCGACGGCCCCGCGTAGTCGCCCGCGGTGCGCGCGGTCAGGGTGAAGATCCCCGCCCCGATCACGACCGCGACGCCGAAGACCGTCAGGTCCCACGCGGAGAGGTTGCGACGCAGTCTGGTTTCCGGCTCATCGGTGTCCTTTATGGACTGTTCGATGGACTTGGTCCGCCACAACCCGTTGCCTGGCAAGGTACGCTCCTCCCGGTCGCCTGGATCTCAGGTCTGGTTGGTCACCTTAACCCGGCAGGGTGAAAGCGGCGAATCAGGCGGGGGCCGGTCCGCGGCGGGGGTCGGGTTCGGCTCTTGAGCCGCTGCGGCCCGCCTCGCGCGGATCAGACCGCCGCACCCCCGAGGCGATCAGGCGGGCTGCCGGTCCAGGTCGGGCTCCAGGTAGATCAGCCGCGCGATCGGCACCTTCGCCCGCACTCGGGCCTCCGCGTCGTCGATGGCCTGGGCCACCTCGGCGACCGTCAGGTTCGGGGCGAGGGCCAGCTTGGCCGCCACGAGGAGCTCCTCCGGGCCGAGGTACTGCGTGCGGATGTGGATCACCCGCTCGACCTTGCCCGCCGCCAGCTCGGTGCAGATCGTGTCGAGCTGCTGCTCCGTGGCGCCTTCGCCGATCAGGAGGCTCTTCATCTCGACGATGAGGATGATCGCGATCACCCCGAGCAGCGAGCCGATCGCGATGGTGCCGATACCGTCCCACACCGGGTCGCCGGTCAGCTCCGCCAGCCCGACGCCCGCCAGCGCGAACACCAGACCGAGCAGCGCGCCGGTGTCCTCCAGCAGCACGACCGGCAGCTCCGGCGTACGGGACTGCCGGATGAAGCCCCACCACGAAACGTCACCCTTGATCTTGCGCGACTCACCCATCGCGGTGAAGAAGCTGTAGCCCTCCAGGCAGATCGCGACGACCAGGATGACCACGGCGACCAGCGGCGACGTCAGCGGTTCGGGGTGCTCGACCTTGTGGATGCCCTCGTAGAGCGCGAACGCCGAGCCGAGCGTGAACAGCATCAGCGCCACGATGAACGAGTAGAAGTACCGGTCCCGGCCGAAGCCGAACGGGTGCTCGCGCGTCGCCCGCCGGCGGGACGTGCGCTGGCCGAGCAGCAGCAGCCCCTGGTTGGACGTGTCGGCGAGCGAGTGCACCGACTCGGCGAGCATGGACGACGACCCGGTGAACAGGAACCCGACGAACTTGGCCACCGCGATCCCGGCGTTGGCGCCCAGCGCCGCGAGAATCGCCTTGGTTCCCCCGCCTGCCGACACGCTGACTCCCTGAGGTCCGATCTCCCGAAATGTCCGGGATGCAGCCTACGGGGCCGGAGATCACCGCGGCAGCGCGAGGCCCTCCGACCAGGCCGCGAGGGACCGGAGAATCGGCCAGGAGGCGGCCCGGGCCCGATCGACGGCGCGGCGAGTAGGCCCGGATCGGCGGGGTTCGGCTGGTTCCCACCCGATCCCGGAGCCGAGCCGCCACGGCCTCGCCAGGACGGGCCGCCGTCGCGGCAAGCATCCCGGCGCAGCATGGGGATCACCGCAGCGATGCGAGGCCTCCCCACAGGCCACGACAGGCAGGAGAATCGGCCAGGAAGCGCCCAGACCCTATCGGCGCGGCCGGTAGGCCCCGATCCGGCAGGCGCGGCCGCTTCCCACGCCACCCCGAAGCCGAGCCACCACAGCCAAACCGTGGCGCACCGGCCGACCCCCAGACAACCCCCAACCACCCCCGGGGATCACCGCAGCAGTGGGAGGCCTCCGACCAGCTTGTCGACCTGTTGCGGGGCCCGACGAGGCTCACCGCGTAGTAGCTGAGGTCCGCCTCCTCGCCGCCGCCCACCGCGGCGCGGTACTCCTCGTAGTTCCGGCTCGCCTGCGCGTGCTTCGACATGTCCGCGACGAACAGCCCCTCCTTGCTCATCGCCTTCGTCCGGATCTCCCGCACCTTCGCCGCATCGCCGCCGAGGATCGAGCACCCGCTCCACGGCAGCCCCGGGTGCGCCTGCCCCGAGCCGTCCTCGACCGGCTCGCCGACGAGGCCGGGGAACACCGCCGCCACGGACGCGCCCAGGCACGCGGTGGCGTTGGCGACCAGCCCCGGCCCGAGCGACTGGTCGGCGACGATCACCCACTTCACCTTCGCCGTGCGCGTGCCCGCGCCCCGCCGAACGTCAGCCTCGATCAACGCCTGTAGTTCCTGATGTTCTGTGCTCACGTCCGCAGAAGCTAGGTAAAGATGTAGCAGAGATCCACCAGCGCCAAACTTAATTCGACGAAGGAGCGGGCATGGCCGAGTTGGACGAACTAGATCAGGCACTTCTGCGGGAACTGCAGCGCGACGCACGGCGGACCAACCGCGAACTCGCCGCCGCGACCGGGGTTTCCCCTTCCACGTCGCTGGAGCGCGTGCGGTCGATGCGCGAGCGGGGCATCATCCGCGGCTTCCTGCTCGACGTGGACCTCGCGGAGATCGGCCGACCGGTGCAGGCGCTCATCGCGTTGCGCGTGCGGCCGCCGTCGCGCCGGGTGATCGAGGCGTTCCGCGAGTGGGTCACGCTGCTACCCGAGACGGTGGGCGTGTTCGTGGTCTCCGGCGGCGAGGACTTCCTGGTGCACGTCGCGGTGCCGGACAACGACGCGCTGTACGCGTTCGTCATCGACCGGCTCACGCAGCGGCCGGAGGTCGCCGACGTGCGCACGAGCGTCGTCTACGAGCACATCCGGCCGCGCGTGATCACGCCGGTCAAGAAGAAGTGACTACCGCCCGGACGTGGCGCGGAACAGCTGCGTGCGGCCCTCGCCGACCGGCCGGACACGCACGGCGGGATCGGACGCGGGCAGCCACATCGACTGGCCGCGGCCCAGCTCCAGCTCCTTGCCGTCGTCCGCGGTGACGAGGACGCGGCCCGCGGTGCACAGCAGGATCTGCGGCACTCCGGTCGTGACGCGCAGGTCGCCCCGCTCGCCCGCGGCCCAGTCGCAGCGCGAAAGCTCGAACTCCGGCGCGTCCGTGTGGTAGACGGCGCCGCAGTCGCTGGGCTCGCCGGACAGGACCGGCATGTCGCAGCAGGTGAAGTCCACGACGCGCAGCAGCTCCGGCACGTCCACGTGCTTGGGCGTGAGCCCGCAGCGCAGGATGTTGTCCGAGTTGGCCAGGATCTCCACGGCGGTGCCGTGCAGGTACAGGTGCAGGTTCCCGGCTGGCAGGTAGATCGCCTCGCCCGCGCTCAGCGTGAGCCGGTTGAGCAGCAGCGCCGCCAGCACGCCGGCGTCACGCGGGTGCGCCTCGCCCAGCTCCAGGATCGTGCGGCACTCGGTGTCGAACTCGCCGTGGTCCTTGACGTGCAGCACGCACGCGTCGAGCACCTCGGGCAGCAGCTCGTCGAGGATCGCCTGCGGCAGCGTGATCCACGTGGTGAACAGCGCCCGCATGCCGTCGGGGTCGGGCTGCGCGGCCAGCAGTTCAGTGTACTTCGCCAGCCCCGGCGTCTCGATCGCGCGCAGCAGCTTGATCGTCCGCTCCGGCTCGCGGAACCCGGCGAGCGCGTGGAACTCCGTCAGCGCGCACACGAGCTCGGGTTTCGCCGTGGGATCCGGGTAGTTGCGGTTCGGCGCGTCGCGCGGGATTCCCGCCGCCTCCTCGCGCGCGTGGCCCTCGGCCGACTGCTCGGCCGACGGGTGCGCCTGCATCGACAGCGGCTCCTCGACCGCGAGGATCTTCAGCAGGAACGGCAGCCGGTTGTTCCAGCGCTGCGAGCACTCCGGCCCCAGGTGGGCGTGCGGATCGGCCTCGATGAGCTCCAGCAGGCTGCGCTCGCTCCCGTCCGGCCCGACCACGTGCGACGGGTCTCCCGGGTGCGCGCCCATCCACAGCTCGGCTTCCGGGTGCGGCGCGGGCACCTCGCGGCCCAGCAGCTCCGGGATCGTCGTCCGCGAACCCCACGCGTAGGGCCGCACGGCATTGCGGAGCAGCTCCACTGTGTTCTCAACTCCTCGGCGCCCCGTCGGGGGCGCTGTTCTTCGTCCAGAGGCTCGGGGTCACGCCGTGGCCGGCGCGTAGTGACCGGCTCCGCCCAAGCTTCCCGCCGCGAGCCCGAGGTAGACGGCGGCCAGCTCGAACCGTAGCGCGAGCACGCCCGCGCGCACAGGCTCGTCCCCGGGGATCTCGTCCCCGGGAGCGATGGTTCCGGCCCCGGGAAGGGTATGTGAGGCCTCGTACCGGGCCGCGTCCGCGGTCGGTCCGCCGTGCACGGCGAGCAGCAGCACGCGCGGTTTCGGGCCCACGTCGTCGAAGTCGGGGTCGGCGAAGATGTCCTGCTCACCGGAGTTCACGACGGCGGCGCGGTGCAGCGCCGGCCGGGCCAGCGCCTGCCGGTAGTGGGCGGCGTCGCACACCATGCCCGCGTAGGCACCGAGCTCGTAGGCGGCGTGCTCGGCCACCGCGACGGCGGCGGGATCCAGCCCCCACAGCATCGGCACGCGGTCGGCCAGCCGCAGCGCCAGCGCCTTGGCCGGGTTCGCGAACGAGTCGCGGCCGAGGTGCCCGCGTTCGGCCTCGGCGTCGAGCTGGTCGGCGAGCGCCTCGACGTCGGCGACGAGCAGGCCGAGCGCGTTGGCGGTGAGCAACCCGGCGGCCAGGCCGCGGGAGAAGGTCAGCTCCGGCGGCACCGGGATCCGCGGGGTGAGCAGCGCACCCTTGCCCGCGATGGCCGCCGCTACCGGCCCCTCCTGCGGGCCGGACACCACGACGCCCGCGCCGAACCGGGCGGCCCGTTCGACCCCTGCCGCCAGCTCGCGGTCGGCCGGGTCGTCGGTGTGGGCGAACACGACGTCCAGCGCCCCGATCCAGCTGGGCACGGCGTCGGAGATCACCACCGGCACGGGGCACGACGGCGCGAGCAACGCGGCGAGCAGCTTCGTCAGCGCCCGGCCGACACCGGGCCGGACCACCAGCACGAGCGCCCGCGGCCTGCCGACGTCGAGCCGGTCGGCCAGCTCGATGTCCGCAGCCAGCTCCGTCGTGGAGCGCACCTGGGCGCCCGCCATCGCCGCGGCCCGCAGCAGCCCCGTGGTGTCCGCCTCCGCCAGCCGCGCGGGGTCGTCCAGGAGCGCGTCGTCAAGCACCATCGGCGCTGGTGGGCTGGGTCGCTTCGTCGAGCAGGAGGACGGGGATGCCGTCGCGCACCGGGTAGACGCGCCCGCACGACGTGCAGGTCAGCGCGTCCGCGTCGGCATCGTCGGGCGTGCCGGGGCGCAGCGGGGCGTGGTCCGGCGACGGGCACGCCAGGATCTCCAGCAGCTGCGGGTCAAGCGCGAGAGCCATATCTTCTCCTTACCACGCGATCGGGTGGTCAACCACGGACGATCGCGAGGACTTCGTCGGTGAGCGCCTGCACGGCTTCCTTCGTCGGCGCCTCGACGTTGAGCCGGAGCAGCGGCTCGGTGTTGGACGGGCGGAGGTTGAACCACGAGCCGTCGGGCAGCTGCACGGTCAGCCCGTCCACCTCGTCCGTGATGACACCCTCGCGGGCGACGAAGGCGTCCTTGACCGCCAGCTGCCGGGCGACCTGGTCGTCGACCGTGGAGTTGATCTCGCCGGAGGCCTCGTAGCGCTTGTACTCGCTGGTCAGCTCGGACAGCGGGCGCTCCTGCTCGCCGAGCGCGGCCAGCACGTGCATCGCGGCGAGCATGCCCGTGTCGGCGCGCCAGAAGTCGCGGAAGTAGTAGTGCGCCGAGTGCTCGCCGCCGAAGATCGCCCCGGTGCGGGCCATCTCCGCCTTGATGAACGAGTGCCCGACGCGCGTGCGGACCGGCTTGCCGCCGTGCTCGGTGACGATCTCGGGCACCGCGTGCGAGGTGATCAGGTTGTGGATGATCGTCGAGCCGGGCTCCTTGGCCAGCTCACGCGTGGCGACCAGCGCGGTGATCGCGCTCGGCGACACCGGGTCGCCGTTCTCGTCGACCACGAAGCAGCGGTCGGCGTCACCGTCGAAGGCCAGCCCCGCGTCGGCCCCGACCTCGCGCACCTTGGCCTGCAGGTCGACGAGGTTCTTCGGGTCGAGCGGGTTCGCCTCGTGGTTGGGGAAGCTGCCGTCCAGCTCGAAGTACATCGGCACGAGGTCGATCGGCAGGCCCTCGAACACGGTGGGCACGGTGTGCCCGCCCATGCCGTTGCCCGCGTCCACGACGACCTTCAGCCGCCGGATGCCCGAAAGGTCGACGAGTTCGCGCAGGTAGGCAGCGTAGTCGGCGAGGACGTCGCGTTCGGTGACCGTGCCGGGCTGCCCCTCGAAGGCCGGGACGCCCTGCTCGACGGTGTCGCGGATCTCGGCGAGGCCGGAGTCCTGGCCGACCGGGGCGGCGCCGGCGCGGCACATCTTGATGCCGTTGTACTGGGCGGGGTTGTGGCTGGCGGTGAACTGCGCGCCGGGGAGGTTGAGCGAGCCGGAGGCGAAGTACAGCTCGTCCGTGCTGGCGAGACCGATGAGCACCACGTCCAGCCCCTGCGAGGTGACCCCGTCCGCGAACGCCCTGGCCAGCTCCGGTGACGACTCGCGCATGTCGTGGCCGATGACGACGGCCGGGGACTCGGGCTTGATCAGCAGCGCGAAGGCGGCTCCGAAGTCCCGGACCAGGTCGGCGTTCAACTGCTCGCCGACCACCCCACGGATGTCGTACGCCTTGACGATGGCGGACAGGTCTGACACGCGCTTCTCCCCGACAGTTCGACAGGTTCGGATGCCGGAAAGCGTACCGGGGGAAGCTACGAGATCGGGTCCGGGAGGACACGGAGGTGCCCGCGACGACCGGAGGTGCCGTCCGGCTCGGCGGGCGGCGGCGCGGGGCGGTCGGAACGGCCCGCCTCGCGGACGGCTTCGGCGAGCGCGGTCAGCTCGTCGTCCGACCGGTCCGGTTCGGCGAAGGAGCCCTCGTGCCGCACGACTTCCCAGCCCTTGGGCGCGGTCAGCCGGAGCGCGTGCTCTTCACACAGGTCGTAGGAATGCGGCTCCGACGCCGTCGCGAGGGGACCGACCACCGCGGTCGAATCGCTGTAGGCGTAGGTCAGCGTGGCGACAGCGGGCTGGAGGCACCCCGTCCGCGAACACTTTCGTACGCTCGACACGAACACGGACGATACTGCCTCCCACCGACAAGTGTGCGCAGGCACACCGGATGGGGGCGGTAACCTTCCTCGTGTGTCCACCGCTCGCAGTTCCCGGCAACAGCGGCGCGTCCGCCGAGACCGCCACGGTCGCGGCCTGCGCGGTCCGCTGTACCCGGCGTCCCTGCCCGCGGCGGCGAGCCGGGCGGAGAAGTTCGACCAGCTGGTCCTGGACGCGCTGGAGCCCATCGAGGCCCGCTGGCGTGACCAGCTGACGAAGCTCGACGTCGCGGTGGACGACGTGCCCGAGGTCCGCGGCAACGGCCAGGCGCAGGCCGACGGCGTGCTGCACGACGGGTCGGTGCCCCTGTCGCGGCTGGTCCCGGCGGGGGTGGACCGCACGGGCATGCCCACGCGGGCCCGCATCGTGCTGTACCGGCGGCCGCTGGAGGCCCGCGCGAAGGACCCGAACGAGCTGGCCGAGCTGGTGCACGACGTGCTGGTCGAGCAGGTCGCGGGCTACCTGAACGTGGAGCCGGACGTCATCGAAGGCGAGTAGCCACCTCAGCGGACGAAGGCCGCGATCTCGTCGAGCCCGGGCCGGTAGCCATCGGTCGTGTCGACCTCCAGCCACGGCGCGTCGACGGCGACCCGCTGGAAGGCGTCGTGGAGCAGTGCCTGCTGCGCGGCGTCGAGCGGGTCGGACGCCTCGTGGACCGCGCGCCGCGCGTCCTGCTCGCGGCGGCGGCGGATGCGCATGGCGGCCACCTCGGCGTCGACGGTGCAGTGGACGACGCGCAGCCGCGCCAGTTCCCGCAGCGGCTCCAGCCCCGGACGCCACAACCGGTCCTGGAACGCCGCCTCCGCCACGGTGGTCACGCCCGCGCGCAGCAGCAGGTCCAGCACGCCGAAGAAGACCGGCAGGGTGCGGACGCTCAGCTCGTCGCGCGGGCCGGGGGCGGGGTCGGGCGTGGCGTGGGCCATGCCCTCCTTGATCTCGTCGCGGCAGATCGCCGGGCAGCCGATCCGCGCGGCGAGCGCGTGGGCCAGCGTGGTCTTGCCCGCGCCGGGCGGCCCGCTCACCACCACGAGGGTCGCGTCATCGAAGGCGGGCCGGGCCGGGGATCGCGGTCAGCGCGGCGAACAGCACCGCCGCCACCTGCACCAGGAGCAGCACGTCACGCAGCGTCGACGGGTGTTCGATGGTGACCTCGGAGGGCTCCGGCGGCACCGACACGGCCACCTGGTGGCCCCACGCCGGGACGATCGGCTCCGCCTTGCCGTTCACCGTCGCCTGCCAGCCGGCCTCCTGCTCGGCCGACAGCACCAGCAGCCGCCCCGCGGTGCCGTCCGACACCCGCACGTGCACGTCCGGGAGGTCGGCGTCGACGGGCGTGACACCCGAGGTGTTCGACGGCGACGAGGACGTGACCGCCTGCTTGGCCACCGCCGCGGGCACGAGCACCACCTGACCCGACGGCGCGAGCAACCGCAGCACGGCTCGTCCATTGGCGGTGGGTTGCGCGGCCACGGCGAGATCCGGGGCGAGCGCGACGATGGGGGCCGCGGTCTGCCCCGGCGGCAGCACCACGAACAGCACCCCCGCGGCGGTCGCCCCGGACAGGGCCGCTCTGGTCGCTCCCGTCGACGGTTGCGTGAGCGCCGCCTCCCACGAGGTGAGCCGGCCCGGGGTGGCGGCGGTCAGCGCCAGCTGGTCGTCTCCGAACAACGGCAGCCGCCCGCCCGCCTGGCGCGTCGGCTCCTCGCCCGAGCCGACGACCAGCACCGACCGGCCGGTGCGGGCGAGTTCGTCGGACTGAGCGGCGACCAGCCGGTCACCACCGCCGGAGTGCAGGGGCCCGCCGCGTCCCGCGAGCACCGCTCCCGTGCCGAGTACGAGCACGACGACGACCGCCGCGACCGCGGCGATCCGCGGGAGCACGGCGAGCGCGGTACCCGCGGCGCACGCGTTGAGCACGATCCACAGCAACCCGGCGCTCAGCACCAGCAACGGAACGCCGGTGTAACCGACCGCTTCCGCCCCGCCCTGCAACGGTTTCACCGGCACCAGCAACACGACGGCGAGCCCGCACGCGCCCAGCACGACGAGCGCGAGCCCGGCGCTCAGCAAGGCCCTCGGGCGCACCGCGACGGCGAAGATCACGGCCACCAGCAACGCGACGCCGATCGGCCACGCTCCGGCACCACCCGGGTACAGCCCGACGAGATCCGCCGCGGGCGGCGCGGGTGCGGGACCGGTGAGCCCGTGCAGCAGCAACGCGGGCTGGTTGACCAGCACCGTGGGCCAGGGCAGCAACAGCGCGAGCGGCAGCAGCACGACGATGCCCACCGACGCGATGCGGCGCAGGATGGACTCGCCCGGCGGGAGGACGACGAACCCCGCGACGAGACCCAGCAACGCGAGTCCGTGTGCCAGCGGGGAAAACGCGCCCAGCACCGCGACGCCGACGGCGCAGGCGGACGCGCGGTAGAGCCAGCGCGCGCCCGTGTTGGCGAGCAGTCCCGCGATTCCGGAGATCACGAGCGGCAACACGATGTGCACGACCACGACGTCGAGCCGCCCTTGCGCGACGGACGCCGTCGCGGCGGGCAGCAAGGCGTACGCGGCGGACACAGCGGCACGCGTCCAGCGTGAAACGGGCAGCCGTCGAGTGGCGGCGTACGCGGACAAACCGGCGAGCGGTGCGTCACCGATCAGCAGCACCGCGACGAGCGCGGGCGGACCGCCCAGCGGTACGAAGATCGCGCCGAGGGCACCGAGGATGGCGAGCGAGGTGGGCGCGGCACTGGCCGTGCCGCCGCCGGTCTGGTGCCAGCCCGCGAGGTAGGTCGACCAGGTTTCGCCCAGCGAACCGACGGGCAGCAACCGCCCGCCGGCGAGATCGAGTCCGAGCCTGCCGCCGTTGACGGCCAGCCCGAGCGCGGTGAGGACGACGAAAAGGCTTGCCGGAGGGGCGAATCTCCGGCTGAACGACTGCCCGGCCCGGTCCCCTGCCAACGACTCTCCCGCCTGCTGCACCGCACCAAACTACGCAACAGGACCAAGCACCGGGGCCCAGGGGGCTCGGGGTTCGACCCCCGAAGCGCACCGAGGAACGAGCGCGGCGAGCGCACTCCGCGAGCAGAGCCCGCCCAGCTCGTTTCTCCTTCAGACCGCGCGTTTCTTGAGCTTGCGACGCTCCCGTTCGGACAGTCCGCCCCAGATGCCGAAGCGTTCGTCGTGGGCCAGCGCGTACTCGAGGCACTCGCTCTTCACTTCACAGCCCTGACAGATCCGCTTGGCTTCGCGGGTCGATCCGCCCTTCTCGGGGAAGAACGCCTCCGGGTCGGTCTGCGCGCAGAGCGCGCGGTCCTGCCACTCCGGCGGCTCGGCCGGGTCGAAGATGTCGATGAGCTCACCCAGTTCCTCGTCCGGGTTCGCTCCCCACTCCACGACCTGCCCCCATTCCCTTCCGTCTGCTTCCAACCGCACTTCCGCCTCCTCTGCTTCCACGCACTCCCCAGGCTGGCGGTGTTGAAGCCGCATCCGACACCCCCTTGCCGCGTCGAATGACAGCAATGTGATTACACCCGTGTAATGCGGCCAGGTCAAGCCGAGTAGCGAGTTCGGGGGACCCTGATGCCTATTCGCGCAAGGGGACACGCCGACAGCTACCCGGACGGATACGACAGACTGTGCGCGTGCAGCGATCAGCGGTCAGACCCAGTCCCGTGTTCCTCGGCATCCTCGCGCTCACCGTAGTGGGTGGCCTACTGGCCGCGTTCGGTGACGCGGACTCCCTCGGCTCGGCGAACGAAGACCCGATGGTGATCGGCGGGATCTTCGTTCTCGTAGTCGCGGGGTGGGCAGCCTCACTCACCCTGCACGAGTTCGGGCACGCCTTCCTGGCGTACAAGGGCGGAGATCACTCCGTAGTCGGAAAGGGTTACCTGAACCTCGACGTCCGGCGCTACACCGATCCCGTGCTGTCGCTCGTGCTCCCGTTGATCCTGCTCGCGATCGGCGGCATCCCGCTGCCCGGTGGCGCGGTGTGGATCAACCGGTGGGCACTGCGCTCGCGTGCCGCGTCGTCCTGGGTTTCGCTGGCGGGGCCGCTGAGCAACTTCGTGATCGGCCTGCTGCTGTCGCTGGCCGTGGCCTTCATCCCGATGGCCGACGGGCTGTCCTACGGCCTGTCGTACCTGGCACTGCTGCAGATCCTGACGTTCGTGCTGAACATCCTGCCCGTGCCGGGGCTCGACGGGTTCGGCGCGATCGAGCCGTACCTGTCGCCGCAGACGCGCGAGTTCGCCGCGAAGGTGCGGCCGTGGGCACCGCTCGCGCTGTTCGCGTTGCTGTTCGCCGTGCCCGCCGTGGCGAACGTGTTCTGGGACCTCTCGGACTTCGTGTTCCGCGCCATCGGCGGCAGCACCTTCGACGCCAGCGCGGGCAACTACGCGTTCATGTTCTGGCGCCACTGAGCCACGCGTCGGCCCGCTTCGCGACGCGCTTGAGGCCGGAGCGCTCGGCGAGGTAGTCGCCCGCGATGCCGACGACGGGCAGCATCCCGAGCGCACGCTGGTAGAAGCGGCCGCGCGGCCGCTTCTCCAGTTCGCCGGACACCGCCAACAGCGAACGTCCCATGCGCCACAAGGTCGTCGCCGCCGCTTTCGCGCTGAACCGCTTGCCGTCGTGCTCGTCGAACTCCCCGGCGAGCTCGGCGGTCTTCGCGTCCTCCGCCTCGCCGTGCCTGCCCGCGGCGAGCGTCGGATCGATGTCGCGCTGGAACAACACCCAAGCGAGCAACCGCACGCGCTCGCCCACGTCGTCGATGCCGTGCTCGCCCGCGATCGCGCACAGCAGCAGCCCCTGCGCGCTCGCGCCGAGCGCGTCCTGCACGGGGAGGCGGTCCGCGAGCGCGCCGCCGATGCCGGGGATCGCGGTCACCAGCGACGTGAGCCTGCCCACGCGGTTGATCCACCAGTCGATGTGCTGCTGCCGGTCCATCGCGTCCCAGGCCGCCGAGCCGGGGAGCTTCACGTTGGCTAGGCCTTCGATGCGCCCTGGCCGGCACATCGCGCGCAGCACGGGTTGCGCCGCGCGGACGAACGGGCGCAGCACCCTGACGATCTGCCGGTCGGAGATGGCTTCGGCCACGTCACTTCCTTCCCGGCACGGCGAGCGAGCCGCCGAGCGTGAGCGCCGCGGGCAGAGCCCCGCCCGCGATCAGCAGCAGGCCGCGCCAGTCCTGGATCAGCACGAGGTCACCGCCCGGTCCCGTCAGGCCGAGCACCACGATCGTCAGTACCCACAACGCCAGCGGGGCAAACGCCGCCTTGGGGTGCACGAGCCGCGCGGCCAGCATGACCAGCAGCGGCGTGGTGGCGATCGCGACCAGCACCGTGATGGGCAGGGGCACCGTGCCGCCGACGCGCAGCGGCAGGAAGAACAGTTCCAGCGTCGCCAGCAGGACGGTGTCGAGGAGCAGCAGCACCAGGAGGACCCGCTGGAACACGCTCATTCCAGGCCTCCGAACAGGTCCGTTTCCGCGCCCTCGCGCGGGCCTTTGACCAGCGTGAAGTACTCCTCCTCGCCGATCGGCTGCGGCACGCCGTTGGACAGCGCGAACTCGGGCGGGTCCACGGTCACCTGGGTCGCGTGGGCGCGCAGGGCGGCGATCTTCCGGTCCAGGTACGGGCGGATGTCGATCGTCGTGGTGATCTCGTTCGGCGGCGCCTCGGGCGGCAGGACGGCACCCCCGCCGGCGGCGATGTGGAAGACGCGGCGGGCGGAGTCGGCCACGGCCATCGTGATTTCGTGCGCGCGGATGTGGTCGGGGTGGCCGTAGCCGCCGAAGGAGTTGTACGTCACGAGCACGTCCGGCCGGACCTCGTCGACGATCACCTGCAGCTGGAGCACCTGGTCTTCGAGGGAGCCGCTCGCGAACGCGCGGGGGTGCTCGGCGGCGGGGGTGCCCGCCATGCCGGAATCGCGCCAGCCACCGATGCCGCCGAGGTAGCGGTGCTCGGTCACGCCGAGTTCCCGCAGGGCGGCGGAGAGTTCACCGGAGCGGTAGCCGCCCAGCTGGTCGGCCGCCCAGGAGCCGAGCCCGGCGAGTTCCGGCGGGATGATCTCGCCCTCCTCGCCCAGCGTGCAGGTCACCAGTACGACCTCGGCACCCTCGGCCACGTAGCGCGCCATGGTGCCGCCCGTGGTGATGGTTTCGTCGTCCGGATGGGCGTGGACCAGCAGTAATCGCTTTGGCACTGATTCAGAATATTTACAGTCTGCCGACCTTCGTCGGGGGATCCTCGGATATCCTCGCGCGAAGTTGCGCTGTACAGCGTGGAACGTTTTCCCCCACGAAGGGCCACTTGGTGAGCACTGAAGCGACGACGGCGAGGCTGGCCGCCTCGGGTTCCGTCCTGTCCATCGCGGACCTCAAGATCTCCTTCGCGACCGACGACGGCGTGGTCGAGGCGGTCAAGGGCATCGGCTTCGACGTCAAGCCCGGCGAGATCGTCGCGGTCGTCGGCGAGTCCGGTTCGGGCAAGTCGGTCACCTCGATGTCGGTGCTCGGCCTGCTGCCCAAGACGAGCAAGATCTCCGGTGACCTGCGCCTCGACGACCGCGAGCTGGTCGGGCTCAAGGACAAGGACATGCGGAAGGTCCGCGGCAACGACATCGCGATGATCTTCCAGGAGCCGATGAGCGCCCTGAACCCGGTGTACACGGTGGGCTGGCAGATCCGGGAGGCGCTGCGCGCGCACCAGGACATCTCGCGCGAGGCCGCCGACAAGCGGGCGGTGGAGCTGCTCGACATGGTCGGCATCCCCAGCCCGGAGGAGCGTTTCCGGCAGTACCCGCACCAGCTGTCGGGTGGTCTGCGCCAGCGCGTGGTCATCGCGATGGCCATCGCGTGCGACCCGAAGGTGATCATCGCGGACGAGCCGACGACGGCGCTCGACGTCACGGTGCAGGCGGAGATCCTCGGCCTGCTGCGGAAGCTGCGGGACACCCTGAACACCGCGATCGTGCTGATCACGCACGACATGGGTGTCGTCGCGGACCTGGCCGACCGGGTCGTCGTGATGTACCAGGGCGAGATCGTCGAGCAGGCCCCGGTGCACGAGCTGTTCGCCTCGCCGAAGGAGGACTACACGCGGCGCCTGCTGGCCGCCGTGCCGGTCCTCGGCCAGCGCCCCGCCGGTCGTCGCCTGCTGGACGAGACGCCGGTGCAGGAGGACGTGGACGAGAAGATCCGCCTGTCCGACAGCGAGCTGGAAGGCCAGATCCAGACCGACGCGCCCGCGCTGGAGATCAAGGACCTGGTGCTGGAGTACCCGGGCAAGCGCGGCCAGGCGAAGAACCGGGCCGTCGACGGGGTGTCGCTGCACATCAACAAGGGCGAAATCCTGGGGCTCGTGGGCGAGTCCGGTTCGGGCAAGTCCACGGTCGGCCGCTGCGCGATCCGCCTGCTCAAGCCCACGCAGGGCACGGTGTCGATCGCGGGTCGTGACATCACCAACCTGTCCACGAAGGAGCTGCGGCCGCTGCGCCGGTACTTCTCCATCGTGTTCCAGGACCCGGCGTCCACACTGGACCCGAAGATGACCATCGGTGAATCGATCGCCGAGCCGATGGTGCTGCACAAGATGTTCCAGGGCAAGCAACTCAACGATCGTGTTGTGTCGCTTTTGGACAGTGTCGAGCTGTCTGGTCAGTACCGCAACCGCTACCCGCACGAGCTGTCGGGCGGGCAGCGGCAGCGCGTGTCCATCGCCCGTGCGCTGGCGCTGGACCCGCAACTGCTGATCGCCGACGAACCGACCTCCGCGCTGGACGTGTCGGTGCAGGCGCGCGTGCTGGACCTGTTCCTCGGGCTGCAGCAGTCCCTGGGCTTCGCGTGCCTGTTCATCAGCCACGACCTCGCGGTCGTCGACCTCCTGGCCGACCGGGTGGCCGTGATGCAGCGCGGCAAGCTCGTCGAGGTCGGCGAGCGGGACCAGGTGCTGCACAACCCGCAGCAGGAGTACACGAGGCGCCTGCTGTCGGCCGCCCCGGTCGCGGACCCGGTCCTCCAGGCCGAACGGCGAGCGGCCTGGGAAGCCGGGAAACTGGCCCCAGTGGCCGACTGAGAGCCGAGCGGCGAAGGGCCCCTTCCGCGCCAGCGGAAGGGGCCCTTCGCGCAGCAACCCCAGAGTTGGGTGATCATCCCGTCGCCTGAAACCGGTGGTCCATGCACAAACCGCAGGCGACGGGATGATCACTCAACTCGACCACCCACCCCAGGTGAGATCCCTTTGGGCCCCGATCATCCTGGAGCCTGCCCGCCGGCCAATACCGCTAAGTTTAGGCGAGTTTCCGCAGCTCAGAGGCGTTTGGAGGCGTCGCCCACAGAGCGGTCACACCCCGACAGAACAGTTGCCTCAATTGAAGATTCCCCTCAACCGCAACGGCGACTGTCTCAAGTGGAGAACCGCCTAACCGGCGGGAACGACTGAACAGAGCCTCCGGTAACGCCCTGACCAGGTAAAACGTACTAACTTAGCGGTATTGCCCGCCGGCGAGGCATTCTTTTGATCTTGTGTCTTTGGTCCGGCCGCCTGCCCGGGTACCGGGGTCCCCGGGCGTGAACGCCCTGCCCGCGCGGCCCCTCCCCCGCCCCGATCCTTGAGTGTTTAACGGTTGGCTCAGGCAGCTGGGGATCGAGGCGGGGGAGGAGCGGGGCCTGGGGCCGCTCGCGTTCGCGTCGCTCGGTGGTGGTTTTGGTGTGGGTGTAGTAAAGAAAAAGGCGCCCTGCCTTGTCGGGGCGGGCGCCTTTTTTCCACTGTGCTTTTTTATGCCTTCATCCGTCGTTGCCTGGGGTCGAAGGCGTCTCGCAGACCGTCACCGATGAAGTTGATCGACAGCGAGATCAGGACCAGCACCACGAACGGGCCGAAGAACAGCCAGGGGCGGGTCTGGACCTGCGCGTAGTTCTCCAGGATGATCCGGCCCAGCGAGGTGTCCGGCGGCTGCACACCGAGGCCGATGAAGCTCAGTGCGGCCTCCACCAGCACCGCCTGCGCCACGGCCAGCGTCGCGTTCACCGTGATGCTGCCGACCATGTTCGGGACCAGGTGCCGGAAGATGATCCGGCCCGTGCCCGCGCCCGCCGCGCGCGCCGCTTCGACGAACTCGCGCTGGGAGAGGGCCATCGCCTCGGCGCGGGTGATGCGGGCGATCGGCATCCACGCGAACAGCGCCAGCACGATCGCCACCACGAACCAGCTGCCGTGCCCGAACATCTTCGCCATGATGGCCGCGGCCGCGATCTGGGGGACGATCAGGAACAGATCGGTCAGCCGGGACAGCGCCGAGTCCGTGAAGCCCCGCAGGTACCCGGCGAGCGAGCCGAAGATCACGCCGATCAGGGTGCCCAGCACGGACACCACGACCGCGATCAGCAGCGAGAACTGGGTACCGCGCAGGATCTGCGACACCATGTCCTTGCCGACCTGGGTGGTACCGAGCGGGAAGTCGCCACTCGGCTTCGCGAACGACGGGAAACCCGCGTCCTCGTAGGCGTGCGGCCAGAAGATCGGCATGATCACCGCGATCAGCACGATGACGAGCAGCACCACCGTGGAGATCATGGCGAGCTTGTGCCGCAGGAACTTCCGCAGGACCAGTTTGCCCTGGCTGGCGGGTTCCGGAAGCGCTTCGGGGGGAAGGGTGCCTTCGCGCTGGGCGGACGAGGCGGCCTCGCCGGCAACCAGCGAATTCATGTCAGCCAACGCGAATCCTCGGGTCCATGATGCCGTACAACAGGTCCGCGACCAGGTTGGCCAGCACCACCATGACGGCGACGACGACCAGCCAGCCCATCAGCACACTCGGATCGTTGTGGTTGACGGCATCGACGAGCAGGGTCCCCATGCCGTGCCAGTTGAACACGGTCTCGGTGATGATCGCACCGGTCAGGACCTGGCCGAAGTTCACCGAGAACAGGGTGGCGACCGGAATCAGCGCGTTGCGGAACGCGTGCCGGAAGATGACGCGGGAACCGGAGATGCCCTTGGCCCGCGCCGTGCGCACGTAGTCCATGTTCAGCGTCTCCAGCATCGAAGCACGCTGGAACCGGCTGTACGCCGCGAAGCTGATCGCCATGATCGACAGGGTGGGCAGCAGGTAGGCACCCGAGTACTTCGCGAGGAAGTCCCCGAACCCGGTCGATGTGAGGTTCTCCGGACTCGTCGTTCTCAGCCACGGGTTGCCGAGCCAGTCCGTCAGGCCCAGATCGCGCACCCAGCCGTTGATCTGGATCGCGTACGTCTTGAGGACGACCGCGACGCAGAAGATCGGCATGGAGAAGAGGAAGAACGCCAGCGTCGTGGCGAGGTAGTCGACGATCGAGTACTGCTTGACCGCGGCCAGCACGCCCACCGCCACACCGACGACCAGCGCGAGGATCTCGGCACCGACCACCAGCTTGATGGTGACCTCGAAGGCGCTCATCACCTTGGGGAACACGGGCTGCATGGCGTTGCCCTGCGCGACCGAGACACCCCAGTCACCGGTCAGGAAGTTCCCGAGCCAGTGGAAGTAGCGGGGCACCAGCGGCAGGTCGAGCCCCAGCTGCTGCGCGGTCTGCGCGATCGCCTCGGGGTTGATGTTCGGGCGGCCCCGCAGCTCGGCCAGCGGATCCCCGGTCGCGGCGACCATCAGGAACACCAGGAAGGTCCCGACGAACAACACGGGGATCGAAATCGCCAGCCGGCGAAGGATGTAAATAACCAGGTTCAACGAGATAGCTCCTCATCCGGGCCTGGCCGGAAGTATGCAGCCGCGCCCGGTGTCCACCGTACTGGGGGTCGCCCAACGGTCGACAGCTACTTCCGGAGGAAGTCCGGGGGCCGGGGGTTCGTACCCCGCGCCCCCGGACTCCACCAGGGATGTCGGTCAGCCGGGAAGATTACTTCCGCTGCTCCCACTCACCGACGTTCCACAGCGCACCGTTGTACGACTGCATGTACACGCGGTCCACGCCCTGGAACGCCCACATGGAAGGCGTCGCGAACAGCGGCAGCGAAGCGTAGTCCGCCGCGATGCCCTTGTCGGCCTCCGCGTAGTGCTGGTTCGCCGTGGTCTCGTCGGTGGCCACGACGGCCTGCTTGAACGCGTCGTCGACCTTCGGGTCGCTGTACGCCTGGTAGTTCTGGCTGCCGCCGGTCGAGTAGATCGGCTGCGACTGCGACTTGAACGGCGCCTGCGACCAGCCGAACAACGCGATGTCCCAGTTACCGGTGCTCACGCGGCCACCGGAGAGGAACGTCGGGTCGTTGTCGTTCTTGATCTCGATGCCCGCGGCCTTGGCCTGGGACTGGATGATCTCGACCGTCTGGTCACGACGCGAGTTGTTGTTGTGCGAGATCGTCACCGAGAAGCGCTGGCCGTTCTTCTGGTAGATGCCGTCGGCACCCAGGGTCCAGCCGTCGGCCTCCAGCGTCTTCTTCGCCTCGGCCGCACCGACACCGGCGGTGGTGCCGTAGCCCGCGTCCTTGTAGCCGGCCTCGGCCGGGGTCCAGATCAGGCTGTTGGTCGGGGCGACGTCCGACTGCACCTCCTTGAGGAGCTTGTCGGTGATCTCCTTGCGGTCCACGACCTGGAAGAACGCCTTGCGCGCTGCCTCGTCCTTGAGGATCGCATTCTTGTAGTTCATGTCCAGGTGCTCGTACGTCAGCTGCGGCGCGGAGCCGTAGATCACGCCCTGCGCCGAGAGGCCCTTGAGGGTGTCGGCGGCGGTGGCGTCCGGCTGCGTCGACGCGACGACGTTGATCTCACCGTTCTGGAGCGCGGTGGCCATCGCCTTCGTGTCCGAGAACTTCTTGACGATGACCGTCTCCGGACCGCCCTTGGCGCCGATCCACTGCGGGTTCTTCTTCAGGGTGACGACACCCTGGTTCTCGTCGAACGCGGAGATCATGTACGGGCCCGACGCCGGCATGATGTCGGCCTTGAAGCCCTTCCAGCCGTTGGTCCAGAAGTCGCCGGCCTTTGTCAGCTCGGCCGGGTCGCTGCTCGGCGTGAGCTTGGTGATGTCCGCGATGCCGGTCTGCTTCTCGAGGATGTGCGCCGGCAGCATCTGGGCGCTGTCGAACAGGCCCTTGTAGTCGACGTAGGGCTGCGAGTAGGTGGTGACGAAGGTCTGGTCGTCAACGCACTTCGCGTCGTTGATCAGGTCGTAACCCGTCGTCGACGCGGCGTTGAACGCCTTGACCTTGCCGCTGCCGGACAGCCACGCGAGGTAGAAGTCCTTGCAGTTCCAGGCAACGCCGTCGGACCACTTGACACCCGGCTTGATCTTGTAGGTGACCGTGTACGGGTTGGTGGAGGTCACGTCCCAGGAGTCGAGGACGTCGTTGTTCAGCAACACCTTGTTGTTGCCGTCCAGCACGTCGGAGCCGGCGAGGACGGCAGTCAGGATGTAGGTGTTGTACGACGTGTTGCTGTCCGGCGTCTGGTTGTTGTACGCCGAGTACGCGTCGTCGATACCGATGGTGACCGGCCCGGGCCAGCTCGGCACGTCACCCAGCTTGTACGTGCCGGCGTTGGCGTTTTCCGCCTTGCCGACGGCCATGCTCTTGACGTCGGTGCTCGAACCGTTCTGGTCCGACCCGCCGTCGCTGCCGCCGCTGCAGGCGCTCAGCACGAGCGCGGCAGCCGCGGCCACTGTGACGGCCGAAGCTGCTTTCCATCTCCTCATTTATGTGTGCCCTCCTAGCACTGGGCTCGCGCCCACACCGCTCCTGCGCGTTAGGCGGGAGCTTATGTCACACCGAATGCACGCGTCGGCGCACTGCCGGAGAACGCTAGGAACCTCAACACGAGGAGTCACCACTCCGGGAACGATTGTGACCAAAGGGTGACTTCCCGCTAACACGAGGACACACGTTGGTTACTTGCCGCCACGTGTCCAGTTCACGGCTGACCCGAACGGCCCAGCCATCGGCGGCCCCGGCGTCACGCCGGAAATGCCGTTTCCGAGCCCCAGCGTGTCTGCGAGCTGGAACAGGGGGATCACCGTGTGTTGCGCCCACAGCTTCGGTTCGAGCTCGGTGAGGGCCTCGGCCATCGTCTTCGTGCCGGTGAGCGCCTCCTCGATGGTCGACTGCAGCTCGGAGTCGCACACCGCGGCCGGGTTGGCCGGCACGACGGCGGTGCTGCCCGACGTGCTGCCGCCGGTCTGCCCGGGGCGGCAGCCGAAGGTCGAGGCGAGCACGGTGGCCGGGTCACCGCCGGTCGGCAGCGGGACGACCGCGATGTCCACGCCGACGTTCCCGGAGCCGTCCGAGCCCGGCTGACCCGCCCTCGATACCGGCATGGCCAGCAGGTTCGAGAACAGGTCCCTCGGCTCCGGGTTGATGGTCGTGACCTGCACACCCGCCGCCGTGAGCTGGCGTGCCAGCTCCTTCGCGACGCTCGCGTACGGCTCCTGCTGCCCCGGCGAGGCGACGACGAGCGAGAGCGCCTTGCCGTCCTTGCGCCAGGTGCCCGCGTCCTTGGTGTAGCCCGCGCTCCGCAACAACTGATCGGCTGTCCCCGAATCGGGCGTTGACACGTTCGCGGGAATTGTCGCGGCGTAGCCGGGCATGGCCGGTGCGAGCACCTCCGCGTCGGCCCGCAAGCCCGCCGACGGACCGCCGGCGGCGCCCTCGTCGATCAGCTTGTTCCGGTCGAGCAGCGCCGCGACGCCCGCCCGCACGTTGTCGTTGACCAGCACGCCGTTCGCCGGGCGCAACAGCACGTCGGCCACGCGGGGGCTGGGCACGGTGTGCAGCCGCACACCCGCCCCGAGGTCCTGGAGCAGCTTCAGACCGGTGGCGTCCGTGCGCGAGAGCACGAACTGCTCGTTGCCGCTGCGCAGCGCCGCCGCCAGGCCGGCCTCGTCCGACCGGCGCAGGACGATCTGGTCCACGGCCGCCGGCTTGTCCCAGTACCGCTCGTTGCGCTCCAGGATGATCTCCCCGCGCGCGGTGTCGAGCTGCTTGATGGAGAACGGGCCGCCGTAGGCCGGGAAACTGCCCTGCAAAGCCCCCTGCCAGCCTCCTGGGGCGTCCTTCAGCAGGTGCTGGGGCAGGAGGTTGGAGAACAACGTCTTCCAGCCGGGATAAGGCTGTGAGAACGTCACCTGAACGCCCTTGCCGCCCTCGCTGGGCTGGATCGCGGAGATGAGGCGGTAGCCCGCGGGCTGCACGACGCCGGGCTGGTCCCGCATCGCGTCGGCGAGGTAGACGAAGTCCTCGACCGCGATCGGGGCGCCGTCGGACCACGACGCGTCCTGGCGGATGAGGTAGGTGACCGTGAACGGGCTCTCCGACGTCACCTCGGCCGAGCGCATCAGCGTGGTGTCGAGCTGGTACTGCCCGTCGTCGGACTGCCGGAACACCGACGGCAGCAGCAGCTGCGAGAGCGCCGTGGTGATCGTCGACTGGTCGGCGAGGTTGTGCGGGTTGTAGCCGCCGACGATGTCGTCGACGCCGACCACGATCTGCGACGGGCCGGGCACCGGCGTGGTGGACTGCGCCACCGGCGACGTGACGACCGGGGGCGGCGGCGTGGAGGTGCACGCGGTCAGCACGGCAACGAGCACCAGGACCAGTGCCGCCGCTCTGCTCGTCCGCACGCTGCCTCCCCAGGCGATGAGCCCACGATGGTGCCACAAGGCCCCGCACCCCGGTACGGAATTCCCGAAGGTGCCGGAGCCGTCCGGCACCGTATCGGGTACCGCCGTGAGGTGGACGTCCGCCACCCCCGGCGGGTTCCCGATCAGGGCTTACTTGGGCAGGCTCTTCGCGCGCGAACGCTCCTTGGCCCGCTGGCTGATGTCCAGCGTCACCTTGCGCACGCGCACGGCCTCCGGCGCCACCTCGACGCACTCGTCGGCGGCGCAGAACTCCAGCGCCTCCTCCAGGCCCAGCTTGCGCGGGCGGGCGAGGCGCTCGAGCTCGTCACCCGTGGACGAGCGCATGTTCGTGAGCTTCTTCTCCTTGGTGATGTTGATGTCGAGGTCCTCGGCACGGGGGTTCTCCCCGACGACCATGCCCTCGTACACCTCGGCGCCCGGCTCCACGAAGAAGGTCCCGCGGTCGGCCAGCTGGATCATCGCGTACGACGTCACCGGGCCCGAGCGGTCGGCGACGAGCGAACCGGTGTGCCGCGTGCGGATCTCGCCCGCCCACGGGAAGTAGCCCTCGAACACGTGGTTGGCGATGCCGGTGCCGCGCGTCTCGGTGAGGAAGTCGGTGCGGAACCCGATCAGGCCGCGCGCGGGCAGCACGTACTCCAGCCGGATGCGGCCGGTGCCGTTGCCGCCCATGTGCTCCATGCGGCCCTTGCGCGCCGCCATCAGCTGCGTGATCGAGCCGAGGTGCTCCTCCGGCGAGTCGATCGTCAGCCGCTCGAACGGCTCGTGCAGCTTGCCGTCGATGGTCCTGGTGACCACCTGCGGCTTGCCGACGGTCAGCTCGAAGCCCTCGCGGCGCATCTGCTCGACGAGGATCGCCAGCGCCAGCTCGCCACGGCCCTGGACCTCCCACGTGTCGGGGCGGTCGGTGGGCAGCACCTTGATGCTCACGTTGCCGACGAGCTCGGCGTCCAGCCGGGCCTTGACCAGCCGGGCGGTGAGCTTGTCCCCGCCGTTGCGGCCCGCCAGCGGCGAGGTGTTGACGCCGATCGTCATCGAGATGGCGGGCTCGTCCACGGTGATCCGCGGCAGGGCCTCGGGGTTCTCGACGTCGGCGAGGGTGTCACCGATCGTGATGTCCGGGATGCCCGCGATCGCGACGAGGTCGCCCGCGGCGGCCTCCTGCGCGGGCACGCGCTCCAGGGCTTCGGTGACCAGCAGCTCGGAGATCCGCACGTTCTGCACCGTGCCGTCCTCGCGCAGCCACGCGACGGTCTGGCCCTTGCGCAGCTTGCCGGAGTGGATGCGGATGAGCGCGATGCGGCCGAGGAAGTTCGACGCGTCGAGGTTGGTCACCAGCGCGCGCAGCGGGCCGTCGACGTCGGCCTGGGGCGGCGGGACGTGGCGCAGCAGGGTCTCGAACAGCGGGTCGAGGTTCTCGCTGTCGGGCAGGTCGCCGTCGGCGGGGCGCTCCAGGCTCGCGCGGCCGGCGCGGGCGGAGGCGTAGACGACGGGCAGGTCGAGCACCGCGTCCAGGTCGGCGTCCTCGATGTCGCCCGCGAGGTCGAGCAGCAGGTCGTGGGTCTCCTCGACGACCTCGGCGATCCGCGCGTCGGGGCGGTCGACCTTGTTCACGACGAGGACCACCGGCAGCCCGGCTTCGAGGGTCTTGCGCAGCACGAACCGGGTCTGCGGCAGCGGGCCCTCGCTCGCGTCCACCAGCAGGACCACGCCGTCGACCATCGCGAGGCCGCGCTCGACCTCGCCGCCGAAGTCGGCGTGGCCGGGGGTGTCGATCACGTTGATGGTGACCGCGCCGTCCGGCGTCTGGCGGTGGATGGCCGTGTTCTTGGCCAGGATCGTGATGCCCTTCTCGCGCTCGAGCTCGCCGGAGTCCATGACCCGGTCGACGACCTCGGCGCGTTCGGCGAAGGCTCCCGACTGGCGGAGCATGGCGTCGACCAGGGTGGTCTTGCCGTGGTCGACGTGTGCCACGATGGCCACGTTGCGCAGGTCCGTGCGGACCTTCTCGGCGGTTGCTGCGGGCACGCGAAGGCTCCTGAAGTACTAAAAGGTCTGAAGGGGGAAGACCCCCGCGCCGGCTTTGGCCAACGGGCAGTCTTCTCCAGGATACCCTCCGCCCCTTTGTGACCCCCGCCACGCTGCATCTCCAGTTAGGTGCGCCTAACCTAACTGGATGGGCAAGAAGAACGCGGACCCCCAGGCCGTCGTCCGCAAGCTCATCAAGGCCGGCAAGGTGAAGAAGAAGTGCTGCCGGTCTTCGAGCCGCTGCAAGAAGTGCCCCGTGTTGGCACTGAAGAAGGCGAAGGCGGCCGCTTAGGCCAGCACCGCCTCGTTGAGGGCGCTCAGCTCCGGCGCGGTGCGGGTCGCCGCGAACTCGACGATCTCGTACGTCGCGAGGTGCTGGAGCGCGAACGGGTCGAGGCAGAGGATCGCCTCCAGCTTCGCCCGCGACATGGGGCGCGTGAGGATCACCCCGCCCTCCCGCGGGTTGCAGCGCCCGGCGGCGAGGAACTCGCCCGCCTGGAAGTGCTTTTCGAGCCACTTCGCGTGATCGGGCAATGCGTAGTCGACTTCTTCCATCGGGGCTGTGAAGGTCAGCAGAACCACATACATGAATTGACGGTAGCTCCGTCACGGCATACCGGCGGTTTCGATTCGGGACTGGTCGATCACATCGGTCATGCGGTGGTAAAGAACCGCGGACCGGCGTTAAAGTGCTCCCATGCGCAGCTTCACCGGACTGTGGTGGCCGCCCCCGGGCGGCTGAAACGCTGTGCGCTGACACATCCAGGCCGCCCCGCGAGGGCGGCCTTTTCCGTGTCCGGGGAGGCGGTCCGCGCGGGCGGCACCGACCTTCGAGGAGCAGACCACATGAGGTTTTCCGGCATCACCCCGTCCGGGCACGCCCAGCTCGGCAACTACCTGGGCGCGATCTCGCACTGGGCCGCGGCAGGAGGGGCGCGGGACCTGTACTTCGTGTCGGACCTGCACGCCATGACCACCTCGCACAACCCGGCCGGGCTGCGGGCGCGCACCAGCGAGATGCTCGCCGTGCTGATCGCGTCCGGAATCGCCCCGGAACGCGTTTTCGTCCAATCCGATCTCGCGCGGGAACTGGGCGCGCTGACGTGGTTGCTGGAATGCACGTGCAGTTTCGGCGAGGCCGCGCGGATGATCCAGTTCAAGGAGAAGGCGGGTGGCCAGAGCGGGGTGCGGCTCAGCCTGCTGACCTATCCCGTGCTGATGGCCGCCGACATCCTGCTGCTGGGTGCGGACGAGGTGCCCGTCGGCGAGGACCAGCGGCAGCACGTGGAGCTGGCCCGCGCGCTCGCGAAGCGGTTCAACTCCACCTACGGCGAGGTGTTCACCGTGCCGGAGGCGGTGCTGCCGCCCACCGGGGCGCGCGTGCGGGACCTCGCCGACCCGGCGCGGAAGATGTCGAAGTCCGGCCGGGACGCGGCCGGGGTGGTGTTCGTGCTCGACGAGCCGGACCTGATCCGCCGCAAGGTGCGCCGCGCGGTCACCGACGCCGAGTCCGTGCCCGCCTACGACCCCGAGCGGCGGCCGGGGGTGTCGAACCTGCTGGAGATCCTCGCCGCCTGCACCGGCACCAGCCCGCGTGACGTGGCGGAGGCGTACGGCTCGTACGGCGCGTTGAAGGAGGCCGTGGCGGACGCGGTGATCGAGACGCTGCGCCCGGTCCGCGAAGGAACGCTGGCGCTGCTGGCGGATCCGGCGGAGCTGGACCGGATCCGCAAGGCGGGCGCGGCCCGAGCGGCGGAGCGCGGCGAGCACCGGCTCAGCTCGGCGCTGCGGCTGATCGGCGCGGGCTGAAGGACCGGTGGCCCGCGGACCTCAGGCTTCCAGCAGCTCGTGCAGCGCGGGGAGCAGTTCGAGGTCCGCGGGCAGCCACCGCAGGTCGTCGAGCGCGGTGGCGTCGATCCACCGGACTCCCTTGTGCTCCAAGGCTTTCGGGCGCGCGTCCGGGTCGGTTAGCTCGGCGGAGTACACCCGCAGCACGAGGTTCGAGCGCAACGGCACGTCGGCCCCGACACGCGTGCCGACGGTGATCTCCACGCCCAGCTCCTCGACGCACTCCCGGCGCAGCGCCTCCGGCTCGGTCTCGCCCGGTTCCACGCGGCCGCCCGGCAGCTCCCACCGCCCCGCGACCTCGGGTGGGTACGCCCGCTGCTGGACGAGCAGGGAACCACCCCGCACGATGGCCGCCCCGACGATCACTCGCGCCTTCACGAAGCGGAGACGTTACCGGCACGCCGCCACGTCACCTGGAAGCGGGCACCGCCCTCCGGCGACTCCCCGACGGTCACCCGCCCGCCCCGCCGCCGCACGGCTTCGGCGACCATCGCGAGCCCCAGCCCGCTGCCGCCGGAGCTGCGGGACCGGTCGTCGGCGACGCGGTAGAACCGGTCGAACACGCGGTCCCGGTGCTCGGGCGGGACGCCGGGCCCGTCGTCGTCGACGACCACCCGCACGCTGCTGCGGCCCGGCACCACGGACACCACGATCTGCGAGCGCGCGTACCGGCAGGCGTTGCGCAGCAGGTTGTTCAGCACGAGTTCCACCTCCGCGTGCGCGGCGTGCGCCCAGGCCGAGCCGACGACGCCGTTCACCCGCGCGGGGGGCGCACCCGCCGGCATCCTGGCGACCGCGTCCCTGGCCTCGGTGACCAGTTCGACCGGTTCCGCGGGCGGTACCTCCCCCGCGTCGGACCGGGCGAGCGCCAGCAGCTGGTCGAGCAGCGCGGACAGGCGTTCCGCCTCGTCGAGCACGTCGGCGAGCGTTTCCTGCGCCAGTTCGGGATCGGGGTTGGCGACCGCGACCTCGGCCTGCACCCGGATCGACGCGACCGGCGAGCGCAGTTCGTGCGCGGCGTCGCCGGTGAACCGGCGCAGCCGCCTGCTGCTCTCCTCCTGCCGGGCGAGCAGGGCGTTGAAGTCCTCGGCGAGGGCGCGGAGTTCGTCGTGCGCGCGCGGCACGGGCAGGCGTTCGCCGGGCGGCAGCGCCCGCAGCGACCGGCGCATCCGCTCGACGGGCCGCAGGGCCATGCGCACCACGAACCACGTCGCGATCGCGGCCAGCACGGCGCCGACGAGCGCCGCCCACAGCAACCACGTCGAGCCCGTCCGCACGGCGGAGTCGAGGCCGACCAGGCCCGTGCCCGCGACGACGAGCCGCAGCGAGCCGTCGGGTGTGGGCACCACCGTCCCGCGCCACGCCATCGCTCCACTGTGGACGGACGTGCCGGCCTTGAGCGCCCTGACCTCGCCCTGCCCGAGCCCAGGGACGGGACCACCGCCGTCGACGGGGGCGCCCGCGGTGTCGAGCACCCGCACGACCATGCCGTCCACCGGCGCGGGCGGGCGGCCCGCGGACACCGCGGCACCGGCCGGGCCCAGCGCGGCGCCGAGTTCGGCGTCCGCGGAGGCCAGCCGCAACGGGCCGAGACCGCGCCCGGCCAGCACCGCGAACCCGACCAGGACCGCGAGCGTGACGACGGCGGCGGGCAGGGTGATGCGGAGCCACATGGGCCAGCGGGCGATCACCCCGGCAGGACCTCGTCGAGCTGGGCGTCCGAGGCGAGGTAGCCGTGGCCGCGCACGGTGCGCACGAGCGAGCCCGCGCCGACGGCGTCCAGCTTGCGGCGCACGTACCCGACGTACACCTCGACCACGTTGCGCGTCGCGGCCTGTTCGTCGCCCCAGACCGCGCGGAGCAGCTCGTCCTTCGTCACCACCGTGCCCGCCCGGCCGACGAGCACCTCCAGCAGCCCGAACTCCCGCGGGCTCAGCGCCACGGGCTCGTCGTGCCAGCGCACCTCACGCGTCGCGCGGTCCACCACCAGGCCCCCGATCCGCAGCGGACCGCGGACGGCCTCGCTCTGCGCGCGCCGCAACACGGCCCGGACCTGCGCGACCAGCACCACGAACGAGAACGGCTTGACGAGGTAACCGTCGGCACCGAGGTCGAGCCCGTCGGCCTGGTCCACCTCGCCGTCCTTCGCCGAGATCATCAGCACCGGCGTGCCGATCCCCTGCGCCCGCAGCTGCTGCAGGACGCGGTAGCCGGACAACCCGGGCAGCATGATGTCGAGCAGCAGCACGTCGAAGGTGCCGGTCTGCGCCAGCCGCAGCCCCGACGGCCCGTCGGCCGCCGTGAGGACGTCCATCCCCTCCGCACGCAGGCCGCGGTGCAGCGCCTTGCGCACACCCGGCTCGTCGTCCACCACCAGCACCCGAGGCTTCACGCTGCCCAGAATGCACCGTTTTCGCTGGCCGTGCGCCCGTTCTCAGCGCTCTCTCAGCGTCTCAGCCCGATCTCAGTGCCGGGGAGGGAGCGTTTGCGGCGGGGACGGAGCACACTGGTGCTCGCCACGACCAGGGAGAGATCACGATGCGACCGAAGACGAAGGCCATCACGGCGGCTGTCACCGGTTCGGCGCTCGGCGCGGCCGGGCTCGCCTGGCTGGCCATGCCGGCGAGCGCGGGCGAGGCACCCGTGCTGCCGTCGATCAGTGCCGAGGAGCTGGTGCAGTCGGTGCTGGCGACGAAGACGCCCGCGCTGGACGGCACCGTGCGGGTGGACAACAACCTCGGCCTGCCGACGTCCACGCTGCCCGGGGGTGTGAGCGTGAACGTGGACGCGGCGCACGTCTACAACGACGGCAACGGCAACAGCAAGCTGTCGATCGAGCAGGGCACCGCCGACACGACCATCATCCGCAACGGCACGACGGTGTGGCAGTACAGCTCGAAGGACAACTCCGTCACCAAGACGACGGCGACCGAGCACGAGGCGCCTCCCGGGGTGCAGAGCGATCCGGCGGCCGCGGCCACGCAGCTGCTGGCGAAGGTGCGCGAGAGCAGCACGGTGACCGTGGAGGGCACCGCGCGCGTCGCGGGCCGGGCCGCGTACGAGCTGGTGCTGACGCCGAAGCCGACTGAGCACACGGTGTTGCGCGAGGTCCGCGTCGCGGTCGACGCCGAGAAGCGCGTGCCGCTCCGGCTCGCCGTGATGACGTACGGCTCGGCCGACCCGGCGCTGCAGGTGGCGTTCAGCGACATCGAGTTCACCCCGCAGCCGGCGAGCGAGTTCCAGTTCACCCCGCCGCAGGGGGCGAAGGTCACCGAGCGGCAGGCGAAGCCCGAGCAGCACGAGGCCGCCGGCGACCTGAAGGTCGTGGGCGACGGCTGGGACACCGTCGTCACCGGCACGTACCCGGCCGAGGCGCTCGCGCCGAAGCAGGGCGGCGGCAGGCAGGTGGACCCGCGGAAGCTGCTGAGCCAGTTCGGCAAGCCGGTCAGCGGCGCCTTCGGCAACGGCTGGCTGATCAGCACCAAGGCCGGTAGCGCGCTGGTCACGGCCGACGGGCGGTTCGCCGCCGGTGCGGTCACCGAGCAGACGCTGATCGACGCGCTGAGCGCGAAGTGACGACGTCCCCGGAACTCGAGCTCGGGGCGGGCGTGTCCACGTCCGCCCCGGCTCCGGCACTCGCGGCGCGGACCAGGGGGTTGCGCAAGGTGTACCGGAGCACGGTCGCGGTGGACCAGGTCGATCTGGACGTGCCCGCGGGGGCGGTGCTGGGGATGCTGGGCCCGAACGGGTCCGGCAAGACCACCACGATCCGGATGCTGCTCGGCCTGGTCCGCCCGACCGAGGGCGAGGTGGAACTGCTGGGCAGGCGCATGCCGGACGAGTCGGCGCACGCGCTGCCGGACGTCGGCGCCCTCGTCGAGGGGCCTGGCTTCCACCCGTTCCTGTCGGGCAGGGAGAACCTGCGGCGCCTCGCGGCGGCGGAACCACGCCTGTCCACTTCGGACATCCCGAAGGCCGTCGAGAACGCGCTGGAGCGGGTCGGGCTCGCCGCGGCGGCGCACCGCCGGTACCGCGGCTACTCGCTGGGCATGAAGCAGCGGCTCGGCCTCGCCGGGGCGCTGCTCGTGCCGCGGCGGATGGTGGTGCTGGACGAGCCGACGAACGGCCTCGACCCGGCGGGCACCCGGGAGATCCGGCGGATCATCGGCGAGCTGCACGCCGACGGCGTGACCGTGCTGGTGTCGTCGCACCTGCTGGCCGAGGTGGAGGCGACGTGCACGCACGTGGCGGTCCTGCACGACGGGACGGTGGTGGCGCAGGGCGAGCTCGACGACCTGCTGGAGTCCGGCAGCCCGGGCCTCGTGGTGTCCACACCGGACGGTGACCTCGCGCTGGAAACCCTGCGGGAGCACCGGATTCCCGGCAAACTCGTGCCGGACGGCGTCCGGGCGGACCTCACGGCCGTGGCGGCGCCGCAGGTGGTCGAGGCGCTCGTGCGGGGCGGGGTCGCGGTGCACGAGGTGCGGCGGGAGCGCACGGGCCTGGAGGACCTGTTCGCCCGGCTCACGCAGGACGAGGCAGAGCCGGACGGACTGTCCGATGTGGACGAGGTGAGCGCATGACGACCGCGACACTGACAGCGCCCGTGCAGCGCACGGCGGTGCCGCTGCCGCGCCTGTACCTGGCGGAACTGCGCTGGATCTTCCGGCGGCCACGCACGCTCATCGTGCTCGGGCTACTCGCGTTGATCCCGGTGATCGTCGCGATCGCGCTCCGGATCGGCGGGTCGGGTGACGGTGGCGGCGGGCCCGAGGCCCTGTTCACCACGGCGGCGGCCAACGCGTTCGTGCTGCCGATCGCCATCCTCACCATGACGCTCACCCTGTTGCTGCCGCTCACCACCGCGATGTCGGCGGGTGACGCGATCGCGGGCGAGCTGGCGAACGGCACGCTGCGCGGCTGGCTGCTCGCGCCGGTCAGCCGTGGTCGTCTGCTGGCGGTCAAGGCGCTCGGCGTGGCGACGTTCACCCTCGCCTCGGTGGCGCTGATGGCCGTGGTCGCCGTGGTCGCGGGGCTGGTGCTCAACGGCACCGGCTCGCTGTTCACGTTGTCCGGTACCACGTTGTCCTTCGGCGCGGCGCTGGGCAAGATCGCGATCGCCGTCGGCTGGGTGACGCTGCAGCTGTGGGCGGTCGGCGCGGTGGCGCTGGCGATCTCGGCGTGCACCGAGCACCCGATGCTCGTCGTGGTGTCGGTGCTGGCGGGCACGATCGTGTCGAACGTGCTGCTCCTGCTGTCCGCTGTGGACTGGCTGCACCCGTTCCTGCTGCCGAAGTCCTGGGACGCGCTGGCCGACGTGCTGCGGGACCCGATGCCGACCGCGGCGCTCGGCGAGGGCGCGCTCCGCGCCGCCTCCTACGTCGTGGTCGGGCTGGCGCTGGCGTACGCCCGGATCACGACGAAGGACGGTTGATCTCCTCGGCCAGCTCCTCCGCGAGGTCCGGGGTCGCCGCGGCGATCCCGGACCAGCGGCGGCTGAGGTCCGGGTCGATCTCGACGGGACGGCCGTAGGCGTCGATCAGGGCTCCGCCGGCGGCGGGCAGCAACACGGCCGCGGCGGCGATGTCCATGATCCGGTGGGTGTCCGAGCCGGGGTCGGCGAAAGCGTCCAGCGAGCCCTCCGCGACGAGCGCGGCTTCGAGGCAGCTGCTGGACAACACCCGCACCCGCCCGGCACGGCGGCTGACCCGAAGCCACGCGTCCTCGCTCTTCGGGTGCGGCCGCAGCAGGCTCACCGCGGCGCCGTCCAGCTCGCGGCGGCCGGTCGTCCGGTACGGCAGCGTCTCCCCGGCCTTCGCGTGCCAGCTGCGCCCGGTGTCGAGCCACGTGGTCAGCGACTCGACGGCCTCGCCGTCCACCGCGACCACGCCGGCGAACGCCGAGAACGGCACCCCCGCCACGGCGTTCGACGTGCCGTCGACGGGGTCGACCACGAGCGTGACGGCCGAGCCGTTGTCGATGACCCCGATCTCCTCGCTGATCAGGTTGACCCGGTGCGCGTCCACCGTCTCCGCGACCGCGGTGTCGACCAGCTGGTCGAGCCTCGTGGTGGGAGTGCCGTCGGCGCCCATGTCGACCTTCTCGGCGAGCTGCGTGCGGTCGAACCGGCCGCGGGCGTCGCGGAAGGCGGCCACCGCCGCGCGGGCGACGGCGGCGAGCGCGGGGTGGGTCCCGGCGGGGATCTCGGGTTCGGGCACCGGCCAGTGGATCATGCGTTCCCTTTCGTCGGCCGCAGGACTACCCCTTGATCATCCAGCTCAAGCCGGATTCCGTCACCCGGGTGGAGTTCGGCGTCCACCGGGGCGACGGCGTCCACCACCCCGTGCCCGGTCCGGACCCGCAGGCGCACGTGGTCCCGCCGGTGCACCCTCGTGAGGACCTCGCCTGCGATGCCGTGCTCCGCGACGCGCAGGGCGTGCGGGCGCAGCCCGATCCGGACCGGGCCGTCCGGCTCGTCGCGGGTGAACTCGCCCAGCGGGAACCGGATCACGCCGTCTTCGGCGGTTCCGTCGAAGAACGTCGTCACGCCGAGGAAGGCGGCGGTCTCGTCGTCGGCGGGGCGTCGCCACACCTCGCGGACCGCGCCCACCTGCCGGATCTCGCCCGCCCGCAACACGGCCACGCGGTCGGCGAGCGTGAACGCCTCCTCCTGGTCGTGCGTGACGAGCAGCGCGGGGATCTTGGCGTTGCGCAGCACCTCGGCGAGGTCAACGGCGAGCTGCTCGCGCAGACCGGCGTCCAAACCGGACAGTGGCTCGTCCAACAGCAGCAGGCGGGGTTCGGGCGCGAGTGCCCGCGCCAGCGCGACCCGTTGCGCTTCACCGCCGGACAGCTCCGTCACGCGACGCCGCTCGTACCCGCTCAAGCCCACGAGTTCCAGCAGCTGCCTGACGCGGTCCTCGCGGTCCTTAGCCGGCATCCTGCGCATCCTCAGCCCGAACGCGATGTTGCCCGCGACGTCCCGGTGCGGGAACAGCTGCCCGTCCTGGAACACCAGCCCGAACCCGCGCTCGTGCACCGGCACGCGGGCGAGGTCCTCGCCGTCCCACCGGACGCTGCCCGCGGTGAGCGGCTCCAGCCCGGTGATGGCGCGCAGCAGCGTGGACTTGCCCGAACCGGAGGGGCCGAGCAGCGCGAGCACCTCGCCGTCGGCGATGTCCAGCTCGGCGTTCCGCACCGCCGTGAACGAGCCGTAGCGGACAGTCAGGCCGTGCACCGACAACGACATCAGAACTCTCCCACCCGGCCGGAGCCGATCCGGTCGATCACGACCACGGCGGCCGCTGTCACGAGCATCAGCAGCGCGCAGGCGGCGTAGGCCATCTGGTTGTTCAGCTCGCCCGGCCGCGCGATGAGCGACGCGATCGCCACCGGCAACGTCGGTGTCTGCGGCCGGGCGAGGAAGCTCGTCGCGCCGAACTCGCCGAGCGCGACGACGTACCCGAAGCCCGCCGCCGCGACCACGGACCGGATCGCGAGCGGCACGTCGATCTCCCGCCAAACCCGCGGCGGGCCCGCGCCGAGGGTCGCCGCGGCCTGGCGCAGCCGGTCGTCGATCGACCGCAACACCGGCAGCACCATCCGCACGACGAGCGGGATCACCACGAGCGCCTGCGCGAGCGGCACGAGGATCGGCGAGGTCCGCAGGTCGCCCGGCAGCGCGTCGAGCGTGATGAGGTAGCCGAACCCGACGGTCACCGCGGACACGCCGAGCGGCAGCATCAACGCCGCGTCCATGCCCTCCGCGAGCCCGTGCTGGAGGCGACCGGGCGCCCGGCGCAGCGCCACGACCAGTACCGCGGCGGACACCCCGACGAGCAGGGCCAGCACGGTCGCGTCGGTCGCGGTGAGCAGCGAGTTCACCGCCGCACCCCAGCCGGAGATCTGCAACGTGCCGTCGTTGCCGGTGGTGGCCAGCGCGCGGTAGCCCGCGAGGCTCCAACCGTCCTCAGTGGACACCGAACGCAGCAGCAGCGCGACGATCGGGGTCAGCAGCAACGCGAGCACCACGCCCGCGGCACCGACGACCCACCACTCGCCGCCCGTCGGGCGCCGCGCGGTTTCCCCACGGGCGCGGAGTTTGAGCGCGGTCTCCCGGCGGCGCCGGGCCGCGGCCCCGAGCAGCAGCGCGGCGAGCACCGCTGCGATCTGCACCAGGGACAACGCGGCGGCGCCGGTCAGGTCGAGCAGGTTCTCGGTGCGCAGGTAGATCTCGGTCTCCAGCGTGCGGAACCGGCCGCCGCCGAGCACGAGCACCACGCCGAAACTGGTGGCGCAGAACAGGAACACCACCGCCGCCGCGGAGGTGATCGCGGGCAGTAGCGCGGGCAGGGTCACCGAGCGGAAGGCCCTCGCCCGCGAGGCCCCCAGCGAACGTGCCGCGTCCTCGGCCCGCGAGTCGAGATGCGCCCACAGCCCGCCCACCGTCCGCGCGACGACGGCGACGTTGAAGAACGCGTTGGCGAGCACGATCGAGAGCACCCCGCCGTCGGGCCACAGCGCGCGGAAGGCGAGCCCCACCACGACGGTCGGCAGCACGAACGGCACCAGCACGAGCGTGCGGACGAGCCCGACGCCCGGCAGCCGCACCCGCGCGAGCACGAAGGCCAGCGGCATCCCGGCGACCACCGCGAGCACGGTCGAGCCGGCCGCCTGCGCGACGGTGAACCCGGCCAGCCGCCACGTCTCGCCCGCCACGAGCGCGGCACCCACGCCGCCGTCGGCGAACCCGCGGCGCAGGATCGCCAGCACCGGCCAGGCGAAGAAGACGACCAGGAACCCGAGCGGCACCAGGGCCAGCAGCCCCAGGCCGGCGCGGCTCACTGGCCGAGCAACGACCGCCACTGCCCGATCCACCGCTCACGCCCGCTCTGCACCTGGTCGGCGGGCAGGCTCGCGGAGTCGCGCGGCAGCGGCGCGGCGTCCGCCCACGCCTTCGGCAGCGCCACGCCGTCACGCGCCGGGTAGACGTACATGCTGTCCGCCACCGTCGCCTGGAACTGCTGCGACAGCAGGAAGTCGATCACCTTGTGCGCCTTGTCGGCCTGCTTCGTGCCCGCCAGCACCCCGGCGTACTCGACCTGCCGGTAGCAGGTGTCGAGCAGTGCCTTGGTGCGCGGCTTGCCGTCGTCACCGATCTCGGCGGCCGGCGAGGAGGCGTAGGAGACGACGATGGGCCGCGGGCCCTTGCCGGAGGAGCCGGAGAAGTCCTGCCCGTAGGCCTCCTCCCAGCCGCTGACCGACTGCACGCCGTTGTCCTTGAGCTTCTGCCAGTAGGCCTGCCAGCCCTGCTCGCCGTACTTGGCGATGGTGCCCAGCAGGAACGCCAGGCCCGGCGAGGACGTCGCGGGGTTCTCCACCACCAGCAGGTCCTTGTACCGCGGGTCGGTGAGGTCGTCGTAGCCCGTGGGCGCCGGGAGGTTCCGCTCGGTGAACCAGTTCGTGTCGACGTTCAGGCACACGTCACCGAGGTCCACGGCCGACATCCGGTGCTCGCTGTCGACCGCGTAGCGCTGCGGCCCACGATCGGCCTCGGGGCTCGTGTACGACTCGAAGATGCCCTCGCTGAGCGCCCGCGAGGCGAAGGTCGAGTCGATGCCGTACGCGACGTCGCCGATCGGGTTCGCCTTCGTCAGCACGAGCGAGTTCGTGAGCGCGCCGGCGTCACCCTTCTTCAGCACGGCGATCTTGATGCCGGTCTGCTGCTGGAACGCGTCGAGCACCTGCTGCGGGGCGGCGAACGAATCGTGCGTGACGAGCGTGACGGTCGCGCCGGCGTCGTCGTTCGAGCCGCCGCCCACCAGCGTGCAGCCGGTGGTGAGTACGGCGGTCAGGCCGAGCACGACCGCCGCGCTCCACTTGCCTCTCATGGCCCCTCCTTGTGCTCACCGGCAGGAGGGGATCAGGCCTCCTTGCGCCGGCGTTATCCGGAATCAAGTTCGGACGGTCGCGGGTTCGCACCCGCCTCTCAGCCCGGTCTGGTCCCGGACTCCCGTGGCAACCGTGCAGCGTACCGGGCGCGGGACCACCATGGAGACATGGCAGAGCTACTGACCGACGACCAGATCGCCGACGCGCTGACGCGGCTGCCGCACTGGAAGCGGGAGGGGGACGCGCTCGAGCGCACGGCCGAGCTCGGCAGCTTCCCGCAGGCGATCCAGGTGGTCAACCGGGTCGCCGAGATCGCGGAGAGCGTCGACCACCACCCCGACATGGACATCCGCTGGCGCACGGTGACGTTCCGGCTCAGCACCCACTCCGCGGGCGGGCTGACCGAGAAGGACGTCTCGCTCGCCGCCGAGATCGACGGGGTCGTCGACGCGCTGTGATCTTCGCTACCGCGGCAACATCCGCAGTGACCTCGTGCGTTGCCGGAGTGGAGGGAACGCACGATGTCGAAGATCCTTGTCAAGGTTGCAGGGTTGGCGGTGGTGTTCGCGGTGCTGTTCGGCGGGGTCGCGCAGGCGGCCGAGGCCGGCACCCGTCAGCAGCAGGAGAGCGCCCCGGTCCAGTCGACGGGCGAGACGCGCGCGGTCGTCGTCGGGTCGCTGGCGTTCGTGTTGATGCTCGGGGCTGCGGGTGCGGTGTTCTGGTACACCGCCCGCAGCAGACACTCTACGGAGTGATTTGCGTCACAGGGTGTTAACGGTGGTCTTGATCAAGGCGCTTCCACGCGCGGAACGTCCGCACCAGCCCCTCAGGATCGCCATGAACCGCACCCTGTCCTCGGCCCAGCGCACCTGGGTCACCGCGATCGCCACGACGGTCACCCTGCTGGCCGTCATCCTGCTCGGCCTCGCCGGCTGAGCGCTTCTCCGGAGCCCTCCCCGTGCGCGCGGGGAGGGCTTCTTTTTTGGGGCGGCCCGGTTCAGACGTTGAAGCGGAACAAATCGCGACCTGCGGGAACGCCCGGGTTAGCGGCCTGACCTGGGTGTTCCTCGCTCGTCGATGGTGGTCGTTTGCCGTGCTCGATGGCTGTCCTGACGAACGGCTGACGAACAGGGGTGAGCGCGCCCGAGTGATGTCGCTGACTTTTGCCTTGGGCCGAGACTCGCAGGAGCATGTCGGCGACGATGGCGGTTTGCCCTCGCTCGTGAGTCGTCCTCACGAACGGGTCAATCATCCACGGAGGTGCAGCCGGGGCAACTCCAACAAAGAGGGCACTTCCGTTGTACCCTGCATCCATGGATCCAGCTCGCTTTGTCGCCCCCGAGTTCGGTCGACCAGTTAAGAAGCCCGGCGACAAGTGGGCCTTCTGGTACTTCGAGCCTGCCGACCTGCCACGCTATCTCGATCTGTCGCTTGACACCGTCTTGGCACTATCGAGGGCCGACGCGGCACTTGGACGACTCTCTGGCGTAGGTCGACTATTGAGTAACCCTGGCATCTTGGTACAGCCCTATCAAAGGCGAGAAGCTGTGGCCAGCTCGCGAATCGAGGGAACAGAAGCTTCGCTTTCAGACGTGCTTCAGGCTGAAGCAGCAGTGGAGCCGACCGAAAGCGATGACATTGCTGAGGTTTTCAACTACCAGAGAGCATTGAACGAGGGCATTAGGCTCCTCGAATCGCTGCCGATATCCACTCGATTGATTCGGGAAATTCACGCCATTCTACTGTCTGGCGTTCGAGGCCAAGAAAAGCGGCCGGGCGAACTGCGAACCAGCCCAGTTTGGATCGGGTCCCCCACAGACTCGCCCGACACGGCGGTCTTTGTGCCACCACTGCCAGAACTACTCGGAGATCACCTGAAGGACTGGGAAAACTTCGTACATGAAGACGACAAGCTCCCAATTCTGATCAAATGCGCTTTGATGCACTACCAATTTGAGACGATTCACCCCTTTTTGGATGGAAATGGGCGCATTGGAAGGCTCCTAATAACACTTCTCCTTATCGAGAAGAAAGTTCTTGAGCTACCTCTACTGTATGTCAGCGCATACATGGAGACCAACAGGCAGGAGTACTACGACCGATTGCAAGCCGTTCGCGAGCGAGGGGAAGTCCAGGAATGGATTCAGTTCTTCCTGACTGCGGTATATCGTCAAGCAACTGACGCCGAAGAGCGAGCAGGGAGACTGGTTGAGCTTCGAGAATCGTACCGATCGATGCTCGCGGGGACCAAAAGCCGAGCAGTCGAGGTGGTCGATCTCTTGTTCTCGAACCCGTTCGTCACCGTGAAACGGGTTGAGACCAATCTAGGCATCACAAATCAAGGGGCAAGAAATCTACTGACCTCAATAGAGGAAAAGGGTATTCTCAGAAAAATAGGTAGCGTCGGCCGAGGTGGTCGAATTTTCTGGCTTGCCGAAGACATATATCAGATCGTCGGCTAAGCCATCGTGCGCAACCTCCAACGATCCGCCCGGCATCGTTGGAATCCACGCGCGGCTGCGCA
>NZ_BAABIB010000003.1:0-9397 GCF_039542405.1 Amycolatopsis dongchuanensis
TTGAACACCCTTCGCCCGTCTTCAACTACCGCCTCGACTTACGCATTAATCGTCTAGGTCGAGTTTCGAAGCGGCGGAGCCGCCTCACCACGCAGGCAGCTTGCACCGCTGCGGGTTGTGAAATGGGGCAGTCGCGCGGAGCGCGTCCGTTGAGGGTGGTGGCGGGCTGGCGGGTGGGCGGTCATGAGGAGGCGATCCCGGAGCGAGGGGCCGCCTTGAATCAGCTCAGCCGCGCGGAGGGCGCCCATTGGGGTGGTGGAAGACGTGCGGGGCCCCGACCCGCACCGCCACGCAGACCATTTCAAACATAATTCACGCCCGCCAGCTGTACTCGTGCTCCGGGCGGCCCGTCGCGCCGTACCGCAGGCGCATCTCCACCGTCCCCGCCTCGGCCAGCGCCGTCAGGTAGCGCTGCGCCGTGGCGCGGGCGACGCCCAGCTCCGACGCGACCTCGGCGGCCGACAGCGGGCGGGCGGCGCGCCGGAGCTGCTCGGACACCAGCCGGGCGGTCGCGCTGGACTGGGTTTTCGCCGTGCCCGCCCGGTCCTGTTCGTGCAGGAGCCGGAAGGCGCGGTCGACCTCCTCCTGCCCGAGGTTCCGCTCGTCGGCCACCAGCTGCCGGTAGCGCGCGTACGCGCTCAGCCGCTCCGCGAACTGCCGCGTGGTGAACGGCTTGATCAGGTAGTTCAGCGCCCCGGCCCGGATCGCCGCGCGGACCGAGCGCGTGTCCGCCGCCGCGGACAGGACGATCGTGTCCGTCCGCAGCTCCGGCAGCAACGCCAGCCCGGACTCGTCAGGCAGGTAGACGTCCAGCAGCACCAGGTCCGGCGACAGCTCCCGCACCCGCGCCCGCGCCTCCGCCGCCGTGTGCGCCGTGCCCGCGACCGCGAAACCCGGCACCTCCTCGACGAACCCCGCGTGCACGGCGGCGACCCGGAAGTCGTCGTCCACGATGAGCGTGCGGATCATGCCTCGCCCTCCAGCAGGTCCGGCAGCGCGGCCACGAACATCGCGCCCGCGTCGGCCCCGCCGGCATCCGCGAGCCACACGTCCCCGCCCCGCGCGCGGGCCGCCTGGCGGGCCAGCGCGAGCCCCAAACCGTGTCCCGGCGCGATCTTCGTCGTCACACCTTCGTCGAACAACCGCTCCCGCACCTCCGGCGCGACCCCCGCACCACTGTCCACTACGGACACGTGCAACGTCCTCCCTTCCGCCAGCAACGCGACCTCGACCGTGGCCGGACGGCGCGGGCCCATGCGAGCCGCGTGCACCGCGTTGTCGATCAGGTTGCCGACGACGGTGTTCACGGCGATCGGGTCGGTCACCGCCGTGCGGACCCACGAGTCGTCGGAAAGCCGGACGGTGACGCCCTTTTCCTGCGCCTGCTCGATCTTGCCGGCCAGTATCGCCTGGAGGTACGGGTCGGTCACGCTGTCGCCCAGCGCCTCCGGGCTCGCGATGGAGGTCTCGGTAAGCGTTTGCAGGTACTCGATCGCCTCGCCGTTGTGCCCCAGCTGGAGCAACCCGGAAAGCGTGTGCAGGCGGTTGCTGAACTCGTGCCGCTGCGCCCGCAGACCGTCCGAAAGGGACCGGACGGCGTCGAGTTCTCTCGTCAGCGCATCGAGATCGGTCCGGTCGCGCAGGGTCAGCACCGTTCCGAGGTCGCGGTCGTCCCGCCGCACCGCGCGGGAGTTCACCACCAGCACCCGGTTTCCCGCCACCGCGAGCAGGTTGTCGACCGGCTGCCGTTCCGCCACCGCCTTGCCCAGCCGCGGCGACAAGTCCAATTCGGACACCGGTGCCCCTACCGGCAACGGCTTGCCCAGCAGCCGCTCGGCCTCGTCGTTCCGGGCGGAGACGCGGCCCCGCGCGTCCACGGCGAGCATGCCTTCGCCGATGCCGTGCAACACCGCCTCCCGCTCGTACAACAACTCCGTCAGCTCACGGGGTTCCAGCCCGTGCGTGAGCCGGTTCAGCCGACGGGTCAACAACGCCGACGCGCCCACGCCGAGCGCGAGCGCGCCCGCGGCGAACGCCAGGCTGATCAACAGCAACCGCACCAGTTCCCCGACCGGCGCACCGATCTGGTAACCGACGCTGACCTCGCCGACCACCCGTTCCCCGTCGCGCACCGGCGTCTTGCTCCGCACCGACAGGCCCAGCGTGCCCTCCTGCACCGCGCTGACCACGTCACGCCCGGCCAGCGCCTCGTCGGCCGGGGTGCTCACCTCCTTGCCGATCTGCGCCGGATCGGGGTGGGCGAGCCGGATGCCCCGGTCGTCGGTGATCACGACGAACAACGCGCCGGTCCGCTGCGTCACCGCCCGCACGCGTTCCTGGAGGTCACCGGCGGGCTCCTTCGCGGCGACGTCCGCGACCACCACGGGGTCCACCGCGACCGAGCGCGCGATGCCCCGCGCCCGCTCGCCGTACTGGTCGCGCAGCGTGCTCCACAGCAGCCAGCCCACCAGCAGGAACCCGATCACCAGCAGCAGCACGACGACGCCGATCTGCAGGATCAGGATCTGGCGCGAGAACCGCATCCGGCGGAAGTCCAGCATGCTCCGAGACGATACGCGCTGGTCAAGCGCTCGCGCTAAATGAGCAAAACGTGGACAACGCACAGTGCGCACGCAGAACGTCAACAAGCTTCACGTCGCCTTCACGCACTCCTACGGTCAGCGGGAAACGAGCGCTGTGACGAAGGAGTCACCCGATGGCCCCTCCCCTGATCGAACTGATCAGTGCCACCAAGAGGTTCCCGAGCGGGAACGGTTCGGTGCACACCGCGGTCCGCGACCTGTCCCTCACCGTCTCCGCCGGCGAGTTCGTCGCCGTCGTCGGCCCGACGGGCTGCGGCAAGTCCACGACGTTGTCGCTGGTCTCCGGCCTGCAGCCCGCCTCCGCCGGTGAGGTGCGCGTGCACGGCGAGCCGGTCCGGTCCATTCCGGACGGTGTCGGCTACATGTTCCAGAACGACGCGGTGATGCCGTGGCGTTCGGTGCTGGACAACGTCGTCTCCGGTCCCCGCTACCGCGGCGCGAGCAAGGCCGAAGCCCGCAGGCAGGCCGCCGACTGGATCGAGCGGGTCGGCCTCGCCGGGTTCGAGAAGTACTACCCGCACCAGCTTTCCGGCGGTATGCGCAAGCGCGTCGCGCTCGCCCAGACGCTCGTGACCCAGCCCCGGATCCTGCTGATGGACGAGCCGTTCTCCGCGCTGGACGTGCAGACCCGCGCGCTGATGCAGGACGAGCTGCTGCGCCTGTGGCAGGGCACCGACGCCGCGGTCATCTTCGTGACGCACGACCTCGAAGAGGCCATCGCGCTGGCCGACAAGGTCGTCGTGATGACCGCCAGTCCCGCCACGGTCAAGGCCGTGTTCGACGTGCCGCTGCCGCGCCCGCGCGAGGTGGAGGAGCTGCGGCTCACCGAGGACTTCCTGAAGATCTACCGCGAGGTGTGGGAATCGCTGCGCACCGAGGTGGACAAGGCCCGCGAAAGGGGTGCTTCCCGTGTCGCCTGACGTGCTCACCGCACCGGCCCCGGTGCTGGAGTCCGAAGAGGACATCGTCGCCCGCGAACGCAGGGCGCACCTGCGGCGCAAGCGGAACACGTGGCTGCTGCGCCTGGCGATCGTCGTGGTGTGGCTCGGCGCCTGGGAGCTGACCGCCACCTACTGGATCGACCCGTTCTTCTACTCGAAGCCGTCGAAGATCGCGCAGCGGCTCGGCGAGTGGTTCACCGAGGGCACCGACTTCGGCCCGATCTGGTACCAGATCTGGGTCACCGTCGAGGAAGCGCTGCTCGGCCTCGTGCTGGGTGTGCTGGCCGGCGTGCTGATCGGCGTCCTGCTGGGCCGCAGCCGCTACCTCGCCGACGTGCTGGCGCCGTTCGTCAAGGCGGCCAACGCGCTGCCCCGCATCGTGCTCGCGGCGTTGTTCTTCATCTGGTTCGGCATCGGGCTGTCGTCGAAGGTCGCGACGGCGTTCGTGCTCGTGTTCTTCGCGGTGTTCTTCAACGCCTTCACCGGCGCCCGCGAGGTGGACCGCAACGTCATCGACAACGCGCGGATCCTCGGCGCCAGCAGGACGCAGGTGCTCACGTCGATCGTGTTGCCCAGCGCGACCTCCTGGATCCTGTCGTCGCTGCACACCGCGCTCGGCTTCGCGTTGATCGGCGCTGTCGTCGGCGAGTACACCGGCGCGCAGGCCGGGCTCGGCTTCCTGATCTCCAACGCACAGGGCACGTTCGACTCGGCGGGCATCTACGCGGGGATGATCATCATCACCGTGGTGGCGCTGCTGGCCGAGTTCGTGATCTCCCGGCTGGAGAACCGGTTGCTGCGCTGGCGCCCGGCGCCCGGCGGCACGGCGGCGAGCGGGATCTGACATGGGGTTCAAGCGCATCACCGGGATCGTGCTCGCACTGGTGCTGGTCCTCGCCGGGGCGACCGCGTGCCGGGACTCCCGCACGCTGAGCACCGGCGCGGACGGCACGCCGAAGATCCGGATCATGGTCGGCGGCATCGAGAAGGTCATCTACCTGCCCGCGATGCTCACCCAGCAGCTCGGCGGGTTCGCCGCGCAGGGCGTGGACGTGGAGCTGCTGAACCAGCCGTCCGGCGCGAACGCCGAGACCGCGCTGCTCGCGGGCGACGTGCAGGGGGTGGTCGGGTTCTACGACCACACGATCGACCTGCAGGCCAAGGAGCAGTGCATCACGAGCGTCGTGCAGATGGCCAACATCCCCGGCGAGGCCGAGGTGGTCAGCACGGCCAAGGCGGACCAGATCCGGGACGCGGGCGACTTCCGCGGCCGCAAGCTCGGCATCACGTCGCTCGGCTCGTCCACGGACTTCCTCACGAAGGCGCTGGCGGGCAAGGCCGGCGTGACCGCGCAGGACTACACGCCGGTGAAGGTCGGTGCCGGGCAGACGTTCATCGCCGCGCTGAACAACGGCGGGATCGACGCGGGCATGACGACCGACCCGACCATCGCCCAGCTCGTGAACACCGGGCAGGGCAAGGTAATCTACGACCTGCGCACCGAGGAGGGCACGCGGGCGGCGCTCGGCGGGCTGTACCCGGCGACGTCGCTGTACATGAACTGCGAGATCGTGCAGCGCTACCCGGCCGTCGTGCAGAAGCTGGCGAACGCGTTCGTGTCCACCCTGCGGTGGATCGACACGCACTCGCCGGAGGAGATCGCCGCGAAGATGCCGGCGTCGTTCGCGGGCGGGGACCCGGCGTTGTACGTGAAGTCGATCAGGGACAGCATCGGGATGTTCAACGCCGACGGGCGGATGGACCCCGCCGGGGCGCAGAACGCCTTGCAGGTGCTGGAAAGCTTCTCGAAGAACGTCAAGAACCACAAGGACCGCATCGACCTGTCGAAGACCTACACGACGGCGTTCGCCGACGCGGCCAAGGCGCAGCTGGGGTGATTTACCGTTCCTTGACCCCGGCTTGAGCTGCGATTTTGCGCCTAAAGTAGCTGTCGGCGGCGGATTTCCCGATTCGATAATGCTCGGTGACCGGCTTTCGTCCCCGCCAGGCAAAGGAATCCGCCATGCTCCCCAGGCCCGCCCGCAGCGCAACCCTGCTCGCCACCGCCGCCGTCGCCGTCACCGCCTTCGCGGGTCCGGCGGCGGCGGCCCCCGTGTTCGGCGCCCACAGCTTCGCGGGCGGGAACTGGGGTGGCTACGTGAGTTTCGGCAGCTTCACCACGGCGACGGCGAGCTGGACAGAGCCGTCGGTGACGTGCAACTCCCGCAACGACCTGTTCGCCCCGTGGGTCGGCATCGACGGCGACGGTTCGTCCACTGTGGAGCAAACCGGGGTCGCGACGGACTGCTCCAGCGGCAGGCCCGTCTACCAGGCGTGGTACGAGATGTACCCGGCCGCGCCCGTGTACTACAGCAACGCGGTGAGCGCGGGCGACCACATCAGCGCGACGGTCACCCGCACCGGCACGAACACCTACCAGCTGTCGATCAGCGACACCACGAAGGGCTGGACGAAGACGGTCACGAAGTCGTTGACGTCAAGGCACTCCTCGGCGGAGGCCATCATCGAGTCGCCGACGGACTCGTACCCCACGATCAACGGCGGGGTGACCTTCACCGGCGTGAAGTTCAACGGCACCAACCTGGCGTCGACCTCACCGTCCGCTTTGGACGCCGACGACCGCGGCACGTACACCTGGACGCCGGGCGCCATCGCCTCCGACGGTACGGACTTCACCATCACGCGACACTGATACTCGGCAGGTATCAGGCGGTATCCTCGGCGGGGTGGACGATCTCGAAACCCGCGAGCTGCGGTACTTCGTGGCTGTCGCCGAGGAACTGCACTTCGGCCGCGCCGCCGTCCGGCTCGGGATCGCGCAACCGCCACTCTCGCGGGCGATCCGCCAGCTGGAGCAGCGGCTCGGTGTCCGGCTCTTCGACCGGGACCGCCGCGGTGCCTCGCTCACCGCGGCGGGCGAGGTGATGTTGCGCGAAGCCAGGGCGGCGCTCGCGGCCGTCGAAGCCGTGGTGCGCCGGACACGCCGGGCCGCGGACGGGAAACGCCCGCTGGTGCTCGTGACGAAGGCCGGGGCCTCGCACGAGCTCCTGCAACGGCTCCTCGACGCGGCGCCGGTCCCGGTCGAGGTCCTGCTGTGCGAGGTCGGCGAGCAGGCGGGGCTGCTGCGGGACGGGCACGCCGACGTGGCGATCATGCACCGCCCGGTCGACGACCTCGCCGGGTTCGACACCGAGGACCTCCACACGGAGGGCCAGGTCGCGATCCTCCCCGCGGCGCACCCGCTGGCGTCCCGCGAGCAGCTCACGATGGCGGAGGTGAGCCACGTGCCGGACCTGCCGATCGCCCGCTGGCCCCGGCTCGACGGGACGTACCCGGAGGGCCCCGGCCCGGAGGTGCACACGCAGTCGCAGCTCGCCCAGCTCGTGGCGCTCGGCAAGACGCTGCTGGTCATCCCGGCCTCCAGCCGCGCCTGGCAGTGGCCGGAACACGTCGCGGTGCCCGTCGTCGACGCACCGCACATCACCACGGTGATCGCGTGGCCCGCCAGCAGCCGCTCGCAGGAGGTCGCCGCCCTCGTCCGCGCAGCCGCCGCCCTCGCCGAAGGCGCGGCGGTTTAAGCGAAGCGGTCGGCGAGGCCGCGGTGTCTCGCCACGGCCGCGGCCGCCTGCTCCCGCGTGATCGCCACGCCCGGCATCCGGCTGAGGTTCTCGACCTGCTCGGCGAAGCGCAGGTGCTCCCGCCGGGCGTGCTCGCGGCACGGCAGGCAGGTGACGCTCTCGGGCCTGGTCGAGGTGCTCGCGTACGGCACCTGGAGCCCGCAACCCGTGGTCACCACGGCCGGGGCGTCGGGCACCACGCCCAGCAGCGATCCCACCGCGCCGCGGAAGGCGGCGCCGGCCTCGACCACCTTGCGCTCCACGTGGACGTGCGGACCGTCCTCGGTCATCCGCACCTCCCTGCTCGCGTCACCGGCGCGGGTCCAGCACCAGCTTCCCGACCGTGGCCCGCGAACGCAACGCCTCGTGTGCCTCGCGCGCCTGGGAAAGCCCGTACTCGCCACCGGCGATCGCACGGACGCGGCCCGCGAGCGCGAGGTCGAACAGCTCCGCCATGGCCGTGCCGAAGACGTTGCCCGGCAAGGACAACGCGTGCGGCAGCCACATCCCGGCGATCGCCGTCGAGTGCCTGAGCAGGCTGCCCGGCTGCACCGGCTTCGGCTGCTCGCGGCTCGCCATGCCGTAAAACGCCAGCCGCCCGAACGGCGCCAGCGCCGCGACGCTCTGGTCCGTGACCCGCCCGCCGGTCATGTCGAGGACGACGTCCACCCGCTTGCCGCCGTTGGCTTCGCGCAGCGCGGCGGTCATGTCCTCGGCACGGGAGTCGACCGCGACGTCCGCACCCAGTTCGAGCGCCAGCGACCGCTTCTCCTCGCTGCTCGCGGTCGCGATCACGCGGCCCGCGCCCCACGCCTTGGCCAGCTGCACGGCGATGCTGCCCACCCCACCGGCCGCGGCGTGCACGACGACGCTCTCCCCGGCCTCGAGGTGCGCGCTCTTGCGCAGCAGCAGCCACGCGGTCGCACCCTGCACGATGAACGACAACGCGGTGAGGTCGTCGATCCCGTCCGGCACCGGCACGAGGACACCCGCGTCCGCGACCGCCCGCTCGGCATAACCGCCGCCGCCGTTCAGCAGGGCGACGACCCGACGTCCGTCCGGGGTGCGGCCGACCACCTCACCACCCGGCACGAGCGGCAGGCGGCTCGGCGCGAGGTAGGTGTTCTCGGCCTGGTGGGTGTCGGCGTAGTTCACACCGGCGTGGTCCACCTCGATCAGGACCTGCCCCTCGGCGGGCACGGGCTCGGGCAGTTCGACGTTCTTGAGGACTTCGGGACCACCGAACTCCGTCACCTGGACAGCACGCATAAGCGCACCTTACCCGCCAGTAACACCGTTCCGGCGGGCGGTGAGGACCGCGTCGTACAGCTCCTTCTTCGACACCCCGGCCGCCTCGGCGACCTCGGCCGCCACGGCCTTGAGCCGTTCCCCTTCCGCGACGCGGGCGCTCACCTGCTCGACCAGGTCCGCCACGCTCACCTCGGCGGGCCGCGCGCCCTCCAGCACGACGGTGATCTCGCCGCGCACCCCGTCCGCGGCCCACTCCGCGAGCTCGGGGAGGGTGCCGCGACGCACCTCCTCGTAGGTCTTCGTCAGCTCGCGGCACACGGCGGCACGGCGCTCGCCCAGCGCGTCGGCGGCTTCGGCGAGCGTCGCGGCGAGGCGGTGCGGGGACTCGAAGAACACCACCGTGCGCTGCTCACCGGCGAGCGCGGCGAACCACCGCGCCTTCTCGCCGGGTTTGCGCGGCGCGAAGCCTTCGAAGCAGAACCGGTCGCTGGGCAGTCCGGACACGGCGAGCGCGGTGGTGACCGCGGACGGTCCCGGCAGGCACGTCACGGGCAGGTCCTCGGCGACGCACGCCGCGACGAGCCGGTACCCCGGGTCGGAGACGCTGGGCATCCCGGCGTCGGTCACGAGGAGCACGGTCTCGTCCGCGTGGAGGGCTTCGAGCAGCTTGGGCAGGCGCGCTGTTTCGACGTCCTCGTAGAAGCTGACGACGCGGCCACGCGGGGTCACGTCGAGCGCGGCGGCGAGGGCACGCAGGCGCCGCGTGTCCTCGGCCGCGATGACGTCGGCCTCGGCGAGCGCCGTGACCAGGCGCGGCGACGCGTCCCGCGAGTCACCCAACGGTGTGGCGGCGAGAACGAGCGGCATGGTTCCACCCTACGGCGACGACGAACTCACCTGGTCACCCCTAGACGATTAATGCGTAAGTCGAGGCGGTAGTTGAAGACGGGCGAAGGGTGTTCAA
>NZ_BAABIB010000004.1:0-1982 GCF_039542405.1 Amycolatopsis dongchuanensis
GCCTGCGTCCTCATCTGCTACCGCAAGCTGCCGACTTCATTATGAAACGAGTTGTAAGCCCGCTGCTTGGCCTTGAGGCGCGCCTTCTTCTGACGATTCCCGCACGTGTTCATGTCACACCACCTACGGGTGCGGCTTTGGCTTGTGTCGAAGAAGGCGGCTCGGCAGGTCGGCGAGGCGCACAACGCCAGCCTTCCGTCCCGTTCCCCGGAAATGATGCTGATGGCGTCGGCGGCGATGACGCCCAGAGCGTCTTCCACGCGCGAAGCCGAGCTGAGCCGCCACCGCCGCTCACCCTCGGGCGTCAGGACGGCCGCGGCCCGCCCCTGCACGCTGCGGTCGTTGATGACCTGGACAGCGGAACCGGGGAGTGGATCTCGACTCGCGGCCGCTGTCGCCGCGGCGTGGATCGCCTCCCTGAGTTCTCGTGCGAGTTCCAGCTGCGCGGTGGTGCAGGAGTCCACAGCGAGGCCGTACACCGCGAGCCAGTCGATGAGCCGCTGTGGCGTGGGAATGCGCTCCACGGGCTCGCCATGACGCTCCGACAAGGTCCCCGTGAAGCTCGTCGCCAGCACACTACCGAGGCGGAAGTCAGGGAGCTCGACACGCATGGAACCACCTTAGCCGGTTGCCTGTAGCCAGCACAGGATGCTAGAACCGTCTTAGCCGGTTCCGCGATGGTCAGGAGGTTCCATGCCCAGCGACGTGCGAGTGTTCGAAGCCAACGCACCTCAAGCCGACCTCGACGATCTGCGTTCGCGCCTGTCCGCGGCGCGGCTACCGGAGGCCGAGACGGTCCATCACGCCGGCTCCGGCCCTCCCCGGTGGGATCAGGGCGTTCCCCTCACCGACCTCGTCGATGTCGTGGACTACTGGCGCACGGAATACGACTGGCGGGCCTTCGAGGAGCGCCTCAACCGGATCGGCCAGTTCCGGACGACGATCGATGGTCTGGGGATCCACTTCCTGCACCGCCGATCCGCCCGTGCGGATGCCGTTCCCCTGCTCTTGACGCACGGCTGGCCGGGCAGCATCGCCGAGTTCGTCGACGTTGTGGACGAACTGGCAGATCCGGAAAACGTGGACGCGCCCGCGTTCCACGTCGTGGTTCCCTCGCTCCCGGGCTTCGGTTACAGCGACAAGCCGACCACCACCGGGTGGGGAACCGAAAAGATCGCGGCGGCCTGGGTGGAACTGATGGAAAGGCTCGGCTACCGCAGGTTCACCGCCCACGGCGGCGACTGGGGAGGCAACATCACAACGGTTCTCGGCGGCAGGTTCCCCGAGCAGGTTCTCGGCATCCACACGACGTTCGCGGCGGGACCGCCCGGGCTGACGACGGAGGGGCTCACGGCCGTCGAGCGCAGGTGGGCCGAGGAAATCCACCACTTCTGGCGCCACCGCGCGGCGTACGCGAAGCAGCAGGCGACCCGGCCGCAGACCATCGGTTACTCGCTCGTCGATTCCCCGGTCGGCCTTCTCGCCTGGATCTTCGACAAGTTCGCGGAATGGACGGACACCGAAGACAGCCCGTTCGAGACGATTTCTGTGGACAGGGTTCTCGACGACGTGACTCTGTATTGGCTGACGCGGACCGGCGCATCTTCGGCCCGCATCTACTACGAAAGCCACAATTCACTCGATCCCGAACTCCGGGTCGACGTTCCGTCGGCGATCACCATGTACCCCCGCGACATCGAAAAGTGTCCGCGCCCCTGGGCTCAGGAGCGGTATCGGCAGATCGTCCGCTGGAGGGCTCCTGAAGCCGGAGGGCACTTCCCGTCACTGGAGGTTCCGGAGTATTTCGTCAGGGATCTGCGAGAGGGCCTCGCGGCGGTGCTGGCCACCGTCGGGTAGCGGCCCCCTACGCATGGCGTTGACGGCGGATACGTCGTAAGGCTGAAGCGCGGGCACATCCGAATCGCTAAGGGATGTCTCGTAACCCGGTGGGCGGCTGGCCGGTCCGGTAGTTGATCATGTTG
>NZ_BAABIB010000005.1:0-134502 GCF_039542405.1 Amycolatopsis dongchuanensis
CGCGCGAACGCCGCCGCGAACCAGGCCGAAGCCGAAGCACGCGCCGCGCACGCCGCACGGTTGCGTGCGGACTCGGCGGCGTCGGACGCGACTTTCGAAGAGGCGCGTGCGGCGGAAGCGGCACGCAACGCGGTGTCGCTGGCGGAACAGGCGGCTTCGGAGGCGGTGCAGGCGGTTCGCTCCGCCGAGCGGACGCGTGCGGAGGCTGACGCGGCCGCAGCGGAGTCGGTGTCGGCGGCGACGCAGGCGGGGCTCGCGGTACAGGCGTCGGTGGCGGCGCGGGCTTCGTCCCAGGCGATCACGGACCCCGCGAACACCGCGATCACGGTCGTGGCGCCCTTCAGCGGCAGCGATCTCGGTGCGGATTTCGTGCTGCTGGTGGCGAACCAGGCGAAGGCCGTCGGTGCGGAGCAGGCGGCTGCCGCGGCGCGTGCCGCCGACGAGGCGACGGAAGCTGCCCGGCTCGCGCAGGAAGCCGCGGACCGCGCGGCGGGTGAGGTCAAACCGGCGTACGACGCGGCCGCGGCGGCGTCGCGTTCGTCGGCGGCCGCGTCACGCTCGGCGTCGGAGGCACAGCAGGCGTCGGCCGACGCGGCGGTCGACGGAGCGGCGGCCCGCGCCGCGGCTTCCCGTGCGGCGCAAGCGGATGCGCAGGCCCACGACGACGCGGTGAAGGCCCGCGCGGCGGCGAACGCGGCGAGCAACGACGCGGCGATCGCGGGCCGGGCGGCGTCAGCGGCGGAACGCGACGCGGCGGCGGCTCGTGCGGCGGCGTCGGCAGCGGAGTCGGACGCGGCCGCGGCGCGCGACGCGGCAGGCCGGGCGGAAGCGGACGCCACAGCGGCGGAAACGGCCGCGACGGAAGCCCAAACCCACGCCGACGCGACGGCGGAAGCGGCGCGGAACGCCATGCAGGCGGCCATCGACGCCGGACACGCCGCGGACCGGGCGGAACAGGCGGAGCGGGACCGGCAGGCGGCGGAGCGGGCGGCGCAGGCCGCGCAGGCGGGGGACGACGTCCCGGACATGACGGCGGAGGAGGAACAACTCCTCTACCAGATGGGCGGACCCGACCTCGTCGAGCAGAACCGCGAAGCGCTGGAGCAGGCCAAGAAGGGGATCATCGACTACCTCATCGAGAACGGTGGCCAGGTGCTCCTGGACATCATCGGTGTCACCGACGCGAAGAAGTGCTTCAGTGAAGGCGATGTCGCGGCTTGCCTGTGGACCGTCGTCAACGTCGGCTCGCTCCTCCTGTTGCTCGCGAAGCTGCCTGCGGTGGCGTCCGCCATCACGAAGGTCGTGGCGGGGCTGACGAAATTCCTGGAAGCCAGCGCGGCCGGCCGGGAGATCCTCGAACTCGGCCGCAGGATCATGGGCGAGGCGAAGGTCGTCTGCGGGGTCGGCAACAGCTTCACCGGCGACACCCCGGTGCTGCTGGCCGATGGCACGCACCGGGCCATAGCCGAGGTCGAGGCGGGCGACGAGGTCCTCGCCACCGATCCCGAGACCGGCCGCACCGAGCGGCACCAGGTGCTCCAGCAGATCGTGGGGGAGGGGCAGAAGACCCTCGTCGACGTCACCGTGGACCTGGACGGACCGGACGGTGACCGCGAGGGCACGGTCACCGCCACCGACGGCCACCCGTTCTGGGTGGACGACCAGGGCCGCTGGCTGCCCGCGATCATGCTGGCCCCCGGCGACCACCTGCGTGCGTCCGACGGGCACCCGGTCGAGGTGCTGGGCACTCAGGTGCACGGTGAGCCCCGGCGGGTCTACAACCTGTCGGTCGAGGGTATTCACACCTACTACGTGACCGCGGGAACGGCCGACGTTCTCGTCCACAACACCGCGCCCTGTCCCCGGTTCTCGGTCGACTCCAACGGCGAGATCGTCGATTTCATGTCGCCGTCCGGAAAGCTCAGCCTGCCTTCGAACCTCGAAGGCGGGACCGCGCAGGAAATCGGTGCGAAGATCTGGGGGCACGGCACGAAGATGGCGCAGGAACTCGTCGGAACGCGTACGCCGGAACAGCTGCGTGCGCTGTGCTCCAAACGGGACGCCGAAAGGCTGATGGATTTCTACGAGAACGCGCACATCAACATTCCTTCGAATCCGACTGCTCCGATCCGCGTACAGTTGGCCAAGGAGATCATCGACGCGTGGAGCTAGGAGAAATTCCGAGATGGTGCAAGACGGGATCAGGGTTCGTTTCCGGGTGGCGGGTGACGCCGGCGGGCAGGTGTGCTTCGAGCCCACGGGAATGTGCTACGACCTGGCCGACGGTGAACACGTATCAGCGCTGCTCGACGAAGCGCAGGTGCGGGCGCTCGAAGTCACGTACTGGGCCGGGGGGATTTCGGTGTGGGTGCGCGGGAACTTCACGACCTTCGACCAGAACGGGAACGAGCTGCACCAGTTGTGGGGCGGCTGAACAGTGGGAGGGGGCGGTGGACGGTGGGCACTTCACACGGCACGCACCCGCGAGCGCTGACCGAGGTGTACCGGGAAGACCTGTCTCACCTCCCGGCCACGGCCGCTCCGGGAAGGTCTACATGAGACTGGAGTATTCCGCGCTGGGTGCGCCGGATCTGCGGGGCCGGACAGAGGCGGAGGTGTTCGTGCACGTCGAGGCCGATCTTGTCGTCTCGGACGGGGGTGAGGAGATCTGCACCGAGGGCGCGTTTCCGGTGGTCGAACTCGCCGCTGCCTTGCGGGAGTGGCAGGCGCAGGACGAGCGGCGGGACTTCGAATTCCCGTCGCTGTCGCTCGACGGCCGGTGGGAGGTGCGGATCGTCCGGGTGAGCGGCGGTTGGCAGGTGGTCGCCGAGGCGGTGCGAGGTGCGGTGCGTCCGCTGGCCGAGATCGACGCGGCGGTCGACGAATTCGTCGAAACCCTGCGGGCGGACTGCACACGGCAGTTCGGGTCCTGGATCGACCAGTACTTCCCGCCCGGCGCGACCCCGATGCGGGTCAGCGGGATCGTCGAGCCCAGGGATCCCGTGGTGAGCGGAGACCCCACGACACCGTTTTCGGTCGCGTGGCCACGCGTCGGAGCCGCGGGGATGGGACTGGATGTATATCGGGAAAACCAGGTACACGATCGGGTGCACGCGGGAAGGGAAGCCAATCTCTCGTTGACCCGGGTCCTCGCCGAAGCGCAGCCGGCAGACTTGCTTCACGGCGTCGACTACCACGGCGACACGATGTTCAACGTCGGGCAACTGAGGAAGATCGACCAGGAGTTCGATGCGATTCTCGCGCGGCGTCCGGAACTTGCGTCCGACGTTGCCGCGCTGCGGACGCTTTTCGAACTGGTGGTGCGAGATCGGGGATACCTGTGGATCGCCGGTGATTGATCGACGTTCGACCGAAAAACGAAAAGAGGAGAAATGAGAAGAAGACCTGGGGTGCTCCTCGTCACCGCGACGTGTGTCGCCCTGATGGGTGGCCTCGCCGCCGTGCCGGCGCAAGCAGCGCCGGTCAGCACGGACACAGCCGTCTCCGCGCAGGCCACCGCACCTGAGTCCACTTTGGAGGACAAGGTGCGGGCCGCCGCGGCGCTCGGCATCCTCGCCGGGGACGACCTCCTCGTCCTCAGCGACCGCAACTTCGTCATCGCGCTGTGGCGGCAGGCCACGGGTGCCGAAGTGCGCGCCTCGGCGGAACTCGCGTTCGCCGGGAGCGACTTCGAGTGCACGCAGTGGATCAAGACCGGCATCCACGAGGCCAAAAAACGGGACGACATCAACGAAATCCGGGACGCCGAGATCGCCAGGCAGGCGCGTGAGCTGAAGCAGCACGCCGCCGCCACCATCGGCATCGTCGCCGAGCCCGAGCTGCTCGTGCAGAGCTACCGCGACTTCATCTACGCGCTCTGGCAGCGCGCCACCGGCCCCAAGGTCAAGGCCGCCGCCCTCACCGCGTTCGGGCAGGACGAGGCCGCGCAGAAGGAGTTCCTCCTCAACGGCATCGTCACCGCCAACGCGCAGGACCAGCAGGACCGCATCGACGCCGACCAGCAGGCCACCGAGGCGGAGAAGGCCCGCCTCGCCGCCCGCAACGCCAAGGCCAACGCCGCCGCCGTGCTCGGCATCGTCGCAACCGAGAACCTCCTCGTGCTCTCCGACGACAACTTCGTGCGCGAGATCTGGAACCGCGCCACGCCCGGCACCGAGGTGGCCGTCGCCGCCGAGCGCGCCATCCGCAGTAGCAACCCGGCCGACTGGAAGGCGTTCATCGACACCGGCATCTACGACGCCAACCGCCGAGACATCGCCATCGCGCTCGAAAAGAAGGCCGCCGCCGACCGCAAACGCCTGCAGGAGCTGCGCACGAAGGCCGCCAACAGCAAGGTCCACCCCACGCTCGTCGCCGCCGCGGACATCGCGCTGGCCGGTGACGTCGACGCCGTCGACCGCTTCCTGCGCATCGGCCAGTACGAGGACGCCGTGCTCCGCCAGTCGCTGCAGGCCGACACGCTCGGGTCGCGTGGTGGCTACGTCCGCAGCAACCCGGAACAGCAGAGCTACATCGACTTCGGCAGGCCCGACCCGCAGCCCGGTGACGGCGTCAACGCCACCTGGAAGGTCGTGCCGGGCCTGGCCGATCCCGACTGCCACTCCTTCGAGTCCGTGCTCACGCCTGGCTCCTACCTGCGGCAGCTGGACCTGAAGGTGTACACGGCGGCCAGTGACGGCAGCGACCGGTTCCGCACCGACGCGACGTGGTGCAGCCGGACGGGCCTCGACGCGAACGGTGTCAAGCTCGAATCGAAGGGCGCGCCCGGCCGCTACCTGCGTCACTACAACGGTCTGCTCTGGGCCGCCGACAGCAGTGGCGCCCACAACTTCGACTCCCCGAACCAGTTCGAGGTCGACGCCTTCTGGCGGATCCACGGCGAGAACCCGGCCACGTCGGCCATCCAGCGCCGGTGGCTGAACGACGACGCGATCCGCGCGAGGGTGGGCAACCCGGTCGCCGAGGAGAAGATCGACGGCGCCCTGCGGTACCGCGACTACCCGAACGCCCGCCTGACCTGGTCCGCGCCCACCGGGGTGAAGGAGATGGAGGGCAACATCCTCGCGAAGTACGTGGCGATGGACTCCATGCACAGCCCGGTTTACGGGGCTCCCACCACCGACGAGACCGGCACCCCGGACGGTGTCGGCCGCTACAACCACTTCGCCGGTGGCGGTTCGATCTACTGGACGGCGCAGACCGGCGCACACCTCATCTACGGGGGGATCAAGAGCCGCTGGGCGGCGCTGGACTGGGAACGGTCCTACCTCGGCTACCCGACCTCGGACGAGATGCCGGCGCCGACCGGCCGGTGCAGCCAGTTCCAGCACGGTTCCATCACCTGGAACTCCACGACCGGCGCGGTGACCGACTCCCGCAACGCCTGCGCGAAGTAGCAGACCGGACCCGGGCGGCGGAACTACCCGCGGGCGGCCTCTTCGGCCCGCCGGCGCCGGTACTCCGCCGCCCGGGCTTCGTAGTTCCGGTGCTCCTCCTCGTGGTCCGGCGGTTCGCCGGGCGCGTCCGAGAAGAACTCCACCAGTGCCGCGTTCGCCGCGACCGCCAGTTCGCCGGAACGCTCGAACATGGCCTCCTCGTACGCGGGCACCGCCTCGTCCACTGAGGACGATCGAGCGAGTGCGTGAGCCAGCTCCGCGCCGTCCAGCAACGCCAGGTTCGCGCCGTGGCCGCCGAACGGGGCCATCAAGTGGGCCGCGTCGCCGAGCAGCGTGACGCCGGGGACGTGCTCCCACGTCAGCGGGGCGGGCAGCGCCCAGAACGACCGCGGCACGTAGTCCCCGTCGTTTTCCGCGACGAACTGCCGCATTTCGGGCACCCAGCCGCCGAACTCGCCCAGGAGGTAGGACCGCACGGCCTCGCGGTCGGACAGGTCCACGCCGGCCTTCTCGTGCCAGTCGAGCTCCGCGCGGAACGCCAGGTACCCCCGCACGACCCCGTTGCTGTTGCGCTGCAGGATCAACGCCCGCCCCGCGCTGTCGTTGGCGACCATGTGCCCGTCACCCACGATCGCGGCGATCTCGGGGTGGCGGGTGTCCACATCGTCGTACCGGGCGTCGAGGAAACACACGCCCAGGTACCCCGGCACGGCGTCGGTCACCAGCGGCCGGACCTTCGACCAGGCGCCGTCCGCGCCCACGACCAGATCCGCCTCGGCGGTCGCACCGTTCGCGAACTCCAGCCGGTGCCGTCCGCTCCCGAGCGGCACGACCGACGTCAGCCGGTGCCCCCAGCGGACCGTTCCCGGGCGGACGTGCTCGTACAGCATCTTCCGCAGCTGGCCGCGGTCGATCTCGGGCGCTGCCGTGTCCCCCTCGGCGGGGGTGAACTCCTTCTGCACCCGGCCGTACTGGTCGCGGCCGGTCTTGGCCTGCCCCTCCGGCCGGGCCAGCGCCAGGAAGGCGTCCACCAGCCCGGCGTCCTCCAGCGCGATCTGGCCGGAGTCGGCGTGCAGGTCCAGCGTCCCGCCGGGATCCCGCGAGTCCACGGCGCTGTCCGCGTCGTAGACGACCGGGTCGAAGCCGTGCCCCTGCAGGACGCGGGCACACATCAGGCCGGCGGGGCCGCCGCCGACGATCGCGATCTCAGGTGTGTTCGTCATGTCCCCAGAAAAGCAGACTCGTTGAAAAAGTGCAACCGTTCAACTTAATGACTCGATCACCCTTCGGTTAGGATGACGGTATGTCCGAACCGCCCGGCCGTCGCGAACGCAAGAAGGCCGCCACCCGCAAGGCCCTCGCCGACGCCGCGCTGCGGCTGTTCCTCGAGCGCGGCTACGACGACGTGGGCATCCGTGAGATCGCCGACGCGGCCGACGTGTCCACCACGACGTTGTTCAAGCACTTCCCCGGCAAGGAGGCGCTCGTCTTCGACCGCGAGGACGAGGTGAAGGCCGGGCTCGTCGCGGCGGTGCGGGAGCGGCCCGCCGGGCAGTCCATCCCCGAGGCGCTGCGCGAGCACGTCCTGCGCGCCCGCCTGTCGCCGGGGGTGAAGGGCGACCCGCGGTTCAGCCGGTTCCAGGAACTCATCGAGCGCACCCCCGCCCTGCGCGAGTACGCCCGGCGCATGTGGATGCGGCAGGAGGCCGACCTCGCTGCGGTGATCGCGGAGGAGACCGGCGCGCCCGCGGACGACCCGAAGTGCCGCGCGCTGGCCCACTTCGCGCTGGCCACACGCGATCTCGGGTACGACACCGGCGATCCCCGTGCCGCCGTCACCGAGGCTTTCGCACTGCTCGAACACGGCTGGCGGGGGGAGCGGTAAGGTTCCCACCCGACTCCGGGAGGTAGTGAAAGTGGCATTCGCCCGGCTGGACTGTGGTGAAGGCCACCGTCAGGCGGACCTGGCTGATCCGAATGGTGCGACGCCGCGACCTGCGGATTCCGGATCTCCGGTTACGCGGCGTGGAACGGGTGATCATTTCGGGTCACCAGGTAGGCGGTACCGGCGCGCAGGTGGGTGTGTCACGGTGGTGCATGGTCAACGAACCGTAGAGCGGCGTCCCGATGGGGGGCAGCGACAGGTCTTTTGGGAGTAACGCTTGGACTGCGCACCCCACACCGATCGGTACTTCACGTCCGCGGCTCACGAGGAGTTGCGTGAGCAGGTCCGGCAGTTCGCCGAAACCCAGGTGAGGCCCCGGATCCCCGAGCTCGAGGCGTCCCGCTCCGTCCACATCGGACTATCCAGGCTGATCGCCCGGCAGGGCTGGATCGGGGTGACGATCGGGCCGGAGTACGGCGGCATGGGTCTGGGCCACCTCGCCAAGACCATCGTCATCGAGGAGCTGGCACGCGTCAGCGGCGCGATGGGCGCGATGGTGCAGGCGTCCCAGCTGGGCGTGGCGAAGATCCTGCACTTCGGCGACGAGGCGCAGAAACGGCAGTGGCTGCCCGCCATCGCCGCCGGGCAGTGCCTGCCGACGATCGCGGTCACGGAACCGGAGTCGGGCGGCCACGTGCTCGGCATGTCGGCGAGCGCGCGGCGCGAAGGCGACGAGTACGTGCTCAACGGGCGCAAGGTGTTCGTGGGCAACAGCCACGTCGGCGACCTGCACGGCGTCGTCGTCCGCACGGGAGAGGGCTCACACGGGCTTTCCGCGTTCCTCGTCGAGGCGACGCGGCCGGGGTTCTCGCTCGGCCCGCAGCAGGAAACCATGGGGCTGCACGGGTTCAGCTTCGGCGAGCTCATCTTCGAAGACTGCCGGGTGCCGGTGGAGAACCGCCTCGGCGCCGAGGGCGACGGGCTGGCCGTGGCCTACTCCTCCAGCATCCTCTACGGCAGGCCGAACCTGACCGCGGTGTCGCTCGGCATCCACCAGGCGATCGTGGAAGCGACCGTGCGGTTCGCGCGGGAGCACCAGCGGTACGACAAACCGCTGTCCGCGCTGCCGACCGTGCAGCAGAAGCTGGGGCAGATGCAGTCGCAGCTGATGACGGCGCGGGTCCTCGCCTACCACGCGGCCGACATGCTCGACCGCGGACTGCCGTGCGACACGGAACTGATGAACGCCAAGCTCGTCAACGTCGAGTCCTCTTTGGACTCCGCGCGGCTGGCGATGGAGATCCACGCCGCGCACGGGTTGTCCGTCGACCGGCAGATCGAGCGGTACGTGCGCGACGCGCACCACATCTACGCTCCCGCCGGCACGTCGGACGTGCAGCGGTTGCGGCTGGCCGAAGTGGCCCTCGGCACGAGCAAGGGACAGTGGTCCCAGCGGCTGGCGGCCGCGCTCGGCGAGGGCAACTCCGCCCGCGAGCGGCGGCTGTTCAGCGCTGCGGCCGCCGATTCAGCTGTTCCACCAGTTCGTTCGCCAGCCCCTTGATGGTGTTGAGGCCGGCGCGGCCCCACGACCGCGGCTGGGTGTCGATCACGCAGATCGTGCCCAGCGCGGTGCCGGTGCGGTCGATCAGCGGCGCGCCCAGGTAGGTGCGGATGCCGAGCTTGTCGATCACCGGGTTGCCGACGAACCGCGGGTAGTCGCACACGTCGTCGAGCACGAGTGCCTTGCGGCGCACCACGACGTGCGGGCAGAACCCGTGGTCCAGTCCCATCGTGCGGCTCACGCCCGCGTGCTCGGACGCCTGCGCGGCCTGCAGCGCCGCACCGCGCTGGGTGCTCGACGGCGTGAACAGGCCGGCGAAGTACTGCTCGCGGTCGTTGATGAAGTTGACCATCGCGAACGGGGCGCCGGTGATCTGCGCGAGCTTCGCGGCGAAGGCGTCGAAGTCGGGGTCCGGCTCGGTGCCGATGCCCAGCGCGCGCAGCCGTTCCATCCGCGCCTGGACCTCCGGGTCGCGCGGGGCGGCGAGCAGGCGGTCCTCGATGTTGTCCAGGTTCATGGGGTGCTCCGGATCCAGTGGGCGTCGGTCGCGGGGGAAGCGGCGACCGGGGGTGGGGAGGTGAGGCCGGCGATGTGCTCGACGAGGTCGATCAGCACGTCGCTCGCCGACCGCCCGATCCGCGCGTCGCAGCGGACGAGCGGCACGTGCGGCTTGAGGTCGAGCGCGGTGCGCAGCTGCGCGTCGGGGTAGCGGTACGCGCCGTCGAACTCGTTGATGGCGACGAGGAACGGGATGCCCCGCCGCTCGAAGAACTCGATCGGCGCGAAGCAGTCGTCCAGCCGCCGCGTGTCGGCGAGCACGACGGCCCCGAGCGCGCCGTGGGACAGCTCGTCCCACATGAACCAGAACCGGTCCTGGCCCGGGGTGCCGAACAGGTAGAGGACGATGTCGTGCTCGGGGAACGTGATGCGCCCGAAGTCGAGCGCGACGGTGGTGGTGGTCTTGTGCTCGACCCCGGCGAGGCTGTCGGTGCCGACGCTCGCGGCGGTCAGCGTCTCCTCGGTGGTGAGCGGCTCGATCTCGCTGACCGAGCCGACGAACGTCGTCTTGCCCACCCCGAACCCGCCGGCGACGAGGATCTTGAACTGGGCGGGATAGGACTCAGAGCTTCCGAAGTCCATCAAGTAGTTTCCTCAGCATCGCAGGGTTCGATGAGTCGACAAGGTGGGGTTCGCGGGCCACCGCGGCACCGGCCGCGATGAGGTCGGCCAGCAGGATCTTGGTGACCGCGATGGGCTGGCTCAGCAGCGCGGCGATCTCGACCACCGAGGTGGGGCGGCGGCACAGCCGCAGCGCCTGCGCGTGCTCGCGCTGCAGCCCCTCGGGCGAGATCCCGCCCGTCGCGGAGACCCGGGACATCAGGTCCAGCTGGATGCTGGGCTTGGTCCGGCCTCCGGTGACCGTGTACGGGCGCTCCCAGAACCCCATGTCGGCGTCGTCGGGGAAGTCGTTGCCGTCCAGCACGCCTTACCAGTTCCCTTGCTGCGCCACGGGCTGGCGGGCGGGGGTCGAGAGGTGGCTGGGGATCTGGGTGCCGAGCCTGCCCATCTCGTAGCTGAGGCTGTTGGCGTTGACGTCCCGGCCCGCCAGCACGGCGAGCACGCTGCCGGCGCCCGCCGCGGTGACGAACAGGATCACCTCGCCCAGCTCCGTGACGACCTGCCGCACGCCGTCGTCCCCGTCGCCGAAGCGCGTGCCCACCTGCTTGGCCAGCGAGCACATGCCGCTGGCGAGCGCGGCCAGCTGGTCCGCGTCGTCACGGGCGAGCCCGTGCCAGTTCTTCGCGATGCCGTCGGCGGACAGCAGTACCGCGCTGCGTGCACTCGGGACCTTCTCGACGAGCCGGCTGAGCAGCCAGTTCAGGTCGTCGGCCATGCGGTGGAGCCTCCTTGTTCGCTGTCTGACTGGGACGGGGCGGGATCGGGTTCCTGGCTGCGCTCAAGGCCCAGCCGGGCGGCACCGATGAGGTTCGGGTTGTGGCCGGGAACCACCGTGGGGCGGACCGGCGCTTCCCGCAGTTCCGGCCGCAGGTGGCTCGCCGTCGCGCGGCGCTGGGGCAGCGGCGGCAGCTGGTCCGGCGAGTCGGACTCGGCCGCGCCCTGGTAGCGCAGCGGCTCCGGCTCAGGGGCCTGCCACTGCGTCGCTTCGGGCTCCGGGGTCTGCCACTGCGTCGCTTCCGGTTCCGGCGTCTGCTGCTGCCACGGCGGGGGTTCCGGGGCGGACACGGGCTGCTGCCGGGGCGTGGGCGACGGGAGGAACGAGGAACCGGGGTCGCGCACGGGGAGGTGCCCCTCGGCGGGCGCTTCGTGCCGTCCCGCGAGCACCGGCACGGGCGCGCCGATCCCGGGCCGGGACTGCTCGACGGCGGGCACGGGAGCGGGCAGGGCCGCGGTCTCCCAGTTCTCCTCGGCCTCTTCGGTGCGCTGTTCGCTGAGCAGCTCGTGCGGCAGCACCACGGCGGCGTCGATCCCGCCGAAGATGTTGTCCTCGAGCCGCACCCGGATGCCGTGCCGGCGTGCCAGCTCCTTCACCACGCCGAGGCCGATGCGGCCGTCCTGCAGCAGTTCGGCGAGGTCGAGGTCGGCGGACCCGTCCAGCAGCTGGTTGATGCGTTCCTGGTCCGCGCGGGGCATGCCCAGCCCGCGGTCCTGGACGACGACCGCCAGCCCGGCGGTGACGCGGTGGGCGCGCAGCACGACCTTGGGCGCGTCGGGCGCGGTCCACGTGGTCGCGTTCTCCAGCAGCTCGGCGAGCAGGTGGATCACCTCGGCGACGACGTGCCCGTGCACCTGGACGTGCTCGATGGGCATGATCGTCACCTGCTTGTAGTGCTCGATCTCGGCTACTGCCGAGCGAAGCACAGCGTACGCGTCGACGGGCGTCTTGGAGCGGCGCTGCAGCGCGCCGCCGCCGAGGACGGCGAGGTTCTCCGCCTGGCGCCGCATGCGGGTGATCAGGTGGTCGATCTCGTAGAGGCCCTTGAGCTGCTCCGGGTCCTCGATCGAGCGTTCCTGGTCGTCGACCGCCGAGATGGCGCGGTTGATCAGGCCCTGCAGGCGCTGGGCGAGCTTGCCGAAGACGTCGCGGCGCTGACCGGGTTCGGTGCCGAAGACGGCAACGGGTTCCGGGGGCAGCGACTGCGGCGGGGGTTGCTGGTAGGCGGGTGGCGGGGGAGGGGCTGCCTTCACCCGGAGCGCCGTGACCAGTACGGCCAGCCCGGCCACGACGACGACGGCGACGCAGAGCGCGATCGCCCAGCCGGGCTGGACGGCGGCGATCGCGACGCCGGTGCCCCCGGCCAGCGCGAGCACGACGCTGACGGCCACCACGGGCCACAGCACGCCGCGGGCGGGCGCCGGGGCGCTTCGGGTGAGGTGAGGCCCGCCAGGTACAGGATGATCAGACATCAGGTCCTTCCCATACGTGGGGACGGCAAGGTGCAGACGACAAGATCGTGAAGATGGGCCACCCGGAGCCTTGACACCGGTTGGTGATCTTGGCGCAGGGATGCTACCGCAGACGTCATCCTTCATCGCCCCAAGAGGGGAGAACCTCACCCTCGATAACGGCTACTGGCCAGTTGTCACCCGTTCTGCCTAACGGCTTGATCGCGACATGAGAGACGCCGGAAGTAAGCGCTTTCTCAGCGTTACCCCCGGCGTCGCGGCGCGTAGTGGGAAGCGCTACCCGGCGGGGAAGACCGCCAGTGCCTCGTCCACCTCCTCGGCCTCGACTCAGGTCACCTGGGCCGTGCGCGGGCGAACCACCTGCCGCCCGCGGCCACGCCCGGTGGCCCCGTCCCCAACCCCACCCTCACCTCGTAGAACCAGCCAACACCCCACGCCCAGCCACGACCACCCGAGCCTGCCCGGCAACCCGCCTCCCGAGATGCTCCGCGGTCGCCACATCCGAAGCGTGCACGTCCTCCGCAGGCGAATCGTTGTGGGTCTGGGCGGCCGCGCCGGTCCAGAAGCCGAGGCGGTTGAGGTCGTGCTCGCTGCTGGTGGTGAAGTTCCAGCCCGGCATGAGGCCGAGGCTGACCCAGATCATCTGGTGCTGGTAGGCGAACGCGGACAGGAACGCGAGCGTGTTGGACTTGTCGCCGCTCTTGGAACCGGAGTTGGTGAACCCGGCGGCGAGCTTGTCCTGCCAGCGGCCTTCGAGGTAGCGCTTGCTCGTCTGCTCGGCGAAGGTGTGGAAGCCCGCCGACGCGCCGCCCATGTACGTGGGCGCGCCGAACACGATCGCGTCCGCGGCGTCCAAGGTGGACCAGTCCGCGTCGGTGAGCGAGTCGACGGCGAGCAGGTGCGCTTCCGCGCCACCGCTCGTGATGCCCCGGACGACAGCCTCGGCCAGTACCCGGGTGTGGCCGAAGCCGGAGTGGTAGGCGACGGCGATGCTCGTGGTGGTCATGTCAGTGGACCTCGATGTCTTCCAGGTGGACGGAGACGATGAGTGGCTCCGGCACCTTCGCGCCGTGCTCGTCGCGGCTGTAGATCAAGCGTTCGGAGGGGATCACGAGCCCGGACACCTCGCGGTGGCCGGAGATGTAGTGGGCGCTGGGCGCGCTGCCCGCCACGTCGACGTTGTAGTCGCGGCGGCGGAGCAGGCCGTCGGAGTCCACGTACAGCGTCTGTTCCGGGCTGTGTGTGGCCAGGTCCGCCGGGTAGCGGACCCGCAGGCGGCGGAACTTCTCGCCGTCCTCGGTCCACGGGTCGATCTCCTCGGTGTCCACCCCGGGGAAGGTCAGCGAAACCGGCTCGGTGAGGTAGGTCCACATGGCGTAGCCGGTGAAGTAGGCCAGCTGCAGCCGGTTCCACGGCGTGCTCAGCTCGTGCCCGGCGAACGACTCGCGCGGGTTCCGCAGCTCCTCCACGACCTCACCCCCGGTCGTTTCGATGGCGACGCGCTCCGGGGTGAAGGAAGTGCGGTGCCCCTCCTCGGAAAACGGTTCGTGCGAGGTGAACTCGCGGTGCAGGTCCACCGTCACGGTCACGTCGTTCGCGGCGCCGGGGTGGCCCTTCAGGCCCCACAGCACGCCTCCGGAGAACTGGCGGGCGGAGATGCGGCGCGCCTCCTGCCAGCGGGCCAGGCCGCCGTGCGCTTCGAGGATCGTCGTCAACAGGTCGGTCATCGGGGGTCCTTCCGGGTCTCAGGCGAGGAAATCGGTCACGTCCGCGGCCACTTCGGCCGGGTACTGGAACAGGAACGCGTGCGCGGAGTCGGGGTAGACGCGGATGCGCGCGTCCGGGATGAGGCCGGTCATGAGGTGACTGACCTTCGTCGGGATCATGAGGTCGTCGTCGCCCTGCAGGACCAGCGTCGGGCTCTTGATCCCGGTGAGCCGCTGGAGCGCGCCGTGGTCCGGCACGCCCCACTCCAGCACGGCGTCGTACTGCGCGTCGCGCACGGCCAGGCTGGTCGGCGCGTCGCGGCCCTCCTGCCGCCGCAGGAAGCGGCCGAGGAACTCCACGCCCTTCGCCTGGCTGGTTTCCGTGTGGGCGAAGAAGATGTAAAGCAGGTCCTCGCCGCTGGACTCGTCGGTGCGTGCGTGGTCGGCGATGTCCTGGCGCCAGCCGTGCATCCCCGGCGCGCCCTTCGGCCCGGTGCCCGCGAGCACCAGCCGTCGCACCAGGTGCGGCCGGGTGAGTGCGATGTCCTGCGCGACGAACCCGCCGAGTGAGAAGCCCACTATGTCCACTTCGGACAGACCCAGCGCCTCGGTGAACGCGATGATCTGGCGTGCGGTCTCGGCGACGGTGTGGGCGGGGCGGCCGGTCGAAGCGCCGACACCGGCGTAGTCGACGAGGATGACCTCCCGGTGCGCGGCGAGCGCGTCCGTCAGCGCGGGGTCCCAGTTGTCGAGGTTGCCGCGGAAGTGCTGCAGCATCAGCAGAGGCGTGCCGCCGGGGACGCCGAAGCGGCGGTAGGCGTAGGTGACGCCGTCGGCCTCGGCGAAGCGCGTCTCGGCGGTCTGGTGGGTGGTCATGGTGCTCCAATCAATGTGACCGGTCATCTTGATACGGGTAAAAGAGTGCCCGATGGGGCGGGCGGGGGAGTTCAGGGGCGCAGGGCCTCGAACGCGATGTCGAGCTGGTCGGCGACGACCGACTGGTCGGAAACGGTCTTCGCGCGCAAGGTGGCGCCCTCGAAGGAATCGATCAGGAACGTCGCGAGCGTTTTCGCCGAGCGGGACTTGGTGATCTCGCCGGACTCCTGACCCTCCGCGATGATCTCCGCGACCGCGTCCGTCCAGGCGTCCAGCGTCTCTCGGACCGCCTCCTGCACCTGGTCGCCCGCGGTGGTGCTGTCGTTGGCGAAGGTGCCGAGCAGGCAACCGAACTCCACGCCGGTGCCGCGTGTGCGGTCCGCCTGTGTGGCGAAGTGCCTGCGCAGGCGCTCGAGGGCCGGACCCTCCTCGCGCAGCATCGAGAAGTCCGTGCTCCGCGCGTACCGGCGGACGATCTCGGCCGCCAGCGCCTGCTTGCTCTCGAAGTGGTTGTAGAAGGAGCCCTTGGGCACCCCGGCGGCCTTCGTGATGTCCTGCACGCTCGCGCCGTTGAAACCCTGGCGGCGGAACACGTCCTCGGCGTGCTCGACCAGCTTGTTCTTCACGCTCACCTGCGGCATGGGTTCAATATGACCGATCGTCTTGGATGTTGTCAAGTAATGCGAACTCCGCCGCGCCCAAGCGCAGCCCGGCGGCGGCCACGTTCTCTTCGAGGTGCGCGACGCTCGACGTGCCGGGGATCGGCAGCATCGTGGGGGAGCGCCGCAGCAGCCACGCCAGCGCGAGCTGCGAAGGGCTCGCACCGGTGCGGGCGGCCAGCGCGCCCAGTGGTCCCGAAGGCGTCGTCAGGCCGCCCGTCGCGAGCGGGAACCACGGGATGAAGCCGATCCTGCGCTCGGCGGTGTAGGTGACCAGGTCGTCCGACCCGCGCTCGGCGAGGTTGTACAGGTTCTGCACGGTCGCGATCGGCACGATGCGCTCGGCCTCGCGCAGCTGCGCGACGCTGACCTCGCTCAGGCCGACGTACCGGATCTTGCCGGCGTCCCGCAGTTCCCGGAGCGTGCCGACCTGGTCCGCCAGCGGGACCCGCGGATCGACGCGGTGCAGCTGGTAGAGGTCTATGTGGTCAAGGCGGAGCCGCCGCAGGCTGCCGTCGAGGGCATCACGCAGGTGCTCCGGCCGCCCGTCGGTGAGCCAGTCGCCACGCCGGTTGCGGACGAACCCGCCTTTCGTGGCGATGACCAGGTCTTCGCGGTAGGGGTGCAGGGCTTCGGCGATCAGGGTTTCGGCGACGCCGGGCCCGTAGGCGTCGGCGGTGTCGATCAGCGTGACGCCGAGCTCGACGGCCCGGCGCAGGACCGCGCGGGCGGTTGCGGCGTCGCGGGACGGGCCGTAGGCGCCGGGGCCCGTGAGCTGCATCGAACCGAAACCGAGCCGGGCGACGGGCAGGTCGCCGCCGATGCGGAAGGTGCCGGCCGCGGTCGCGGAATTCATGAGAGCCTCCAGGAAACGGGCAGGTGGAAGTGGGGGTGGAGCAGGCCGAGCGAGCGGATCGCGATCGAGCCGACGAGGCCGGTGCCGGCCGCGAGCACGAGCCACGCGAGCGTGGTGTGCGGGGCCGACGGGGTGAGCGTCAGCAGCCGGATGCCGTAGGTGGCGCTGGCCGCCGCGGTGAACGTGAAGGCCCAGAAGCCGATCGCGAACGGCAGCCGCGCGTAGCGGCGGAGCAGGAACAGGTGCGGCAGCAGCAGGACCACCATCGTGCCGAGCAGGACGTCGTGCACGACGCCCGCGTGCGGCCCGTCGATCGCCCACCACGCGTTGCCCGCGACGGCCGGCGGGGCCGAGAAGATCGCGAGCGTCGGCAGCAGCGGGGCGGGCAGCTCGGGTCCGGTCGCGAACCGGGCCAGCAGGACGGCGCCGATGAGCAGCCAGAACAGGATGCCCGCGGCGAACACCACGAGCGCCACGTGCCGCTGCCCGATCGTCGCGAGCGACTGCGCGGACAACAGCGAGGCCGCGACCGTGGGGAGGAGGTAGCCGCCGTGGAGTGTCCCGAGTGGACGCTGCACGGTCAGCAGTCCGGCGACGAACCAGGCGCCGAACGCCGTGCTCACCGCGAACAGCAGCCAGACCAGCACGGCGCCGGTGGTGGGCAGGAACGTCGCGAGGTGCGCCGCGAGCAGTGAGCCGGTGGCCGGGGCGAGCGCGGCGAACGGCCCGAGCGCGGGGTGCCGGAGATCTTCGGCCACGTCGCGCGGGTGGGAGATCCCGGTCGCGTACCGGGCGAGGAGCGTGAACCACGCGACGGCCGCGACGAGCCAGAGGAGTTCGCCGATGGCGTGCGGAGCGCCGAGCGCGGCGGCCGCGGTCGTCCACGTGCCGGCGAGGCCGGAGAGCCCGAACGCGATCCCGAGTGTGTTGAGCGGAAGCCGGGACTGAGTCATGAGGAGAACAATATGACCGGTCGTCTTAAGTCGTCAATCCCGCCGGAGGTGACGCTGCCCACCGCCTACGCTCGGACCATGGAGATCCGCCTGGTGCGCGAGGACGAGCTGGAGGTCCTGCGGGAGGTCGAGCGGGCGGCGGGGGAGAGCTTCCGGACCGTCGGCATGCCCGAAATCGCCGACGACGAGCCACTGCCGGTCGAGGTGCTCGACGCCTACAGGCGCGCGGGCCGCGCCTGGGTGGCCGGTGATCATCCGGCCGCCTACCTGCTCGCCGACCTCGTCGACGGCTGTGTCCACATCGAACAGGTCTCGGTCCGGCCGGAGTACGCCCGGCGCGGCATCGGGCGGGCGCTGATCGACCACGCCGCCGCGGGAGCTGCCGTCACGCTGACGACCTTCGCCGACGTACCGTGGAACGCGCCGTACTACCGCCGCTGCGGTTTCCGCGTCCTCGCCGACGGCGAGCTGACGCCGGGCCTGCGGGCGATCCGCGAGCGCGAGGCCGCGCACGGCCTGGACCGCTGGCCCCGGGTGGCGATGCGCCGCGACGTGTGACCATGCTCATCTGGACGCCGCCTGCCCTGGTTGAATTAGGTTAGGCAAAGCTTAATCAGCAGGGAGGATCCGTCATGTTCGCTGGTCGGCCGCGGAAACGCGGTGCGTTGCTCGTCTGTCTGCTGGGGGCGCTGCTCGCGCTCGCCGGGTGCGGCTCGGGCGGCGGGAACCAGGACACCGTGACGACCTCCGGCCCGGCCGCCGCCGGAGCCGCGTTCCCCGTGACGATCCCGACCGCGTTCGGCGACGTGACCGTGCCCAGCCAGCCCAAGCGCGTCGTCGCGCTCGGCTGGGGCGACGCGGAGGTGGCGCTGACCCTCGGCGTGCAGCCGGTCGGCGCCTCGGACTGGCTCGCGATCGGTGGCGACGGCGTGCCGTCGTGGGTGCCGCAGGACAAGCGCTACACCACGCCGCCCACCCAGCTCGGCACGCTGGAGGTGGACCTCGAGAAGATCGCCGCGCTCAACCCCGACCTCATCCTCGACACGCGTGCCAGCGGTGACAAGGACCGCTACGACAAGCTCTCCGGGCTCGGCGTGCCGGTCGTGAGCATCCCCAAGGGCGCCGAGTCGTACCAGACCTCGTGGCAGGACCAGCTCGACATCATCGGCAAGGCGCTCGGCAGGACCGCGGAGGCGGCGAAGGTGCGGAGTGACCTCGAAGCCAAGTTCCAGCAGGCGGCCGCGGCGCACCCCGAGTTCGCCGGGAAGACCGCGGTGGCCGGTGCCAAATCCGGCGCCGGGTACGGCGCGTACGTCAACGGCGATGGCCGCGTGGAGTTCCTGAAGAAGCTGGGCTTCGTGCAGTCGCCGAAGGTGCAGGCGCTGGCGGGCAACGGGTTCTCGGTCAGCGTGTCCGCGGAGCGCATGGACCTGCTCGACGCGGACGTGACCGTGATGGCGGCGATCGGCGTGGCGCCCGAGGACATCTCGAACGACCCGCTGTTCCAGGCGGTGCCCTCGGTGAAGGCCGGGCACGCGGTGGTGCTTTCGGACAAGACGATCTCGCTGGCCTTCGCCAGCGCGACCCCGCTCGGCCTGTCCTACGCGATCGACCAGGTCGTGCCGCAGCTGGCGCGGGCACTGGCACGCTGAGGGTGTGAAAGGGACAGGACTCGCCCTGCTCACGGTGGCGCTGGCGGTGGTGGCCGCCGCCGGCATCGCCGTGGGCACCAAGTGGATCCCGCCATCGGTGGTGCTCGACGCGCTGCTCCACCACGACGCCGGCGACCCGGACCACCTCATCGTGACGCAGGTGCGCGTGCCGAGGACGCTCATCGGGCTGCTCGCCGGGATCGCGCTCGGCGCGGGCGGGGCGATCCTGCAGGGGCTCACCCGCAACCCGCTCGCGGACCCCGCGATCTTCGGGATCAGCCCGGGCGCGTCGCTGTTCGTCGTGCTGGGCATCAGCGTGTTCGGCGTGCGGTCGATGGCGGGGTACGTGTGGTTCGCGTTCCTCGGCGCGGCGGTGGCGGCGGTCATCGTGTACGGCATCGGCACGCTCGGGCGCGACGGCGCGACCCCGCTGAAGATCGTGCTCGCCGGAGCGGCGTGCACCGCCGCGTTCGGTTCGGTGACGACCGGTCTCCTCGTCACCGACAACTCCACCTACGAGCAGTTCCGGTTCTGGCAGGTGGGTTCGCTCGCGGGCCGCGATCTGGACGTCGCGTGGCAGGGGCTGCCGTTCCTCGCCGCCGGGCTGGTGCTCGCGGTGGCGTGCGCGCGGCTCCTCAATGGACTGTCCATGGGGGACGACGTCGCCAGCTCGCTCGGGCTCAACGTGCCGCTGAGCCGGGTGTTGTGCGTGCTCGCCGTCGTGGTGCTGTGCGGGACGGCGACCGCGATGGCGGGACCGATCGCGTTCGTGGGGCTCGTCGTACCGCATTTCGCCCGGCTGATCACCGGGCCGGACCACCGCTGGCTGCTGCCGTACTCGGCGGTGCTGGCCGCCCTGCTCGTGCTCGTCGCCGACATCCTCGGACGGGTCATCGCGCGGCCCGGCGAGGTCCAGGTCGGGATCATCACCGCGGTGCTCGGCGCCCCGGTGCTCGTGGTGCTGGTGCGGCGCCGGAAGTGGGTGTCGGTGTGAGCGCGGTGCTCGCGGTGCGCCGCCGCCTGGCACGGCGGACGGTGGTGATGTGCGCGGGGCTCGCGGTCGCGCTGGCCGCCGTGTTCGTGCTGTCACTGTCCATTGGGGACTACCGGCTCTCGCCGTCGCAGGTGGTGGGGGCGCTGACGGGCAACGGCACCGTCGCCACGCACTACGTCGTCGTGCGCCTGCGGCTGCCGCGGGCGCTGCTCGCGGTGCTGGTGGGGATGGCGTTCGGCCTGTCCGGCGCGGTGTTCCAGCGGCTGCTGCGCAACTCGCTGGCCAGCCCGGACATCATCGGCGTCACCGCCGGGTCCAGCGCGGTCGCGGTGATGGGGATCGTCGTGTTCGGCGCGTCCGGGTTCGCCCTGTCGGGCGCTTCGCTGGTGGGCGGGCTGGTGACCGCGGTGCTGATCTACGTGCTGGCGTGGCGGCGCGGGTTCGCCGGGCAGCGGCTCGTGGTGGTCGGCATCGGGATCGCGGCGGTGCTGGCGAGCGTCATGTCGTACTTCCTGACGCGGGCGGACTACCGGCTGGCGTCGCTGGCGCTGATCTGGCTGACGGGCAGCCTCAACGGCGCGGACTGGTCCGACGTCCGCGCGATCGCGGCGTTCCTCGTCGTGCTGGTGCCGCTCGTGCTGGTGGCAGGGCGGAAGCTGCCGGTGCTGCAGCTCGGCGACGAGGTCGCGACCGGCCTCGGCGCGCGCGTGGAACGGGACCGCCTCGCGTTGCTGGCGGTCGGGGTGGGGCTGGCCGCGGTGGCGACCGCCTCGGCGGGACCGGTGACGTTCGCGGCGTTCCTGTCGGGTGCGATCGCCTTCCAGCTGCTGCGCACCGGGCGGCCGAGCCTGGTCGCGGCGGCGCTGACCGGGGCGTTGTTGTTGCTGGTCGCGGACTTCGCGGCGCAGCACCTCGTCGGCGGCACGCAGCTGCCGGTCGGGGTGGTCACCGGCGCGGTCGGCGCGCCGTACCTGCTGTACCTGCTGGCGACGGCGAACCGGGGCACGCGGGGATGACCGGCTGACCGCGTGCGGGTTCAGTCCAGGAGCATCGCCCACGGGATGAGCGCGAGCAGCCCGGCGGCGGCGATGTTCGTGAGGCGGTAATGCGCGACCAGGGCGGCGAACTCGCGGAGGAAGGCGCTGGGCAGGAAGTAGCGGGCGGTCGGGGCGCCGGCGACGTCGAGTCGCAACCCGAGGCGGCGGGCCGTGACGGCGGTGCGGAACACGTGGTAGTTGCTGGTGACGGCGACGAGGGGACGCCTGTTCGCGGGGAGCAGTGCGGTCGCGAGGCGCAGGTTCTCCTCCGTGGTGGTGGCCTCGGCCTCGGTGAGGATCTTGTCTGCCGGGATACCGCGGTCGACGAGGTACTCGCGCATCGCGTCGGCTTCGGTGCGCGTCTCGTCCGGGCCGCGCCCGCCGGAGACGACGATCAGCGGCCCGTGGCGTTCCTGGCGGAAGATCCGGATGGCGCGGTCGAGCCGGGCGGCGAGCAGCGGAGGCACCTGGCCGTTCGCGAGCCCGGCGCCGAGCACGATGATCGCGGCGAACCCCCGGCGGCGACGCAGCCTGCCGTAGACGAGCGAGTACAGCAGGAAGCAGCCGAACAGGAACGCGGCGTAGGCGACGACGAACACGACCGAGCCGACCGGGGCGTTGAGCCACGGGTTGGTGCTGGGCCCGGTGGCCAGGGAGAGGACGGCCGTGGCGGCGAGCCCGGCCCCGGCGAGCAGCGAAAGGAGATTGCGCAGCCGGTGCCCCTCGCGCCGCCACATCACGACGCCGTTCGCGATGAGCGCGACGGGCAGGATCATGGCGACGACCACGAACGCGACTCCGAGGACGGTTTTCAGCCAGGGGGCCTCGTGCGCCCTGACGACGAGCTCCAGGAGGGCGAACAAGGCGGCCGTACCGAGCCACACGGCGTTGCTCACCCGCCGCGGCTCCTTCGCCACCCCCAGGACGAAGAGCACCAGCGCGACAGCGGCGAGGTACGCGTACAGCACGGTTCTCCATACCCCGCGCGGGGGCGGATGAAACCGCTTTCCGGGCTGCAAACCGCAGCACGGTGGTCGCTTCCGTGGTGGCGGCCGTCGTCAGCATTTGCTCACTGAGGACGAACGCCGCCGAGAAGCCCGGTCCGCGCCCCGTCGACGACCGGTCGGGCAAGCAGATGATCCTGGCCGAGGGGCGCCGGAAGTACGGCTCCTTCTCGCTGAATCCGATCAGCGGCACCGACGGGCGCTTTTCCCGCGAGAACCGTTGTGACCTGTCCGGTGTCCGCGCGCCGTCGTTAGTTGCGTTCGCCGCCGGGTGGGCACGGTGGCTTGACGTCCGCCGTGCCGTAGCGCGCCGTCAGGCTGGGCATGATCTCGGACAGGATCAGCGGCTCCACGGACGTCGCCGCTGGGAAGGCCGCCCTCAGCTCGGCTGCCCAGGCTCGCAGATCGACCTCGCCGGCCGCTGTGATCGTGACCGAGGCGGGCAACGCCTCCGGACGGGCGTGGTCGACCAGGTCGCGGTTGTCACGGAAGATCTGCCGGAACCGTTCGTACGCCTCGGTTTTCGTCTCCGTGTACACCTTCCGCGTCCGGTGGTCGGCGAGCACGGCCTCGGCGATCCGGGCCATCTCCTCGTCCGTGACCGCCCGGATCGTGATCTGGTCGGCGCACACGTCGTGCCCGGCGAGCGGGACGATCGTGGCCGGTTCCGGTGGCGCGGCCGGGGTCTCGTCGCGCGGCCACAGCACCACCGCCGTGGTGACCGCCGCGAGCAGCAGGACAACCGCGACGAGCACGACCGGCAGGAGGCGGCGGCGCCTCGGCGGCGGCGCGGGGGTTTCCTCGGACACGCGGTCACTTTAACGCTGTACTACGCCGCCACGACCGGCAGGAAGCGGTTTCTGCGCCACCACCGTCGTCGAGGTGCAGCCACGGAGCCGCCGACGACACGGGTGCGGGCACGAGGACGGCGAGCGTTCTGCCCATCCGCGATTCCCGTTGATCGAAAGTTTTCGAGAATGGGCACCGAGCGGTTTCCCGCTGTGCTGCCCTTGACGCGCCGTGTAAATCCGCCTTACCGTGCGACGGGCAATCCGCTCGTGTTCGAAATATTTCGACAATTTTCCGGAGTTCCCATGCGCAGATTCCTCGCCATCGTCGTCGGGGCGCTCGTACTCCTCGCCACCCCGCTCGCCGCTCCGTTCGCTTCGGCCTCCCCGCCGACCCTGCGCCAGCTGGCGGCCCGGCACGACCTCCGCATCGGCACCGCCGTGGACATGGCCGCACTCGACGCCGACCCGGTGTACCGCCAGCGCACCGGCAGCGAGTTCTCCACCGTGACCGCGGAGAACGTGATGAAGTGGGAGGTGCTGGAACCACAACGCGGGCAGTACGACTGGAGCGCGGCCGACGAGCTGATGAGCTTCGCCCGCCGGCACGGCCAGGCGGTGCGCGGGCACGTGCTGGTGTGGCACAACCAGTTGCCCGCGTGGCTGAACGAGACCGACTTCTCGGCGGCCGAGCTGCGGAACATCCTGCGGCAGCACATCTTCGACACCGTCGGGCACTTCCGGGGCCGCATCTGGCAGTGGGACGTGGTGAACGAGGCCTTCAACGAGGACGGCACGCTGCGCGACACGATCTGTCTGCGGAAACTCGGCCCCGGCTACATCGCCGACGCGTTCCGCTGGGCGCACCAGGCCGACCCGAAGGCGAAACTCTTCTACAACGACTACAACATCGAGGACGTCAACGCGAAGAGCGACGCGGTCTACGCGCTGGTGAAGTCCCTGCGGGCGCAGGGCGTGCCGATCGACGGTGTGGGTGTGCAGGCGCACCTCACGGTCGACGCGCCGCCCACCACCTTCCGGGAGAACCTGAAGCGCTTCGACCGGCTCGGCCTCGACACGGCGATCACCGAGGCCGACGTGCGCATGGTGCTGCCACCGGACGCGGCGAAACTGCGCGCACAGGCCGACGTCTACCGCGACATCCTCGGCGACTGCCTCGCCACCCGGCACTGCATCTCGTTCACCGTCTGGGGCTTCACGGACAAGTACTCGTGGGTGCCGGGCTGGTTCGAGGGCGAGGGCGCGGCGAACCTGCTCGACGAGAACTACCAGCCGAAACCGGCCTACGACGCGGTGCGCGCGGAGCTGGCGGCACGGTCGGTGGCGCACGCCGCCTGACCCGCCCGCGCCGTCCCGGTTCCCCGCGCCCAGTGGGGGGAAACCGGGTGTCAGGAGAGCCCGGCGTGCTCCAGTCCTTTTCGGACCGCACGCCGGGCTTTCCGGTACTGCGATCTCGTCCGGAGCCCGGGCATCGCGGGCGCGGCCGGCACGCCGGTCTCCCGCCCGCGCGCCACGCCGGAGCCCCTGCTCACTGCTGGTAGTGCTCGACCTCGTTGACGGGCCGGACCTCGGCGGCGTTCTCGTCCTCGCCGAACTCCCGGCGGGCGCGGCGCTGGCGCAGCAGGTCCCAGCACTGGTCGAGCTGCTCCTCGAGCTGCCGCATGCGGGCGCGGTCCGGCTCCTCGAGACCGGACCCGGTCGCCTTCTCGCGCAGCTTGTGCTCCTCGGCGATGAGCTCGTCGATGTTGCCGATGATGTCCTTCTCCGTCACGGGCCCACCGTACCCCGGCCGACCGGGGGTTGCCCGCGACCTCGGCGGGTAGTCCTCCCGCGGAAGGAGGGCGCATGTCTGCTCTGCACGAGCTGAAGGACCAGGCCAGGGCGTACCGGGACGGCGAGGACCGGCCGCTCGGCGGCTACCTGGCGGTGATGACCGTCTACGGCGTGCTCGTCGCGATCACGTCGGCGGTCGCGGTGCTGACCGGCCGGAAGCTGCCGCCGCGGGTGCCGAAGGAGGACCTGGTGGTGGTCGCGCTGGGCACCCACAAGCTGTCCAGGACCCTGACCAAGGACGCGGTGACCAGCCCGCTGCGGGCGCCGTTCACCCGGTACGCGGGCACCGGCGGCCCCGCGGAGGTGATGGAGGAGGTCCGCAAGCCCAGCGGGCTGCGGCACAGCCTCGGTGAGCTGCTGTCGTGCCCGTTCTGCCTCGACATGTGGGTCGTGACGGCGTTCACGTTCAGCCTGGTGTTCGCGCCCCGGCTGACCCGGCTCGTCGCCGGTGCGTTCGCCGCGCTGGCCGGGGCGGACTTCCTGCAGTTGGCGTACGCGAAGGCACAGCAGCTCGCGGAGAAGGGGTAAGAAGCGATGACGGACCTGATCGAGCACGAAACCACGGCGACCTTCCGCGAGGCCGGTGACGCGATCGTGGCCGCGCGGGTCGCGTTCGCCGAGTGGGCGCGGACCCCGGCGGCGGAGCGCGCGGCGGCGTTGAAGGCGGCCGCGGCCCGGTTGCGGGAGCGGATCGACGAGCTGGCGGAACTCAACCACCGCGAGACCGGGAAGCTGCTGGACGAGGCCAAGGGCGGCATCGAGGCCGGCGCAGGCACGCTGGAGCAGTACGCGGAGCTGGGGCCGGCGCACCGCGGGCGGAGCCTGCAGGGCAGCTGGGGCGCGACGGACCTGATGGTGCCCGAGCCGCGCGGTGTGGTGGTCGCGCTGACGCCGTGGAACGACCCCGTCGCGGTGGCGTGCGGGCTGCTCGGTGCGGCGCTGGCGACCGGGAACACCGTGGTGCACAAGCCGAGTGAGCGTTGTCCCGGCGTGGGTGCGCTGCTCACGGAGATCGTCGCCGAGCAGCTGCCGGAGGGCGTGCTGCGGTGCGTGTCCGGTGACGGGCGGGTCGGCGCGCAGCTGGCCGCGCACCCGGACGTGGACGTCGTCGCGCACGTCGGCAGCACCGCGACGGGCCGCTCGATCGCGGCGGCCGCGGCGACGACCGGGGCGAAGGTGCTGCTGGAGAACGGCGGGAACGACGCGCTGATCGTGGACTCCGATGTGGACCCGCGGTGGGCCGCGGAGCAGGCGGCGCTGGGGGCTTTCGCGAACGCGGGGCAGATCTGCGTGTCGGTGGAACGGATCTACGTGCCGCGCGCGATCGCCGACGAGTTCCTCGACGCCCTGGTGGAGCAGGCCCGCAAGCGCCCGCACGAGATCCCGATGCCGCGGCTGGTGGACGAGCGGATGCGCGACGAGGTGCACGCGCAGGTCACCGAGGCGGTCGACGACGGGGCGCGGCTGCTCGCCGGCGGCGAGCCGGGGGAGGGTTCGTTCTACCCGGCGACCGTCCTGGCGGACTGCGCGCCGACGATGCGGATCCTGCGTGAGGAGACCTTCGGACCGGTCGCGCCAGTGCGCGTGGTCGAGGACTTTGACCAGGCGCTGCGCGAAGCGTGCGACGACAGGTACGGCCTCGCGGCGACGGTGCTCACCAACTCGATGGAGCACGCCCAGCGCGCGTGGCGGGAGCTGCCCGTGGGGACGGTGAAGGTGAACGCCGTCTTCGGCGGCGCGCCCGGCGGGGCGGCGCAACCGCACGGCACCAGCGGCGAGGGCTTCGGCTACGGCCCGGAACTACTGGACGAACTGACGCGGATGAAGGTCGTGCACGTGGAGCCGGCTCCGCGGCGGTGATTCGAGTGGGGTGGCCCGGCCCGGGGCTCGGGCCACCCCGCGCCGGGCGGGGCTGGGCGCCGAGCCAGGCCTGGGCCAGGGATGGCCGGGGCTTTCGGCTCGGGACCCGGGCTGAGGGCTCCCGCGGGGGCTTTCGGCGCCGGGCATGTCGGGCGGCGGGTCTCGGACGAGCCCCGTAAGGAGCCGACCCCTCAGCCTGTCGGCTCCGGCTTGGCCTGCCCGGTCACCTCGGGCTGGGGCTCCAGGGTCGGCTGCCCGGCACGTTCGGGGCCGCGGCCGAATCCTCTTGCCGGGCGGTGCTGATGCGAACGCCCTTTCAGTCCTTGGTGGACGCTCCCGATCCAGCCACGGCGTACCGGGCGGCGAAGGTGCGGACGGCCTCGTCGACTACCTGGGCGACGCGTGCGGCGCTCACCTCCCAGCCTGGCACCAGGAGTGCGGGCCAGAAGACGTAGTTGGAGATCATGCCCAGGAACTGGGTGGCCGCGAGGTCCACGTCCTCGACGCGCACCGTTCCCGCCCCGTGCTCAGCGAGGAGGTAGCTGCGCACGGATTCGAAGTAGGGCATCTTCCCGTGTGAGAACTGCGCATGGGCCAGCTCGGGGAACCGCGGCAGCTCGGCGATGACGATCCTGAACAGGTCGGTCATCTGGGGACGGCCCAGCAGCTCGGCGTAACGGCGCCCGAGGACGCTGAGCCCCTCGACGACGTTGCCTGCCGGCGGAGGCTCCTCCTCGTCAGCGGTCGACCACGACTCGGTCACGATGGCGTCGAACAGGGCGGCTTTGCTTGGAAACTGCTTGAACAAGGTGGCCCGCGAAACGCCCGAGCGCTCCGCGATCCGCGCCAGCGACGTCCGGTCGTAGCCCAGCTCGAGGAACAACGCGGTCGCGGCCGTCACGATCTGCGCGCGCTTCTCCTGGGCGACGCGCTGGTGATACGTCGTCACGACCTTGCTCATGGGGCGAGCATACGAGGTGAGTGGCTTGACTCACCACTGCCGCCGACCTAGTGTGGGGCGCATGGTGAGTCGTCCGGCTCACCACGTACCGAAGGAACCCCCATGCCCCGCTTCGACAACCAGACCGTGCTCGTGACCGGCGGGACCGGCGGCCAGGGCTCGAGCCACGTGCGCGCCTTCCACGCGGAGGGAGCGAGCGTCGTGATCGGCGGCATCGACGCGCAACGCGGCACCGCTCTCGCCGGCGAGCTCGGGAGGCGCGCCCGCTTCGTCCGCCTCGACGTCACCGACGAGAACTCCTGGTCCGCCGCTGTGCAAACCGCCGAGAAGGCCTTCGGCGCCCTGAACGTGCTGGTCAACAACGCGGGCGTGCAGAACCCGCCTGCCACGATCGAGAACACGGACCAGGCCACGTGGTCGCGCATCCTCGACGTCAACCTCACCGGGACCTTCCTCGGCATCAAGGTCGCAGTCCCCGCCCTGCGCCGCGCAGGAGGGGGAGCCATCGTGAACATCGCCTCGACCATGGGCCTGGGCGGCACCGCGCACTACGCGCCGTACGTCGCCAGCAAGTGGGCCGTGCGAGGCCTCACCCGAACCGCGGCACTCGAGCTCGGCCGCGACCACATCCGCGTGAACACCATCCACCCCGGCGTGATCGCGACCTCGTTCATCCACGAACCAGCAGCCGGTGCCACCACGGCGATCGCCGACTTCTACTCACCCGAGCCGTTCGCCATCCCCCGGCTCGGGGAGCCGACCGACGTCACCCGGCTTCTCCTGTTCCTCACGTCGTCGGACGCGTCGTTCATCACGGGATCGGAATACGTCATCGACGGTGGGCTCCTCCTCGGCCCCGCTCTTCAGGCCGAGGCCGCATGAGCACTCCGGACCCGGCTCGACGCGCCCTCGGCCGTGACCGCGGTGTCCAGGATGGACTGTCACGGTGCCGGGCCCGTCGTCAGGTGTGGGGAGACGTCCGCGAACGGGAGGGGCACCGCCCCGGCACCCCGCGCCCTACCAGCGCGAAACGCACCGCCCCCTGGCGAACACCGCCCGGACCCTGTGCACGGCCGTGAGATCGGCGAGCGGGTCGCCTTCTACCGCTACGACGTCCGCGTCGAAACCGGGCGCCAGCCTGCCTTTCCGCCCGCCCAGGCCGCACACCCACGCCGGGACCTCCGTCACCAGGCGCAGCACCTCCGCCGGCGCCAGACCCAGCTCGCCCGCCATCACGATGGTGTGGCGCAGCACGTCGTGCGGCTTCCGGTCCGTGATCCCGGCGTCGCTGCTGAGCACCATCAGCGCGCCTGCCCGGTGCAGTTCCAGCAGGTTCCCGACGATCTTCGGCATCCGCCGCACGATCCCCTCGGTGTCCGCCCGCCCCGGCCCCGGCACGAGACCGAACGTCGCACCCACCGCGATCCGGCGTTCCACGATCCGGCGCACCAGGTCCGGCGAGGGGGTGTCCACATCGTCCTCGGTCCAGAACGACACGTGCTCCACACCGTCCACATGCGCCTCGACGGCGTTCACGATCCCTTGCGGCGCATGGGCGTGCGCGGTGACGGGCAGTCCGAGCCGGTGCGCCTCCTCGACCGCCGCACGCAGCTCGTCCTCACCGAACTGCGGCAGGTCCTGCCGCGTGCCGGGCGTGAGCCTGCCGCCGCTGGCCATGATCTTGACGACGTCCACCCCGCGCTCGGCCCGCTCCCGCACCGCCGCGCGCATCGCCTCCGGCGTGGGCTCGACCGCGCCACCGAGGTAGTGGCAGTGCCCGGCAGGCGTCGTGATCGGCGGCCCGGCGGCGACGATCGTGGGCAGCGGACCCGGCTCCTCACGCAGCCGCAGGGCGAGGTAGTTCCGGTCGCCGAGGTCACGCACCGTCGTGATGCCGCCCAGCAGCGCGGTCCGGGCCGCCGCGCGCATCGCGTCGAGCGCCTGTTCGTCATCCCGGGCGGCGAGCGCCGCGACCGGATCCGCGCTCGCGTCGAAGGCCAGGTGCACGTGGGCGTCGACGAAGCCGGGCAGCAGGGTCGTGTCGCCGAGGTCGAGCGCGTCGGGAGCGGCCACCCCGAACGCCACGTCGGAGATCCGCTCGCCGGTCACCGTCAGCACGGGGTCGGCGCGCGGTTCAGTCCCGTCGAACAGCCTGGCTGCCCGCAGCCGCATCGGAAAAGCCTACGTCCCGCGTCAACCGTTCGACAGCGCCCCGGATGGTGGCGCCGTACGCGTCGTCGGGCAGCACGTCCAGCCGGGCGCGGGCTTCCGCGAGGTGCCGCCGCGCGGCGTCGAGTGCGCCGAGCTTGTGGTAGTTGTCGGCGAGGTTCAGGTGCAGCGACGGGTAGAAGCCGCTCACGCGCAGGCCCGCGTGGTGGGCCTGCGCGCGCTCGTCGGTGAGGACGTCGGCCGCGTCGATGGCCCGCACGTCCCACGTCAGCGCCTCGGCGGGGTGCTCGCACAGGTCGGCGAGGTAGTGCGCGAGCGTGCAGCGGTGCAGCGGATCGCCGTCCGGCCCGATCGAGGACCACAGTGCGAGCAGCCGCTCGCGGTCCTGGGCCTGCACGGCTTCGGTGATGGCGAGCATGGTCGGATCGGTCATCAGGGCCTCACTGGCATCGCGAGAGTGGTGGAGTCGCCGTCGGTGGCGGAGCGGATGACGACGGGCTGGTCGGGTTCGGAGACGTCGAACAGCAGGTCGGGGCCGACGGCCGTGGCGACGGCGGCCCGCAGGGTGGCCGCGTCGAAGGTCACGCCCAGCACCTCCACCCGGTCTCCGCCGGCCGGCAGCTCGTCCCGGCGCAGCACGGCACGCCGGCGCACGGGCGGCAACGCGGCCAGCACGTGCCGATAGTCGGGGAACTCCGCCGCGACCACCGGAGCCTGCCGCAGCTCGGCGTCCGCCGCCAGGGTGAGCGCGTCCCCGTCGAACGACACGACCACCGAAGGCTGCCCGGCCAGCCACGGCAGGAGCGCGGACAACCCGTCTCGGGCCACCACCGCCGAACCCCGCTCGTCCTGCCGCACGGCCAGGCCCCGCGTCGCCAGCCGGTAGCGGTCGGTGGCCGTCAGCGTGAGCACCTCCGGCTCCAGCTCGACGAAAACCCCTGCCAGCGCGGGGAGGTCCGGGTCGTCCCCGGCGGCGGGCAGCACCTGCGCGAACGCGGCGGACAGCAGCCGCCCGTCGACCGCGGGGGTGAGCCGCCGCTTGATCACCGCCGCGGCCGCGGCCGCCTTGCGCGCCCGTTCCCGCAGGTCACGTACGTGCTCGTCGAGTAGACCGTGCTCACCGTCGAGGATCCGGGACACCGCGTCCAGCGGTACGTCGATCTCCCGCAGCTGCCGGATGAGCCGCGCGCGCTCGCACTGCTCCTGCCGGTAGTAGCGGTAGCCGGTGGCGGGATCGACCTCGGCGGGCACCAGCAGACCGCAGTCGGCGTAGAACCGCAGCGCGCTCGGCGTGAGGCCGCTGGCGCGGGCGAACGCGCCGATCGGGATGAGCATGAGCCCATCCTGAAGTCTCGACCTGGTTGAAGGTCAAGCCGATTCGCGCAGCCGCAGTGAGACCGGCGACCGGACCGCTCCTGGGCCGGGCGGATCACCGGCGTGAGCTGCGCGAGGGCCGGAGCAGGGGTGGACCGCGATAGCCTCTCTACGTGCGTCCCGAGCCCTCCGAGCGCCCAGCCGGGCTGATCGGTGCTGTCGACAATGTCCTGCGGTTGCTGCGGTTGTTCGAGGATCGCGAGCTCCTGCGCGTCAGCCAGGTCAGCAGGGAGATGGGGCTGTCCCGGTCGACCGTCCACCGGATGCTCGCCACGCTGAGCCATCACCAGTTCGTCGAGCAGGACGAGCACTCGCGGGGTTACCGAGCGGGGCCCGCGCTGGTGGACATCGGCCTGGCTGTGGTGCAGAACATGGACGTGCGTGCCCTGGCATACGGTGCTCTGGTGCGGCTGCGCGACGCCACCGGCGAGACGGTGCACCTGGGCACCCTGCGCGGTTCTGAGGTGCTCTATGTCGAGAGCGTGGAGAGCGAGCAAGTGCTCAAGATCAGCTCCCGGGTGGGGTGGACGCTTCCCGCGCACGCGTCTGCCGGGGGGAAGGCTCTCCTGGCCGAGCTGGGCGAACAGGAGCTGGCTGCCCTGTACCCGGAGGAAAAGCTGCCCGCGGCCACCCCGCGCGGCATCACGTCCCTTGCCGAGCTGCGGGAACAGCTTCGGCAGGTGCGGGTGCGCGGGTACTCCTTCAGCGATGCCGAGAGCGAGAACGACGTCAGCGCGGTCGGCGCGGTGGTGAAGGATCGGCACGGCAGGGTGCGCGGGGTCGTGGTGGTGACCGGCCCGCGGTCACGGGTGGACCAGGCGTGGATCGACCGGGTGTCGCTGGCCGTCATGAGCACCGCCAAGGAGCTGAGCGCTTCCATCGTCTAGCACGACAGCTTGTCGAGTCCGGGTCTTTCGAGGCCCGGCCTCTTTGCTGCTTGCCTATGTGTCGCATGACGCGGTCTACTGTTCCGTATGGTGCTACAACGAGGTGGCTCGGAGGTACCGTGACCGCATCAGCTGGCTCGGTCGGCTTCCGCAGCCGTCTCGACCGCGGCTGGGAGAAGCACCGTGTAACGCAGGTCAACGGCACCGCACCGTGAAAGGCAGATTTCCGCCATGGCTACTCCCGTCGACCCGGCCGAGTTCTTCGACCCGCTGAATCCGGTGCACGTCGCCGATCCCGACGAATTCATGAAGGCGTCCCGGAAAGGATGCCCGGTCGCCAAGGTGAGCGAGCACCTCTACACCGCGAACACCGACGACGTGGTCCGGTCGGTGTTCGACGACACGAAGCGCTTTTCCAACCGCGGCAACTTCTCGGTCGGGGCCGAGGACGTGCGGTTCCCGTTCACCGTCGTCACCATGGCAGACCCGCCGGACCACACGGTGCTGCGGAGCAGGCTGCTGAAGAGCATGGCGGCGGCGCGCCTTCGGAAGCTCACGCCGGAGGTCGAAAACATCGTGCGCGATGCCGTCGGCGCGCTGCCCGCATCGGGCCGGGTCGATCTGTACGCCGATTACGTGCACTTCATCCCGTCGGCCGTTCTGTACGCGCTGATCGGAATTCCGAAGGCCAAGTGGCGCGAGGTCCAGACCTGGTCTGATGCCGTCGTCCGCGTCATTCCCGAGCCCGCACACGAGCTACCCGAGTTCGCCGCACTGATGGGATTCCTGGCGAAATGCGTGGAGGAGCGCCGAGCCCATCCCGGGGATCGCCACGAGGACGTGCTGGACAACCTGTGCTGGGCGGACCCCGGTGAGGTGGAAATGCCGGCACTCGAGGTCGTGTGCCACATCTTCCAGCTCGTCGTCGCCGCGACCGACACCACCCGGGCACTGATCGCCAACTGCGTGTACCGGCTGCTCGAAGAGCGCGATCGGTGGGAGGCGGTCGTCGCCGACCGGTCACTGCTGCCGAACGCGATCGAGGAGTCGCTGCGCGTGGACTCGCCCGCTCAGTTCATGGTCCGGACGGCGGTGGAAGACGTCACACTGGCGGAATGTCCCGTTCCGGCCGGCAAAAAGGTCTACCTGAACATCCAGTCCGCCAATCACGACGAGAACCGGTGGGGTGAGGATTCGCGGACGTTCCGCATCGACCGGCCCGGTGCCACGGCGCACCTCGCGTTCGGCAGGGGAATCCACGCGTGCATCGGTGCGCCGCTGGCTCGAATCGAAGCGCGGTCGGCGATCGGAGCGCTGATGGACGCGTTTCCCGGCATGCGGCTCGCCCCGGACGCCGCGTGGGTGAAATGCGGAGGAGCCATCACGCGAAGGGTCGAATCGGTACCGGTCTGGCTCAACGGAGAGCAAGCGCGGTCAGCACGTCAAGCCACCAGGAGGCGATGATGCCCGGGACCGATCCGAGCGTGGCGGAGATCCACGAGGCGATCACCGAACTGTTGCGCACCGAGGAGCTCGCGACCCTCGCCACGGTCGATTCCGAAGGCCGCCCCTCGGCCTCGCCGATGCACATCGCCGGCGACGGACTCGTCGGCTACCTGCACACGTTCCGCCACACCCGGAAAAGCACGCAAATGCGGCAGAACCCGAACGTCAGCTATTCCGTGTGCCACGTCCCCGCCGAGGGCTACGCCGCGCGGTGGGAAACGCGGTCGCTGCAGATCCAGGGGATCGCCACCCTGGTCACCGATCCGGTGGAGATCCAGCGGATCGCGGAGCTCAGCCAGGAGCAGTTCCCGTGGGCACGGGATGTGTCCCTGTACGACAACCTCAGGACGCCGGACCAGGGACAGCAACTGTTCTACCGCATCGAGCCCGTCCAGGGACTGTGGGCGGACAACCGCGTCCGGATGCTCTACCGGGTCCTGGTCGATTTCGGTGACGGCGGCAAGACCATCACCAAGGTCGAAGATTACAACGCCGTTGTCCGCGGACGAGCCTGACGCGGCCGGGCAGTGATCTGCTGCGGTCCTGCGTGCTGACACCCGGCTCGCGACCGCCGGTGCCAGGAGGGGTGTCAGCGGGCGTCGGCCGGGATGAGCACGAGCGCATCCGGGGGTCAAGCCGATTCGCGCAGCCGCAGTGAGACCGGCAGTACGTGCCGCCGCGGCGGGACCGGTTCCCCGGCGAGCAGGGCCAGCAACGTGGCGACCATCTGCTGCACCTGCGCGGCCGGGTCCTGGTGCACGGTCGTCAGCGGCGGGTGCATGGCCGTGGCCAGCGACGGGTTGTCGTCGAACCCGATCACCGCCACGTCCTCCGGGACCCGCCTGCCCGCCTCGTGCAGCGCCCGCACCGCGCCCGCCGCCATCAGGTCGCTCGCGACGAACACCGCGTCCAGCTCCGGTTCCCGTGCCAGCAGGCGGTCCATCGCGGCGCGCCCACCGTCCAAAGTGAAGTCGGCCTCTTCGGACAGTCCCGTCGGGTCCAGCCCGGCCTCGGTCAGCGTCTCCCGCCAGCCCGAGAGCCGGTGCACGGCGGCGGTCTGGTCCTGTGGCCCGGCGACCGTCGCGATGCGCCGCCTGCCGCGGCCGAGCAGGTGGGTCACGGCCTGCCGGGCGCCGTCGGCGTTGTCGAAGTCGACCACGTGCACCCCGCGCGAGACGTTGCCCGCGGGTCCGCCGAACACGATCGGCAGCCGCAGCAGCCGCAGCGCCCTCGGCAGCGGGTCGGCCCGGTGCGGGGCGAACACGAGGGCCCCGTCCACGTGCCCGCCTTCGAGGAAGCGGAGCGTGCGCGCGTGGTCCTCCTTGCCGTCGTTGAACATCAACACCATCTGGCTGCCCGAAGAGGCCAGTTCGCGATAACCGGCGCGCATGACCGCGGTACGGTACGGGTCGCCCAGCAGGACCTCCTCCGGCTCGGAGAGCACGACGGCGACCGCGCCGGTGCGCCGCGTGACGAGCGAGCGGGCTGCCTGGTTGGGGGAGTAGCCCAGATCGCGGGCGGCCGCGAGCACCGCGTCCTTCGCGCGGGCGCTGACGTTCGCGTCGCCGTTCAGCGCGCGCGAAGCGGTGGAGCGGGAGACCCCGGCGAAAGCGGCGACGTCCTCGAGAGTCGGCCTGTCGTCCTGGCTGCGCGTCACGGGCGGCGTCCTTTCGCTGAGAGCGCTTCCAACAATATCGCATCTTGACACCAGCAGTGACAGGGAACACACTCGTCCGTGTTCTGGGAGCGCTCCCAGTTTTCCCACACTCCAGAGCAAGGGGTTGACGTGCGACACCTTCACAAGGGCGTGAGCTTCGCGATCGGACTGGCGGTGGTGGGCGCGAGCCTCGCCGCCTGCGGCGGTGGCGGCGACTCGGCCGGATCGGGCGGCGGTGGGCAGGTCGAGCTGACCATCGGCACGTTCACCGAGTTCGGCTACGAGAGCCTGCTCCCCGAGTACGAGCGGCTGCACCCCAACATCAAGATCACCCACCACAAGACCGGCGAGGGCGGGCCCTACCACCAGAACCTCATCACCAAGCTGGCGGCGGGCTCCGGGCTGGAGGACGTCGTCGCCGTGGAGGAGGGCCACTTCTCCGACATCGTCGACAAGTCGAGCAAGTTCAACGACCTCACCGAGATCGGTCCCAAGGACGTCACCCCGGACCGGTGGCTCAAGTGGAAGTACGACGCCGGCAAGGACAAGGACGGCAGGCTGATCGGCTACGGCACCGACATCGGCCCGCTCGCCCTGTGCTACCGCAAGGACCTGCTCGCCGCGGCGAACCTGCCGTCGGACCCGGAGGGCGTGAAAGCGCTTTTCGCGAGCTGGGACAGCTACTTCGCGGCCGGGCAGACGTACGTGAACAGGACCGGCAAGGCGTGGTTCGACGCGTCGTCGCAGCTGTACAACTCGATGGTCAACCAGCTCGACGTCGGCTACCTCGACCGCAGCGACAAGCTGACCATCGAGAGCAACCCGGGCATCAAGCAGGCCTTCGACCGCGTGAGCACCGCGATCCAGCAGGGCCAGTCGGCGAAGCTCACCGCGTTCGGCAACGAGTGGAAGACCGGCTTCGCGCAGGGTTCCTTCGCCACCACCGTGTGCCCGTCCTGGATGCTCGGCGTGGTCAAGGAGAACGCCGGCCCGGCGAACGCGGGCAAGTGGGCGGTCACCGACGCGTTCCCCAACGGCGGCGGCAACTGGGGCGGCTCGTACCTGACCGTGCCCAAGCAGAGCAAGCACCCGAAGGAGGCCGCGGAGCTGGCGGCGTGGCTCACCGCGCCCGAGCAGCAGCTGAAGGCGTTCCAGGCCAAGGGCAACTTCCCCAGCCAGACCCAGGCGCTGACCTCGCCCGAGCTGCTGAACTCCACCGACGAGTACTTCGGCGGCGTGAAGGTCGGCGAGCTGTACGCCGAGCAGGCCCGCAAGGTCAGCAAGGCCCAGTACAAGGGGCCCGGTGACGGCCAGATCCAGGAGAACGTGACCTCGCCCGCGCTGCGGTCGGTCGAGCAGGGCACCTCGCCCGCGGACGCGTGGCAGCAGGTGGTCGAGGGCGCGAAGAAGGTCACGAAGTGAACGCAGCGGGGGGAACGGTGCTCGAGTCGCGGCCGAGGGCACCGCACCCGGAACCGGTGAAACCGACACTGCGGGAACGGCTCGCGCGGTGGGACGTGAAGGTCTCGCCGTACCTCTACATCGCGCCGTTCTTCGTGGTGTTCGGCATCGCCGGCCTGTTCCCCCTGCTCTACACGGCCTACGTGTCCCTGTTCGACTGGGAGGTCGGCGACGACCACCCGAAGTTCCTCGGGCTGGGCAACTACGTCGAGCTGATGGGCGACGGCCAGTTCTGGCACGCCCTGGTCAACACCCTGTCGATCTTCGTGCTCTCCAGCGGGCCGCAGATCGTGATCGCCGTGCTGCTCGCCGCGCTGCTCAACACGCGGCTGCGGTGGGCGGCCGGCTGGCGCGTGGGGGTGCTGCTGCCCTACGCGGCGAGCCTGGTGGCGCTGGGGATCATCTTCGCCAACCTGTTCGGCCCGAACTACGGGCTGGTGAACTCGATCTTCGAAGCGCTCGGGCTGGACCGGGTGGACTGGCAGGCCAACCGGTTCGCCAGCCACGTCGCCATCGCCACGATGGTGAACTGGCGGTGGACCGGGTACAACGCGCTGATCGTGCTCGCCGCGATGCAGGCGCTGCCGAAGGACGTGATGGAGGCGGCGATCGTCGACGGGGCGGGCGCGGTCCGCCGCTTCGTCAGCGTCACGCTGCCGATGCTGCGGCCCACGCTGATCTTCGTGATCATCACCTCGACGATCGGCGGGCTGCAGATCTTCACCGAGCCGAAGCTGTTCGACGCGATGCCGGGCTCGAACAACGGGGGCTCGCAGCACCAGTTCCAGACCGTGACGCTGTACCTGTACCAGTCCGGGTTCGAGGGCTTCGACCTCGGCTACGCGTCGGCGATCGCGTGGGTGCTGTTCGTGCTGATCATCGTGATCGCACTGCTCAACTTCCTGCTCACCCGGCGGATGGGACGGGTCCGATGATCGCCAGGATCGGCCGCGCGAACTTCTTCGTCTACGCGGCGCTGGTCGTGTTCGTGCTGGTGTCGTTCTTCCCGTTCTACTGGCAGTTCCTGGTGGCCAGCAGGGACGCGTCGATGCTGACCGACCGGATCCCGTCGCTGGTGCCGGGCGGGAACTTCCTCGCCAACGCGGCCCGCGTGTTCGACGTGGTCGCGTTCTGGAAGGCGCTGGGCAACAGCCTCATCGTGTCCGGCACGGTCACGCTGACCACGGTGCTGTTCTCGTCGCTGGCCGGGTTCGCCTTCGCCAAGCTGCGCTTCCGCGGCAGCAACCCGCTGTTCGTGTTCATCGTGGTGACGCTGGCGGTGCCCACGCAGCTGGGCATCATCCCGCTGTTCATCGCGATGTCGGAGTTCGGCTGGGCCGGCCACCTGCAGGCGGTGATCGTGCCGAACCTGGTCACGGCGTTCGGCGTGTTCTGGATGCGTCAGTACACAGTGGACGCCGTGCCGTACGAGCTGATCGAGGCGGCCCGCGTGGACGGCTGCAGCGTCTTCCGGATCTTCGTGAACGTGTGCCTGCCCGCGGTGCGCCCGGCCGCCGCGGTGCTGGCGATGTTCACGTTCATGATGTCCTGGAACGACTTCCTGTGGCCGCTGATCGTGCTGAACGCGGAGAACCCGACCGTGCAGCTCGCGCTGGAGCGGCTGCAGAGCGGGTACTACGTCGACTACTCACTGGTGCTGGCGGGCACGACGCTGGCCACCATCCCGATCCTGATCGTCTTCCTGCTGCTCGGCCGCCAGATCGTGGCCGGGATCATGCAGGGCGCTGTGAAAGGTTGAGCATGTCCGTACTCGGCGAACAGGTGGCCGCGGCGCTGGAGTTCCCCCCGGGGTTCCTGTGGGGCGCCAGCACCGCCGCCTTCCAGATCGAAGGCGCGACCAGGCAGGACGGCCGCACCGACTCGATCTGGGACGCGTTCTCCCGCCGCCCCGGCGCGGTGGCGGGCGGGGACACCGGCGAACCCGCGGCCGACCACTACCACCGCTACCGCGACGACGTCGCACTGATGCGTGCGCTCGGTTTCGGCGCCTACCGGTTCTCGATCGCGTGGTCCCGCGTCCGCCCCGATGGCGGCGAGGTCAACCCGAAGGGACTGGACTTCTACGACCGGCTGACCGACGAGCTGCTGGCCAACGGGATCACCCCGTGGGCGACGCTGTACCACTTCGACCTGCCGCAGGCGCTGGAGGAGGCGGGCGGCTGGGCGAACCGCGACACGGCGTTCCGGTTCGCGGAGTTCGCGGCTACGACCGTGGCACGGCTGGGGGACCGCATCCCGTTCTGGTCCACCCTCAACGAACCGTGGTGCTCGGCGTTCCTGGGTTACGCGGCGGGCATCCACGCACCGGGGCGCCGGGAACCGGAAGCGGCTGCCGCGGCGGCGCACCACCTGCTGCTCGCCCACGGGCTCGCGATGCCCGAGCTGCGGCGGCACGCGCCCGCCGCGCGGCTGGGTATCACGCTCAACCTGTACCCCGTGCAGGGCGAGGACCAGGAGGCCGTGCGCAAGATCGACGGGCTGCAGAACCGGCTGTTCCTCGACCCCGTGCTGCTGGGCCGCTACCCCGAGGACCTGCTGGCGGACCTGGAGCCGTTCGGTTTCCCCGTGCGCGACGGGGATCTCGCGGCCATCGGCACGCCGATCGACCAGCTCGGCATCAACTACTACCGGGGTTACGAGGTGACCCGCGACCCGGCACTCGGCGAGGCCGCGGGCCCGGAGTGGATCGGGGCGCGGGAGGTGCGGTTCATCCCCGATCCGCACGCGCCGCTCACCGAATCCGGCTGGCAGGTGGAGCCGGACAAGCTGACCGACACCCTGTTGCGCGTGCACCGCGAGTACCCGCACATCCCGTTGTACGTCACGGAAAACGGCGCCGCGTACCCCGACCACGTCGGGCCGGACGGGGAAATCGCCGACGACGACCGGATCGGCTTCCTGGACTCCCACCTGCGGGCCGCGCACGCGGCCGTCGCGCAGGGGGTGGACCTGCGGGGGTTCTTCTACTGGTCGCTGCTGGACAACTTCGAGTGGGCCGAGGGGTACGCGAAGCGGTTCGGGCTCGTCCACGTCGACTACGCGACCCAGGAGCGGACGCCGAAGCGTTCCGCCGCCTGGTACGCGAACGTGATCGCGGCGAACGGGCTGCGCTGAGGTCAGGCGGCGACGTGGAACGGGACGGTGCTGACGGTGCTGACATCGGTCGCGGCGGCCGGGTACTCGACGAACAACGCGGTCGCGTTGTCGGTGCCGCCCGCGGCCAGTGCGGCGGCGGTCAGCGCGGGCGACGAGTTCGCGGGCTGCCGCAGCAACTCGGCCATCGTCGCCAGGTCGAGCGTCTTGTGCACGCCGTCGCTGGTCAGCAGCAGCCCGGCCGGACCGGTCAGCTCGGAGTGGCCGTACTCGGCCTCGCCCGCGGTGCGCACGCTCGTGGTGACCAGGTGCTCCATGCGCGGGGTGGGCACCTGGCCCCGGTCGCGGAAGTACTGGGCGAGCGTGTGGTCGTGGGTGAGCTGGCGCAGGCGCGTGCCGTCCCACGCGTACGCCCGCACGTCCCCGACCCACGCGATGCGGTACCCCCGCTCACCGGCCTGTGCGACGACGAGCACGCAGTCGCCCGTGTCGCGAGCGCGGACGGCGTCCCGCGCGGCGAGCAGGGCCGCCGCGGGGCCACTGGAAAGGGGGGACCGGGTCGCCGCCGCGACGGCGATCCGGGCGGCGTGGGCGGCGTCTTCGGCGTCGCCCACGCCGTCGGCGAGCGCGAACACGGCGAAACCCGTGGCGGGGTCGGTGCCCGCGGCCACCGCGTCGGCGTTGACCGTGCGGGAGCCCCGCACGCTGGCGGTGTGCCAGACCGGGGCGGAAGTGCTGGTCATGGTCCCCTCCTTCGACCGTTGTCCCCAGTGTCACCCCGCGGGCTGAGCGGCGCCTGAGAATCGGTCAGGACGTGAGGTCGTAGACCTGAGTTCCGTCCACTGTGGTCGCGGTGAAGTGCTGCGCGACCCACTCGGCGATCTCCTGGGCGTCGTCGCTGCCCGAGGTGGCGCCCATCGACGAACCGGTGCCGACGAAGTAGTGGATCTGCTTGTTCGCGACGTACTCCTGGAACTGCGCGAGCGTGGGAGCCGGGTCGGTGCCGTTGAAGCCGCCCACGGCCATCACGGGCACGTCCGCGGCGAGCTGGTAGCTGGCCGCGGGGTTGGAGCCGACGGTCGCCGCCGCCCACTTGTACGCCCCGCTGTCCTGCCGGAGCCGGGAAACGAGCGCCTGACCTGGGGTGGAGGTGGTGAGCAGGCTGCCGATGCCGCCGCGACCGCCGCCCGGCATTCCGCCGCCGAAACCCCTGGCGGCGGGACCTGCTGACGGGATCGCACCGGAATGCGCGGTCGCCGCGGTGGCGACCGTGTAACCCGCCGGACCGGCGAGCGTGGCGACGAGGGCGAGCACCGCGACCCCGCGCGCGGCGGCACGCGGTAACCGGTCTGCGACCAGCAGCAGCGCGGCCGCGCCGAGGCCCAGCAGGAGCACGAAGTACTTCAGCCACGGCTGCCAGTCCGGCTCGCGCAACAGGATCAGGTACGCGGTCAACGCCGACAAAGCGACTCCGCTGGAAAGGATGCCCGCCGCGACCGGGTTCGCGCGTTGCCGCCACAACCGGTCCGCGCCGAGGCCCACGAGCGCCGCCACCGCCGGGGCCAGCGCGATCGTGTAGTACGGGTGGATGATCCCGCTCATGTAGCTGAACACCAGGCCGGTCACCAGCAGCCAGCCGCCCCACACGATCGCGGAGGCACGGGTGCGGTCGGTCCGGGGCGCGGACCACGTCAGCCACAGCAGCGCCCCGAACGCGAGCACCGCCGCGGGCAGCAGCCACGCGATCCCGCCCGCCATCTCGCTGCCGAGCAACCGCGCCCAGCTGCCACTGCTCTGCGCCCCGCCGAGACTGCCCACCTCGTTCCCGGTGATGCGGCCGAAACCGTTGTAGCCGAAGGCGAGTTCGAGGATGCTGTTCGTCTGCGAGCCACCGATGTAGGGCCTGCCGCTCGCGGGCCACAGCTCGACGACGGCGATGTACCAGCCCGCCGAGACCAGTACCGCCGCCAGCGCGCCCAGCAGGTGCAGCAAGCGCTTTCCCAGTGACACCGGCGCGGCGGCGAGGTAGGCGAGACCGAACGCGGGCAGCACCAGGAACGCCTGCAGCATCTTCGCCAGGAACGCGAACCCGACGGCCACCCCGGCGAGCACGAGCCACTTCGGGCTCCCGCGCTCCACCGCACGCAGCGTCGCGTACGCGGCCGCGACCAGCAGCAGCACCATGAGCGCGTCCGGGTTGTTGAACCGGAACATCAACGCCGCCACCGGGGTCAGCGCGAGCACGCCGCCCGCGAGCAGCCCGGCCGCCGGACCCCCCACGCGCCGCACGGCCGCGTACAACAGCGCCACGGACGCCACGCCCATCAGTGCCTGCGGCACGAGGACGCTCCACGAGCTGAGCCCGAAGATCCGCACCGACAGGCCCATGACCCACAACGCGGCCGGGGTCTTGTCGACGGTGATCGCGTTCGACGGGTCGCTGGAGCCGAAGAACAACGCTTCCCAGCTCTCGCCGCCCGCCTGCGCGGCGGCTGAGTAGAACGCGTTGGCCCAGCCGGAGGAGCCCAGCCCGACGAGGTAGAGCAGCGCGGTCGCCACCAGCAGCCCGGCCAGGGCCGGGCGCACGCGGGGGCGGCGCAGCCGGGCACCGCGGGAGGTCGGCGGGCTTTCGGGGACGGGGTGGGCCAGTGCTGTCATGAGCCCACTTTTTCGACCCGACCTTGGCCGTCCTTGTGCCGTTCCTGTGTGCTTCCTGTGCGTGGCAGGCGCACTTCGAACTCCGTGCGGCCCGGCCTGCTCCGCACGTGCACGCGTCCGTGGTGCGCGGCGACGACGGCGGCCGCGATCGCCATGCCCAGCCCGGTGCTTCCCGCGGCCCGCGAGCGCGAGGAGTCCCCGCGGGCGAAGCGTTCGAAGACGTGCGGGAGCAGTTCGGGGGCGATGCCGGGGCCGTCGTCGGTCACGGTGAGCACGGCGTCGCCGCCGGACGCCGCCAGCCGCGTGGTGACGGTCGTACCGGACGGCGTATGCGTGCGCCCGTTCGCGAGCAGGTTCGCCAGGACCTGGTGCAGCCGCTGGGCGTCACCGCGCACGAAGACCGGTTCGCCGGGCAGTTCGAGGCGCCAGCGGTGCCGCGGCCCGGCGATGTGGGCGTCGCCCACGGCGTCCGCGACGAGCCTGGAGAAGTCCACATCGGACTGTTCGAGCGGGCGCCCGGCGTCGAGGCGCGCCAGCAGCAGGAGGTCGTCGACGAGGGTGGTCATCCGCGCCGCCTCCGACTCGACGCGGTTCATCGCGTGGGCGATGTCCGGTGGCACCCCGTGGTGCGAGCGGCGGGTCAGCTCCGCGTACCCGCGGATCGCGGCGAGCGGCGTCCGCAGCTCGTGGCTGGCGTCGGCGACGAACTGCCGCACGCGCGTTTCGCTGGCCTGCCGGGCGTCCAGCGCGCGGTCGATGTGGACGAGCATGCGGTTGAGCGCGTGCCCGACCTGGCCGACCTCGGTCGCCGGATCGGTGTCGGTCACCGGAACCCGCACGGACAACGCGACGTCACCGCGCTCCAGCGGCAGTTCGGTCACCCGCGAGGCCGCGGCCGCCACCCGGTCGAGCGGGCGCAACGTCCGCCGGACGACGAACACGCCCACGACGGCCGCGCCCAGCACCGCCACGAGCGCCACCCCGCCGAGGATGAACCCCACGGTGAGCAGCGTGTCGTTCGCCTGCGCCAGCGGCAGCCCGAACACCTCGACGCCATCCCCGGCGGCGATCGCGAGCACGCGGTACTCGCCCTCGGTCAGGGAAACGGTTTCCGGCTGCCCCGCCACGGCCACGTCGCTGAGCGTGGCCAGGTCCTCGTCCCCGAGCGGCTGCCGGACCGGCACGTGGGAACCCGGCTGGGCGGCGAGGATCTCGGCGTGCGGGTCCGTCCCGGTGACCCACGCGTGCACGGTGCCGGTCGTCGTGCCCGAGGCGTCGAGCGCGTCGCCGTGGCCGGGCCCGCCGCTGACGAAGAACTGGGAGCGGTTCACGGTGTCGCGGAGCTGGTCGTCGACCTGCCGGGTCAGGAACGCGCGGAGCGCGAACTCGCTGATCACGCCGATGAGCAGGCACACCACCGTGAGCAGCGCGACCAGTGCGGCGATGAGCTTCGTCCGCAGCGGCCGTGCCCGGGCAGCCTTCGGCGGTTTCACACCTTCGACGATCGCCGCCGTTCGTGTGGGGTGCTTGTGTGCTCCCTGTGTGGCGGCTGTGCGATCCGACAACCACAGGAAGCCTTCACCGTGGGCACAGAAACCACACAGACTCCGCACCGAGCCTGAACGGCATGACTACCGAACAGGGAGTGCGCCGCATCGCACTCGTGACCGCGGGGGTCGCCGTCCTCGGGGTGGCGGGCGCGACCGTCGCGGCCGTGTCGGTCTCGGACGCCGCGCCGAACCAGCAGTCCACTTCGGACAGCGCGGTCCAGGGCTACGGCGGCGGGATGTCCGCCGACAGCGGCCAGGCGCACGGCTCGTCGAGGGGATCGTGATGAACGCGCTGCTCACCGGGGACACGGTCGCGGAGTGGCCGGTGTGGAGCACGACGGCCCGCGTCGTCGTGACCGAGCCGGCGGCGCTCGCCGACGCGCGGGCGCTCGTGGAGGCGGAACTGGCGGCGGTGGACCGCGCGTGCAGCCGGTTCCGGCCGGACTCCGAACTCGCCGCGGCCGAACGCGCGGGGGAGGAGGTCGAGGTCAGCGAGCTGCTCGCCGACCTGGTGACCGCCGCGCTCGAAGCCGCGCGCCGCACGGACGGCGACGTGGACCCGACGCTCGGCGACGCACTCGCGTACCTGGGGTACGACCGGGACCTGGCGCTCGTCGAGGCGGACGGTCCCGCGATCCCCGTGTGGGTGCGCCCGGCGCCCGGCTGGCGGCGGATCCGGCTCGACGGGCGGCGGCTCACCGTGCCGCGTGGCGTGCGCGTGGACCTCGGCGCGACGGCGAAGGCGTGGACGGCGGACCGCTGCGCCCGGCTCGCGGCGGGTGCCCTCGGCACGGGCGTGCTCGTCGAACTGGGCGGTGACCTCGCCACCGCGGGCGCGGGCCCGGCCGGCGGGTGGCGCATCTTCGTCCGCGACCGGCCCGGCGACCCGGCCTGCGTCGTGGCGGTGCCGAGCGGGGCCGCGATGGCGACGTCGAGCACGACCGGCCGCAGCTGGCGGCGCGGCGGCCGGCTGCTGCACCACGTGCTGGACCCGCGTACCTGCCAGCCCGCGCCACGGGTGTGGCGCAGCGTCACGGTGGTCGCCGACCGGTGCGTGGACGCCAACACGTGGACCACGGCCGCCCTCGTCCGGGGCGACGCGGCGCCCGTGTGGCTCGCCGGTCTCGGGGTACCGGCGCGTCTCGTCGACCAGTCCGGGCGCGTGCACGTGCTCGGCGGCTGGCCGGAGGAGTCGTGAGCACGACCGCGCTGTGGGATTTCGGCCGTGGCACGGGGATCGTCGCGCTCGTGTTGCTCACCGTGTCGACGGTGCTGGGCATCGCGACGCGTTCGGGGCGCCCGGCGCCGGGGCTGCCGCGGTTCGCCGTCGCCGAACTGCACCGGAACGTCAGCCTGTTGTCCGCGGTGTTCCTGGCGTTGCACGTGGGGCTGCTGTTGTTCGACCCGTACGCGATGCTGCGGCTGTTCGACCTCGTGCTGCCGTTCGTCGGCGAGTACCGGCCGTTCTGGCAGGGCCTCGGCACGGTGGCGCTCGACGTGCTGCTCGCGCTCGTCGTCACCAGCCTGCTGCGTCACCGGCTTGGCAGGCGTACGTGGCGAGCCGTGCACTGGGCGGCGTACGCGCTCTGGCCGGTCGCCCTCGTTCACGCACTCGGCACGGGCACCGACGGGTTCAGCCCGTGGTTCCTGACTGTCGCTGTGCTGTGCGTCCTCTCGGTCGTGGGCGCGCTGTTCCTGAGAAGGGAGGTCCGGGTATGAGACTGCTCGACGCGGCGGCTTCCGATCTCGCCACGCACCTGGCGCGCAACGGCCGCGTCCCGTGGGGCCGCGCCCTCGTCGACGATGTCCGCGAAGCCGGGCTCACGGGTCGCGGCGGGGCGGGATTTCCCGTGTGGCGCAAGCTCTCCGCGGTCGCCGAGGGCAGCGCACCCGTCGTGGTCGCGAACGGCGCCGAGGGTGAGCCCGCGAGCGCCAAGGACCACACGCTGCTCGTGCGCGCCCCGCACCTCGTGCTGGACGGGCTGCAGCTGGCCGCCGAGGCCGTCCGCGCGACGACCGCCGTCGTGTACGTACCGGAAGGCCTTGCCGCACAAGCGGTCCGGGCGGCGCTCGCAGAGCGTGCGGGGTGGGACGCGCTGCCCGTCGCGGTGGTCGTGGCGCCGGACTACTTCGTCGCCGGCCAGGAGTCGGCGGTCGTCGCGGCGGTCGAGGGCAGGCAGGCGCTGCCGTCCGACCGGCTCACCCTGACGGTCCGCTCGGGCGTGCACGGCAGGCCGACGCTCGTGCAGAACGTGGAGACGCTGGCGCACGTCGCGCAGATCGCGCGGTACGGGCCGGAGTGGTTCCGGCAGTGCGGCACGGCCGAGGAGCCGGGCACGTTCCTCGCCACCGTCAGCGGCTCCGTCCGGCGTGGCGGGGTGTACGAGGTGCCGCACGGCGTCCCGCTCGGCGAGCTGCTCGCGCAGGCCGGCGGCCCGGCGGGGGAGCTGCGGGCGGTGCTCGTCGGTGGCTACCACGGGACGTGGGTGCCTGCCGCCGACGCTCGGATTCCGTTGTCGCGCAAGGCTTTGGGCTCACTCGGGGCAGGTGTGCTGGTGGCGCTGGACGCCGCCGAGTGCGGGCTGGCGGTCGCGTCGGAGGTGCTGACGTACCTGGCCCGGCAGAGCGCGCGGCAGTGCGGCCCGTGCCTCAACGGCCTGCCCGCGCTGGCGAGGGCCATGAGCGACGTCGTTTCCGGTGCCCGGCCGGAGCAGGTCGCGCGGCTGGCGGACCTCGTCGAACGCCGGGGCGCCTGCCACCACCCCGACGGGGCCGCGCGGTTCGCCCGCAGCAGCCTCGCGGTCTTCGGCGACGAGATCGCGTGCCACCTCCGGGGTGGCTGCGCGGCGAGGAGGACGCGGTGAAACTGCACATCGACTGGACGGCGTGCGACGGGCGGGGCCTGTGCGCGGAACTGCTGCCGGAAACGCTCGCCCGCGACCCGTGGGGCTACCCCCTGCCCCGCGACGGCTCGCGGGAACCGGCGCTGCGCCCGGAGCTGGAGCCGCACGCCCGGCGCGCGGCGCGGCTCTGCCCGGTGTTGGCGTTGCGGTTGCTGCCTGAGCACCCTCGCGGCGCTGCCCGAACAACCTCCGGCCCGGAGCCGGTCGGGCAAGACGGCACGTCCCGTCGCACTCCCCGTCACTAGGGTCGGGTCCGTGGTCGACTACCCCGTGCGCACCGAGGTCCACATCCGTCAGGCGGACCGGGGCCGGGACGGAGCCGTGAGCACCGTCGGGCTCGCGCGCTGCCTGGAGGACGCCCGGCTGCGCATCCGCATGCGCCGCTTCGAACAGCTGGTCCTCGCGGGCGGGTTCGAGCCGTTCCAGATCCTGCTCGTGAGCCAGGCCGTCGACCGGCTCGCCCCTGTCGGCCCCCGCGCCCACGACGTCGAGGTGCACACCGGCGTGCAGCGCATCGGACGGTCGTCGTTCACCTACGGGCAGGCGGTGTTCCACCGCGGCGAGCGCGTCGGCAGTGCGGAGGCGACCGTCGTGCTGGCCGGTGCCGGTGGCCCGCTCCCCCTGCCCGGCGAGCTCCTCGCCGACCTCGGTGACCTGCGGCTCCCCGAGCAGCCGCCGATGCCCCGGCCGGACGCGGAACGCCACCGGCGCGGGTCCTACGCGCACCACTACCCGTTGCGCGCCAGGATCGGCGACGTCGACTCCAACCAGCACGTCAACTACCTCGCGCTCGTCACGTGGTACGACGAGGCCGTCGCGGCGTTCACGGCCGAGGCGCTCGGTGGTGTGCCGGACCTGCCCCCGTTGTCGTACCGGATCCAGTACACCGGCGAAGTCACCTACCCCGGCGACTACGAGATCGGCCTCTCCGTCAGGGGCTCGGGCACCGATCAGGTGGCATACCGCCTCGCCGTCTTCCGCGGCGGGACGGCGCTGGGCGTCGCGGACGCCGTCGGCCCTCGTGGCGAGCTGCCGGACAGCGCTCTGGAGGACTGAGCGGCACAGGCCGTCAAGCCGCTTCCGCGGACCAGAACAGCTCGCTGTGGATGGCGGACTCCGGGACGTGGTGCTCCGCCAGCAGCGCGTGGACCACCCCGGCCAGCTCACGCGGCGCGCACACCAGCCACTCGTCCACCTTCGCCGGGTGCAGGCGGCACGCCAGCAGCGCCCGCAAGCGCTTCGCGTCGAGGCCGCCGGCGTGGTAGCGCTCGTAGCAGATCGCCAGCGCCGAACCGATGCTGTCGAACGGACGGGGCGGCCGCGGCGGGCGCAGGTCGGGGTCGCGCTCGTCGGTGCGGAAGTGCTCGATCCGCAGGCGCCCCTCGAACCGGCTGGCGAGCGCCGTCAGCTCGTCGGCGAACAGCGTGTCGGCCCCGCTGCGGTTGACGTAGAGCAGCGTCGCCCGGTGCTTGGGCGACGTCCGCAGCACGTGCGCGAGCATCGGCAGCAGCGGGGCGATCCCGACCCCCGCCGCGATCGCCACCAGGTGCTCACCCTGTGGCGACGGGTGCACCGAGAACTGCCCGTCCGGCGGCCGCACCTCGACCCGGTCGCCCGGCCGCAGCTCGGTCGTCGCGTAGGTGGACAGCCGCCCGCCCGGCAACCGCTTGATCGCCACCCGCAGCTCCGGCTCCTCCGGGCACGACGTGATGGCGTACGGGTGGGCCACCTGCTCCCCGCCGATGTCCGCCCTCAGCACGACGTGCTGCCCCGGGGTGAACCGGAACTCCTCGGCCAGGTGCGGCGGCACGGCGAAGGCCACCTCGACCGCGCACCCCGTCAGCGGCCGGACGGCCGTCACGACGAGCGCGTGGAACACCTCCGGGGCCGCGGGCCGCGGCGCGGGAGCGGGAGCCAGGTCCCGCTCGGCGAGCCAAGCCTGCGGGTACCGGTAGAACGGCAGGTTCGGGTACCGGTTGTGCACCGTGTGGTAGCTGCGGGCACCGGCGGGCAGCCGCCGGGGGAACCAGTCGAACCACCAGGCCGACAGTGCGAGCGCGATCCGCTGCGGCAGCAGGTAGACGAGCACCAGCTCCCAGCCGTGCCCGGTCGCGACGACCGCCACGATCGTGCCCGGCACGAGCGCGAGCATGCTCAGCGACTCGGCGACCTCCCACTGCGGCCGTTCCGCGGTGCGGCGCAGGTAGGCCGCCACGTGCCAGAGGTCGGTCAGCATCCACCGCAGCGGCAGCTGCCACGCCGGGCCGCGCACGTTCCACGGCGTCAGGTGCCCCTCCACGCCGTCCCGGTGCTGCGCGAGGTGGAGGAACCGCGCGGGCGCGAACGCCCCGAACGCCGACACGAACGGCATGGCCAGCCGCCCCACGACGTCGTTGACCCAGGTCAGCCTGCCCGCGGCGTGGTGGACGCACTCGTGCAGCACGACGAACATCCCCACCATCGCGGCGACGTGCAGCGGCACCGTCACCCACCCGGAGGCGACGTGCAGGAGCGACAGCCACGCCGCGAACCCGCCGAGGGCGAGCGAGCAGCCGAACAGCAACAGGGTGGGTGTCACGACGGCGGGAACCCGCACGCGGAGCCGGGGCAGTGCCGCCGCGGCCCGTGAGACCTGCACCGCCTGTACTCCAGCCACGACCGGCTCCTCGCCGATAGGGGACCTGCTGGTCGAAGAAGGTAGACAAAACAGGGCTGGATGTAAACTTCCCGCCGCGTCCTGACGCTGCTTGCAGGGCCGGACCCGGCGTGACGGGCCGCTGGCCTAGACTCGGACGTCGGGTACCCGCGTGCCCACCACCAATCCCTGTACGGCTCGAGGAGAACACGTTGAAGAGCACCGTCGAGCAGCTCAGCCCGACGCGAGTCAAGATCAATGTCGAGGTGCCGTTCGACGAACTCAAACCGAACTTCGACCGCGCCTACCGCAAGATCGCCCAGCAGGTGCGCATCCCGGGCTTCCGTCCCGGCAAGGCGCCCGCTCGCGTCCTGGAAAGCCGGATCGGCCGCGCGCCGGTGCTCGATGAGGTCGTCAACGAGGCCATCCCGGCCAAGTACCTCGAGGCGGTGCGCGCCGGCGAGGTGCGCACGCTCGGCCAGCCCGACTTCGAGGTCACCAAGCTCGAGGACCGCGAGGTGCTGGAGTTCACCGCCGAGGTGGACATCCGCCCCGAGATCGCGCTGCCCGAGCTGGACGGCCTCGCGGTGACCGTCGACGACGTCGAGGTCTCCGACGAGGAGGTCCAGGCCGAGCTGGACAACCTGCGCGCCCGGTTCGGCACGCTGACCGGCGTCGACCGCCCCGCCGAGAACGGCGACTTCGTCTCCATCGACCTGTCGGCCACGGTCGACGGCGAGGAGGTCGAGGAGGCCGCCACCCAGGGCCTGTCCTACGAGATCGGCTCCGGCCAGCTCGTCGACGGCATCGACGACGCGATCATCGGCGCGAACGCCGGCGAGACCAAGACCTTCACCACGAAGCTCGTCGCCGGGCAGTACGCCGGCCGCGACGCCGAGGTCTCGGTGACCGTGCAGAGCATCAAGCAGCGCGAGCTGCCCGAGCCGGACGACGAGTTCGCCCAGCTGGCCAGCGAGTTCGACACGATCGACGAGCTCAAGGCCGACCTGCGTGAGCGCCTGGCCCGGATGAAGAAGGTCCAGCAGGGCGTCCAGGCCCGCGACAAGATCCTCGACCAGCTGCTCGAGAGCGTCGAGGTGCCGCTGCCGGAGAAGGTCGTCGAGGCCGAGGTCGAGAGCCGCAAGCACGACGCCGTCCACGACCTCGACCACAGCGAGGAGGCGCTGGCCCAGCTGCTGGAGTCCCAGGGCCGCACGCTGGAGGAGTTCAACGAGGAGGTGCGCACCGAGTCGGAGAAGGCCGTGCGCACGCAGCTCCTGCTGGACACGATCGCCGACGCCGAGCAGACCAGCGTCAACGACGCCGAGCTGACCGAGCGGATCATCTACCAGGCGCAGCGCTTCGGCATCAGCCCGGACGAGTACGTGCAGCGGGCCCAGCAGTCCGGCCAGCTGTCGGCCATCTACGCGGACGTGCGCCGCGGCAAGGCGCTGGCCTCGGTCGTGCGCCGCGCGAAGGTGACCGACGCCTCGGGTGCCGAGGTCGACCTGGAGGACCTGTTCGGCAAGGACGAGGACGAGGCCGCCGTCGAGACCCCGGCGAATGAGACCGAGGTCACCGAGGGTGCGGAGTCCGCGACCGAAAAGTAAAGCTCTGAGCGAACTCGGGCGGTGTCAGGACTTCTGCGCCGCCCGAGTTCGTTAGGGTCGAATGCAAGATCTCAAACTTCGAAGGACGTCCACAGTGGATCTCCTCGCGAGGTCCACGGCGGCGAAAAGGCAGGCAGACGTGACGCAGCACAAGCCCGAGGCGCGGACCAGCACCGCGGGGCTCAACCTGACCGACTCGGTGTTCGAGCGGCTGCTCGCCGAGCGCATCGTCGTGCTCGGTTCCGAGGTCAACGACGAGGTGGCGAACCGGATCACCGCGCAGCTGTTGCTGCTGGCCGCGGAGGACTCCGAGTCCGACATCCGCTTCTACATCAACTCGCCCGGCGGCTCGGTCACCGCCGGCTTCGCCATCTACGACACGATGCAGCTCATCGAGCCGGACGTGGCGACGTACGCGATGGGGCTGGCGGCGTCGATGGGGCAGTTCCTGCTGTCCTCGGGCACCCCGGGCAAGCGGTACGCGCTGCCGCACGCGCGCATCCTGATGCACCAGCCGTCCGCGGGCGTCGGCGGCACCGCCTCCGACATCGCGATCCAGGCCGAGGTCTTCGGCAAGTGGAAGCAGGAGCTGGCGCGCATCACCGCCGAGCAGACCGGTCAGACGGTCGAGCAGATCATCCGCGACGGCGACCGCGACCGCTGGTTCACCGCCGAGGAGGCCCGTGACTACGGCTTCGTCGACCACGTGCTGAGCCGGGAGAACCAGCTTCCCTCGCCCAACGGCAGCCACTGACCGGGCGTGGACAAGGAGACAAGAAAATGAGCAACTTCCAGCTTCCGCAATCCCGGTACATCCTGCCGTCCTACGTCGAGCGCACCAGCTACGGCGTCAAGGAGTCGAACCCGTACAACAAGCTGTACGAGGAGCGGCAGATCATGCTCGGCGTGCAGGTGGACGACGCGTCGGCCAACGACGTGATGGCCCAGCTGCTGCACCTCGAGCACGAGGACCCGGACCGCGACATCACGATCTACATCAACTCGCCCGGTGGCTCGTTCACCGCGCTGATGGCGATCTACGACACGATGCAGTTCGTGCGCCCGGAGATCCAGACCGTCGTGCTGGGCCAGGCGGCCTCCGCGGCGGCCGTGCTGCTGGCCGCGGGCACCAAGGGCAAGCGGCTCGCGCTGCCCAACGCCCGCGTGCTGATCCACCAGCCCGCCACCGAGGGCACGTACGGCCAGGTGTCGGACCTGGAGATCCAGGCCAACGAGATCCAGCGGGTTCGCCGCCTCATGGAGAGCACGCTGGCCAAGCACACCGGCAAGAGCGAGGAAGAGGTCCGCCGCGACGTCGAGCGCGACAAGATCCTCACCGCCGAGCAGGCCAAGGAGTACGGGATCATCGACGAGGTGCTGTCGTACCGCAAGCTCGCCAACTGAACCACCGGGGGACCGGGCGCGTGTCGGGACGGACGCGTGCCCGGTCCCCCGATTAGGCTGCGACCGCCGCGGTCGGGAGCGGTGGTCGGGCCTTCCGGGCATTCCCCGGGGACTGATGGTCCTCCCGCACCGGGCTCCGGGCGGGTACCGTCAGAGGCGAGGTTCACATCCGCTGTCTCGGCGGCGAGGGCAGGTAGACGATCAGGTGCGCCGATCCGGCGCTCCGGAGGGGAACAGGTCAACGGTCATGGCACGGATCGGCGACGGCGGAGACCTGCTGAAGTGTTCTTTCTGCGGGAAGAGCCAGAAACAGGTGAAGAAGCTCATCGCCGGCCCCGGCGTGTACATCTGCGATGAGTGCATCGATCTGTGCAACGAGATCATCGAGGAAGAGCTGGCCGAAGCCGGCGACGTGAAGCTCGACGAGCTGCCGAAGCCGCTGGACATCCACGAGTTCCTCGACCAGTACGTGATCGGCCAGTCGGACGCGAAGCGGACGCTCGCGGTGGCGGTGTACAACCACTACAAACGCATCCAGTCCGACGACAAGACCGGCCCCAAGGACTCGAAGGACGAGCCGGTCGAGCTCGCCAAGTCCAACATCCTGCTGCTGGGCCCCACCGGCTGCGGCAAGACCTACCTCGCGCAGACGCTGGCGAAGATGCTGAACGTGCCGTTCGCCATCGCCGACGCCACCGCGCTGACCGAGGCCGGGTACGTCGGCGAGGACGTCGAGAACATCCTCCTCAAGCTCATCCAGGCCGCCGACTACGACGTGAAGCGTGCCGAGACCGGCATCATCTACATCGACGAGGTCGACAAGATCGCCCGCAAGTCGGAGAACCCGTCGATCACGCGGGACGTCTCGGGCGAGGGTGTGCAGCAGGCGCTGCTGAAGATCCTGGAGGGCACCACCGCCTCGGTGCCGCCGCAGGGCGGGCGCAAGCACCCGCACCAGGAGTTCATCCAGATCGACACGACGAACGTGCTGTTCATCGTGGCCGGTGCCTTCGCGGGCCTGGAAAAGATCATCAACGACCGCATCGGCAAGCGCGGCATCGGGTTCGGCGCGGACATCCGCACCAGGACCGAGATCGAGGAGAGCGACATCTTCTCCGAGACGATGCCCGAGGACCTGATCAAGTTCGGGCTGATCCCCGAGTTCATCGGCCGCCTGCCGATCGTGGCGAACGTGACCCACCTCGACAAGGACTCGCTCGTGCGGATCCTGACCGAGCCGCGGAACGCGCTGGTCAAGCAGTACAAGAAGCTGTTCGAGATGGACAACGTCGAGCTGGAGTTCACCAAGACGGCGCTCGAGGCGATCGCGGACCAGGCGGTGCTGCGCGGCACCGGTGCCCGCGGGCTGCGCGCCATCATGGAGGAGGTCCTCCAGCCGGTGATGTACGACATCCCGAGCCGCAACGACGTCGCCAAGGTGGTCATCACCGAGCAGACCGTCCGCGAGAACGTCAACCCGACCATCGTGTCCCGGCAGCCTTCCCGCCGCCGCAGCACCGAGCGCGGCGAGAAGACCGCCTAGTCAGCGGCGGGGCCGCTGTACTACCCGGGCGACCGAGAAGAGTCCCGCTTTCGTCGCCGTGGGTAAGGGGCCATTGCCCGAACGGGTCGGGGACGGGGCGGATAAGCTACGCGAATGAGCGTCGAGGGGGCAGGTCCCGCTCAGGGGACCGAAACCGCCACGACCGGTACCGCGGACACGGAAACCGTCGTCCCGGAGGGCCGGGGCGATGTGCGTGGGATCAGCGATCTGACGTACCGGATCATCACGCCGTACCTGAGCCACCGGCACGTGCACCGCGGCGTCCTGGTGGTGCTGATCGCCCTCACCGCCGTGTGCCTGGTCGCCACGCTCGTGCGCCTGTCCCCGCTGCCGCTGCTGCCGGTCCCGCTGTTCGTCGCGGGCTGGTTCACGCTCCGCAAGGTCCGCGCCACCACCGACGACGACCGCCGCCTGCTGTTCTGGTCGTCCCTGACCCTGGCCGCCATCTTCGTCGGCTTCTGGGCCCTGTCCCGCGTGTCCAGCTGGATGCACTAGCGCCGCATCAGAAAGCCTTTCCCGCGCGGCGCGACTGGCTCATGGTCGCTCCCCACTCATCAGGGCAGGCGGGCGCGTTCGGCTCGGCTGGCGGTGATCCGCTGACGCGCGAGCGCACTGGCCTGCTTGGCGTCGTTGCCGGTGAGCCGGGCGAGGATCGTTGCGAGCGGCCTGATCCGGCCCCAGCCGCGCCAGCGGCCCTCGGGGATTTCCGTGGGAACACCCAGGTCCGGCTGGCGCCGCGCGGCCAGGCGCCGTTTTCCGCGTCGAGGATCGCCTCGGCGATCACGCTCGCGCCCTGCTGCTCGTCGAGCTGCCTCTCCGGGACGGACGCGGGGGAGCGCTGGTCCCCGGGGACCGGCGGCGCTTCGCCTACGAGCCGACCGAGCAGGGCCTGGCGTTGCGGCCCACGCTCCTGGCGCTCCTGGAATGGGGCGACAGGTACCTCGCCGACCCGCAGGGCCCGTCGGTCATCGTCCGGTACCGGCCCGCCGACGGTGCGTGCGAGCTCCTGCGACGAGCCGGTCAGATCGTCCTCGAATGCGCTGCGGGGCACAGCCACCTCGCGCCGGAAGACATCTGCCGCACGCCCGGGCCGGGCGCGCGTTTCGTGGAAAGCTCCCTGGACATCTCCGGGACGACCGCTCATGAATACTGGACTATTACTGATCGCCAGTCCGGCTGGCGCGGCCGAGACTGGGCACCATGAACACGGAGATCGAGTTCCCTTCGTACGAGGGTGCCCTCACGCTGCGGGGCACTGCCTACTCACCTGACCGGGCGAACGGCCGGGTGCCCGTGGTGATCATGACCCACGGCATGGCCGACTCCGCCGAACGGCTGGCCCCTGCGGCCCAATGGCTGGCCGACCACGGCTTCGGCGTCGTCCTGTACGACCACCGCGGCTTCGGGCCCAGCGACGGTCAGCCGCGCCAGGAGTTCGACCCCGTCGCCCAGTGCCGGGACATGCAGATGGCCATCACGTTCGCGCAGTCCTGCGACGCCTTCGACGCCGACCGCGTGGCGCTGTGGGGGACGAGTTTCAGCGGTGGCCACGTGCTGGCCGTCGCCGCCATCGACACCCGGGTCAACGCCGTCGTCTCGCAGGCTCCCTGGATCGCGGGCACCGAAATCACCCGGCACATCCTGGGCGCGGAGGGCCTGGCCGCCTTCCGGGAGGTGTTCAACGACGAGCGCCGGCGGCTGCTCGACGGAGGGAGGCCCTCGTTGTCCCCGGTGGTGCGACACCCCGACGCGCCGGAAGGCGGGTTCGCGCTCGTCGACACCCAGGAAGGCTACGACTACCTGATCAGCGGGCCGGCCGGGCTGCCGAAGGGCTGGATGAACTCGTTCACGACCCGCTCGCTCGAGCACGCCATCGAGTTCGACGTACGCCCCTACGCCGGGCGGCTCGGCACGATCCCGCTGCTGATGATCACCGGTTCCCGTGACAGCCTGATCCCGGGCGAGCTGGTGCGGGAGTTCTACGACCTGGTGAACGGGCCCAAGCAGCTCACCGTCCTCGACGCGGAACACCACAGCCTCTACCTGCCCGGCAAGGGGTTCGAGGAGTCGATGGAGGCCAGCACCCGCTGGTTCACCGAGCACCTCCAGCTCGAAGCGGTCCAGCACAGCTAGACCAGGGGGACGTGCCGCCCGAGGAAGCCGATCACGCTGGGCACCACGGTGCGGTTGAACGAGTCGCCGTGCTTGCCGCGTGCCGTGAACGCGACGGCGGGGTGCGTCGCCGCGATGAACTTCCGCACGCCCTCGATGAACGGGTCCTCGGTGCCGCACCACACGCCGGTCGGCACGCTGCCGGTCGCCGTGAGGTGCTTCAGCGGGTCCATCGACGCCCAGTCGGCGGCGTCGCGGAACGCGCCGCGCTTGGCCATCTCCGGCCAGGACAGGATGAGCGCCGGGGCGAGCAACGCCAGCGCGTCCAGCGGCTGGCGCCGCTCGGCCCGGCGCCGCGCGTACAGCAGCCCGCCGAACCCGCCCATCGACATCCCCAGCACCGCGAACGGCCGCCCGGCCGCGCCGCCCAGACCACGGCGGCGCAGCCACTGCGGCACCTCGTCCAGCAGCATCCGCATCGGGTCGTCGCCCGGGTGGTGCTGGTGCCAGTAGTTGTCCCCGCCGTCGACCGCGACCAACCCGAACGGCGGCACCGAACGCCGCGCGACGCGGCCGGCCAGCTCGTTGAGGGTGCCCGTCGGCGCGGCGGTGCGGGCGCGGCCGTGCAGGCCGTGCAGCACCAGCACCATCGGCAGGTCCCGCGGCGGCGACTTGCTCGGCAGCAACGTCACGAAGTCGACCTCACGACCGCGCGCGGCCGACCAGACGCGCTCCACCCGCGCGAACCCCAGCTGGCTCACCGGGGTCGAGGACGTCACGCCGAGCGCCCGCTGCACCGCCTCGTCCACGGGCAGCACGCCGGTCGCGGTACCGGCGGTGAACGCGGCCACGCCCAGCCCGGAGGCGCCGGCGATCAAGAGCGATCGGCGGCTGAAGCGCAGTCTGTCCACCGGACCATTCAAGCGTATGCACGGGCCCCGGAAAACGGTCAGGACGCGGCGGCGGCCTTTTCGAGCACGCGCTGTTCCCCGGTGTAGAGGTTCATGCTCGCGCCGCGCAGGAAGCCGACGAGCGTCATGCCGTTCTCCTCGGCCAGCTCGACCGCCAGCGACGACGGTGCCGACACCGCCGCCAGCAGCGGGATCCCGGCCATCGCGGCCTTCTGCACCAGCTCGAACGAGGCCCGCCCGGACACCAGCAGCCCGGTGTCGCCGAGCGGCACCCGGCCCGCCAGCAGCGCCCAGCCCAGCACCTTGTCCACGGCGTTGTGCCTGCCCACGTCCTCACGGACCGCGAGCAGGGTGCCGTCGGCGGTGAACAGGCCAGCCGCATGCAGCCCGCCCGTGCTCGCGAAGACCTTCTGCTGCTCGCGCAGCGCGTCCGGCAGCTTCGCCAGGACCTCCGGCGTGACCGCGAACGGGGACTGCCCCGGCGCGAACCGCGTCTTGAGCTTGACCGCGTCGAGCGCCGCCTTCCCGCACACGCCGCACGAGGACGTGGTGTAGAAGTTGCGCTCCACCCCGGTCTCCGGCGGCGCCACGCCCTCGGCGAGCGTCACGTCCAGCACGTTGTAGGTGTTGCGGCCCTGATCGTCGACACCGTCGCAGTAGCGCGCGGCGAAGACGTCGTCCGGCGAGCCGAGCACCCCCTCGGACAGCAGGAAGCCGTGGGCGAGTTCGACGTCGTGCCCGGGGGTGCGCATGGTCACCGCGAGCGCCTTCCCGCCGACGCGGATCTCCAGCGGTTCCTCGGCGGCGAGCGAATCCGGCCGCCGCCGCTGCCCCGTCTCGGACAGCACCCGCACCGGCCGCCGCACGGTCACTCGGCCCATGATCGTCACTCCCCGCCGGTCTGCCCGAAAGTTCCACAACCCGTTGGTGCGGCGACAAGCTTTCGGTACTAGATTGCTCTCACCATCCAGCCTAGGGGAGCAGCACTGTGGCCGTCACTTTCCTGGACCGTTCCCACACGGTCGCGCCCGCCAACTGGAGTCGCTGGCTGATCCCGCCCGCCGCGTTGTCGGTGCACCTGTCCATCGGGCAGGCCTACGCGTGGAGCGTGTTCAAGCCGCCGCTGGAGAAGGCGCTGCACCTGTCGGGCACGCTCAGCGCGCTGCCGTTCCAGCTGGGCATCGTCATGCTGGGGCTGTCGGCGGCGTTCGGCGGCACGCTCGTCGAGCGCAACGGCCCGCGCTGGGCGATGTTCGTGTCGATGAGCTGCTTCTCCACCGGGTTCCTGATCTCGGCGCTGGGGGCGGCGACGTCGCAGTACTGGCTCGTCGTGCTGGGCTACGGGCTCGTCGGCGGCATCGGGCTCGGGATCGGCTACATCTCGCCGGTGTCGACGCTGATCAAGTGGTTCCCCGACCGGCCGGGCATGGCGACGGGGATCGCGATCATGGGGTTCGGCGGTGGCGCGCTCATCGCGTCGCCGTGGTCGAGCCAGATGCTGGAGGCGTTCGGCAGCACGCCGGGCGGCATCGGTGCGGCGTTCCTCGTGCACGGGCTGGTGTACGCGGTGTTCATGTCGCTGGGCGTGTTCCTGATCCGCGTGCCCGCGGACGACTGGAAGCCGAAGGGCTGGGAGCGGCCGAAGGCGAACGGCAACGCGCTGATCACGACGGCGAACGTCTCGGCGGCGAACGCGATCAAGACGCCGCAGTTCTGGTGCCTGTGGATCGTGCTGTGCTTCAACGTCACCGCGGGCATCGGCATCCTGGAGAAGGCGTCGCCGATGATCACCGACTTCTTCCGCGGCACGTCGGTGCCGGTGGGCGCGGCGGCCGCGGCCGGGTTCGTGGCGCTGCTGTCGCTGACGAACATGCTGGGCCGGTTCGTGTGGTCGTCCACTTCGGACCTGGTGGGGCGCAAGAACATCTACCGCGGCTACCTCGGCATCGGTGCGGTGCTGTACCTGGTCATCGCGCTGACGGGGAACTCGTCGAAGGTCGTGTTCATCCTGTGCGCGATGGTGATCCTGTCGTTCTACGGCGCGGGTTTCGCGACGCTGCCGGCGTACCTCAAGGACCTGTTCGGCACGTACCAGGTGGGTGCCATCCACGGGCGGCTGCTGACCGCGTGGTCGGTGGCGGGCGTCGTCGGCCCGCTCATCGTCAACGCGATCGCGGACAGCGAGAAGCAGGCGGGCAAGCAGGGGCCGGACCTGTACACGACGTCGTTCTACATCATGATCGCGCTGCTGGTCGTGGGCTTCGTGGCCAACGAGTTCGTGCGGCCGGTGAAGGAGAAGTACCACGAGCCGGCGGCGGGGCGGCCGGGCGTGCCCGCGGGGAAGGAAGCGGAATGAACGAGGGCAGGCGTCCGTGGCTGTTGACCCTGGCGTGGCTGTGGGTCGGGCTGCCGTTCGCGTACGGGGTCTACGAGCTGATCCGCAAGGTGGTCCAGCTCTTCGGGGGCTGAGTTCCCCGGGGTTTCGGGGGGCCGAGGCCGGTGGCCTGGCGAAACCGGGCGCCCGGGCGGTTACTTGGGTGGCCGGGCTGGGGTTTTCGGCGGTGGACGCCGGGCGCTCGGGCGGTGGTCGGCGGCAGGCGGGGCGGCTTCTGTCGGCGGAGTTCGGTTTCCCGGACCACGCCCACTCTGGTTGCCCAGGAAACCGGCGGCGGTCCCGTGAAGGATTCGCGTCTGGCGCCCTCAGCCCTTCGACCCCGCTGATTGCCTCCTTGGGGGCCGCGCCAGCTTCTCGACCAGTGCCCGGCGGGCTGAGTGCACGTGTTCCTCCGCCACCTCCGCGAGCCGGGCGGTGTCGCGGGCGCGGATGAGCTTCGCGAGTTCCCGGTGTTCGCCCCAGGCGGCGGCGCGGTACCGGTCGTGGCCGAGGCGCACGCGGTGGGACTGGAACAGCCGCACCTGCGAACGCACCGCTCGCCACGCGTCGAGCAGCCGCCGGTTGCCTGCCGCGTCGTAGATCCTCTCGTGGAACTCCAGGTCCAGCGCCAGCATCCGCATCCCGTCGGTCTCCCTGACCATCCGGTCCACCAGGCGGTCCAGCTCGTCGAGCTGCTCGGGCGTGGCGCGCTCCGCTGCGGTGACCGAGGCGAGCCGGTCCAGGGCCGCCCGCACGGCGTACACCTCCTCGACGTCGGCCTCGGTCAGCCCGATGACGTGGGTGCCCTTGTGCCACACGCTCTGCACGAGCCCCTCACGCTCCAGCACCGCCAGCCCTTCACGCACCGAACCGCGGCTGACCTGCAGCAGCGCCGCGAGCTCCACCTCGCGCAGCGCGCTGCCGGGGGTGATCCGCCCCCCGAAGATCTCCTCACGGATGCGGTCGGCCGCCTCGCCCGCGAGACCCCGCCGCTGAACCGGTTCCATGTCCGAATGTTGACATTCGGACATCCGGAAGGTCAAGCTGAGGACAAGCCGACCTGAGGAGCAGCCGAAATGACCCGACCCGGATTCCACCTCGCCATCCCGGTGGACGACCTGGCACGTGCCCGCGAGTTCTACGGTGGCGTGCTCGGCCTGCCCGAGGGGCGGTCGGACACGGCGTGGGTGGATTGGAACTTCCACGGCCACCAGGTGGTGACGCACGTCGTCCCCGGCGCCCGCACCGAATCGGGCCGCAACCCGGTCGACGGGCACGACGTGCCGGTGCCGCACTTCGGACTGATCCTGTCCGTCGAGGACTTCCACGAGCTCGCCGACAAGCTGCGCGCCGCGGGCACCGAGTTCGTTATCGAGCCCTACCAGCGGTTCGCGGGTGAGCCGGGGGAGCAGTGGACGATGTTCCTCCACGACCCGGCGGGCAACGCGCTGGAGTTCAAGGCGTTCCGCGACGAGTCCCAGTTGTTCGCCAAATGAGCCGCGGCATCCTCGTCACGGGTGCGGCGTTCGGGCTCGGGCGGGCGGTCGCGCACGCCTTCGCCGAGCGGGGCGATCGCGTGGCCGTGCACTACAACTCGAACCGCTCTGACGCCGAGGCGACGCTGAAAGCCTTGCCGGGCAAGGGACACACGCTCGTCCAGGGTGACATCACCGCCGAGCCCCAGCGGATCGCCGACATCGCGGAAGAGGCACTCGGTGGGGTCGACGTGCTCGTCAACAACGCCGCCGTCGTCACCACGAACGCCACCGCGCACCCGCTCGCCGACACGTCTTTCGAGCACTGGCAACGGATGTGGCGCGAATCCGTGGCCGTGAACCTGCTCGGCGCGGCCGACCTGACGTACTGCGTCGCCCGGCACATGATCGCCCGAGGCGCACCAGGACACATCGTGAACGTCGGCTCGCGTGGCGCGTTCCGCGGCGAACCGGACCACCCGGCGTACGGCGCGACGAAGGCCGCGCTGCACTCGATGGGCCAGTCGCTCGCGGTTTCCCTTGCGCCACACGGCATTTCGGTCGCCTCGGTGGCGCCGGGCTTCATCGCGACGGAACGCGTCGCCGACTGGCTCACCGGCGAGCGGGGCGAGGCGCTGCGGGCGCAGAGCCCGTTCGGCCGGGTCGCGGAGCCGGGCGAGATCGCCGAAGCGATCGTCTACCTCGCCTCACCGGGCTCCACGTGGGCGTCAGGCGCGATCCTCGACCTGAACGGGGCGTCCTACCTGCGGACGTGATTGGTCCATCGGGGTGAAGCCTGGCGGATTTCCTCCACCGGACCCGCCGGGATACGTGAGTATCCCCGGCAGAGTCCGCAGGAAGGCTGGCCGATGACGACAGGCGGCCGACTTCTGGGCCGACTGGGACAAGGCGCTCGCGCAGGTGCTCAGGACGCTCGGGCCGCCTTCTCCAGCCTGATCACGACCGCCTTCGACACCGGCGTGTTCGACTTCTTCGCCACGGAACCCAGCGGTACCAACGCGTTCGCCTCGGGGAAGTACGCGGCGGCGCAGCCGCGGGCCGTCGGGTAGGCGACCAGGCGGAAGCGCTCGGCGCGGCGTTCGCCGTCCTCCCACTCCGACACCAGGTCCACGACCTCGCCGTCGGCGAAGCCGAGTGCCGCGATGTCCTGCGCGTGCACCAGCACCACGCGCCGCGCGTCCTCGATGCCGCGGTAGCGGTCGGACAGGCCGTAGATCGTGGTGTTGTACTGGTCGTGGCTGCGCAGCGTCTGCAGCAGCAGCCGCCCCTCCGGCACGCGCGGGAACTCCAGCTCGCTGACCGTGAAGTTCGCCTTGCCCGTGTCCGTGCGGAACTCGCGCGCGTCCCGCGGCGGGTGGGGGAGCACGAACCCGTCCGGCTGCCGCACGCGCGTGTTGTAGTCCGCGCAACCCGGCACGACACGGGCGATGCGGTCGCGGATCAGGTCGTAGTCGCCCTCGAACTCAGCCCACGGCACGGCGTGGTCCGGCCCGAACAGGGCCCGCGCGAGGCGGCACACGATGACCACTTCGGACAGCAGGTGCTCGCTCGCGGGGCGCAGGCGGCCGTGGGAGGCGTGCACGCACGACATCGAGTCCTCGACCGTGACGAACTGCGGCCCGCTCGCCTGCACGTCCCGTTCGGTGCGGCCCAGAGTGGGCAGGATCAGCGCGGTCTTCCCGTGCACCACGTGCGACCGGTTGAGCTTCGTGGAGACGTGCGCGGTCAGCTCGCACGCCCGCAGCGCGCGCTCGGTCGCCTCGGAATCCGGTGTGGCGGCGGCGAAGTTGCCGCCCATGCCGAAGAAGACCTTGCCCTTCCCGTCCCGCATCGCGCGGATCGCGGCGACCGTGTCGAAGCCGTGCTCGCGCGGCACCGGGATACCGAACTCCGCCTCCAGCGCCAGCAGGAACTTCTCAGGCATCTTCTCCCAGACGCCCATCGTCCGGTCGCCTTGCACGTTCGAGTGGCCGCGCACCGGGCACAGGCCCGCGCCGGGTTTGCCGATCATGCCGCGCAGCAGCGCGACGTTGGTGATCTCCTGGATCGTCGCGACGGCGTGGCGGTGCTGCGTCACGCCCATCGCCCAGCAGTACACGGTGCGCTCGGACTCGGCGATCATCCGCGCGATGCGGGTGATCTGCTCGCGGGGCAGGCCGGTCGCGGCGTCGACCGCCGCCCAGTCGAGCTCCCGCAGGTGCTTGGCGTAGGCGTCGAAGCCGTGTGCCGAGGAGCCCACGAAGTCGTGGTCGACGACCGTGCCCGGCGCCGCCTCCTCCCACGACAGCAGCAGGTGCCCGATCGCCTGGAACAACGCGAGGTCGCCGCCGAGCCGGATCTGCGCGAACTCGTCCGCCAGCGCGGTGCCCTTGCCCAGCACGCCACGCGGCGTCTGGGGGTTCTTGAACCGCATCAGCCCGGCCTCGGGCAGCGGGTTCACGGCGATCACGCGGGCACCGGCGGCCTTGGCCTCCTCCAGCGCCGAAAGCATGCGGGGGTGGTTGGTGCCCGGGTTCTGCCCGACCACGACGATCAGGTCGGCGCGGTGGATGTCGGCGAGGCTCACCGAGCCCTTGCCGATCCCGGTCGACTCGGTCAGCGCCGCGCCCGAGGACTCGTGGCACATGTTGCTGCAGTCCGGCAGGTTGTTGGTGCCGAACGAGCGGACCAGCAGCTGGTAGAGGAACGCGGCCTCGTTGCTGGTGCGGCCGGAGGTGTAGAAGACGGCTTCGTTCGGCGAGGAAAGCGCTTGCAGCTTCGACGCGACGAGCGCGAACGCGTCGTCCCAGGAGATCGGCTCGTAGTGCGTGGCGCCCTCGCGCAGCACCATCGGGTGCGTCAGGCGGCCCTGCTGGCCCAGCCAGTAGTCCGTCCTGCCCGCCAGCTCGGACACGGGGTGCGCGGCGAAGAACTCCGGGCCGACACGGCGTTTCGTGGCCTCCTCGGCGACCGCCTTCGCCCCGTTCTCGCAGAACTCGGCGAGCTTGCGGTGCTCCCCGTCGGCCTGCTGCGGCTCCGGCCACGCGCAGCCCGGGCAGTCGAAGCCCTGGCGCTGGTTGAGCAGGCGCAGCGCGCGGACCGTCCGGCCGGCGCCCATCTGCTCCACGCTCCGCAGCAGCGAGACCGCCACCCCGGGCACGCCCGCGGCCCAGTCCTTCGGCTTCGAGACTTCCAGCTGGGCCTCGTCGATGTCGGCCCTCGGCGCGTTCCGTGTCACACCGTCATTTTCCGTTCTCGGCCGGCTCCTGACGAGACCGGGTCGCCCGCAGCCCGCGGTCGAAGGCGGTCACGGCGAACAACACGACGCCGACTCCGACCAGCGCCCATGCCAGGTGGTGCAGCCCCGCCGACGTCGTCTGCCGGCCGAAACACAGCGCTATCAGCGTCGATGCGGCGATGGCGCCGAGGTACTGGGCGGTGCGGAACAGGCCGCTGGCGGTGCCCATCTGCTCGGCGGGCGCCTGCCCGTAGAGCGCTGTCTGGTTCGTCACACTCGTCAGCCCCTGGCCCAGCCCGAACACGGCGGTCATGCCGACGAGCACCACGAACCACGTGCCGGTGTCCACGAACAGCAGCAGCGCGGACCCGGCGAGCAGCGCGAGCGAGTTCGTGATCAGCCGGGCGTAGAGGCCGGTCGGCCTGCCCGAGGCCGCGGCCGCGAGCACCGCGACCGCCGACATCGGCAGCAGCAGGGCCCCCGCGCGTTCCTCGCTCAGCCCGCGTGCCGCCTCCAGCCACTGCACGTAGCCGAACATGATCGAGTACACGATGAGGAAGGCCAGCGACTGGCGCAGGTAGGTGCGCAGCAGCGGCGCGTTGCCCGCGAGCATCCGCAGGTCGATGAACGGACGGCGGGCACGCAGCTCGGTGCGTGCGAAGACGGCCGCGAGCACGACGGCGACGCCCAGCAGGTACAGGTCGTCGAGCGCCGGTGCCATCACGAACAGCAGCACCACCAGCAGCGCGGCGGAGAACAACACGATGCCCGGCACGTCGATGCGCTCGCGCTTGAGCCCGGCGCGGTCGTCCTTGGGCACCCAGAACAACGCCAGCAGCAGGGAGATCCCGGCCAGCGGGATGTTCACCGCGAAGATCGCGGGCCAGCCGAACAGGCCGATCAGCACCCCGCCGAGGGTCGGGCCGATCACCATGATCGTCTGCGCGGACATCGCCAGCACGGACAGGATCCGGCTCGGCACGCCCTGCCCCGCCGCGTCCGCGCGTTTCCGCAGCACCGCCATCGCGGCCGGGAAACCCGCGCACGTCCCGATCCCCAGTACCGCCCGCACCGCGATCAGCCAGCCCAGCGAGAACGCGAGCAGGCCGCCGATCCCGGCGAGCATCACGATGACCGCGCCGGTCAGCAGCACGCGCCGCGCGCCGAACCGGTCGACGAACAGGCCGACCACCGGCTGCCCGACGGCGGTCGCGAGGTACAGCGACGTGATCAGCCACGCCGTCTGCTCCGGGCGGGCGCCGAAGGTGTGCGCGATGGGCACCAGCGCCACCGCGATCAACGTCGAGTTGATGGGGTTGAGGACCGCGCTGGCCACCAGCGGGGTGACCAGCTTCGGGCCGAACAGGCTGGGTGCCCTCGTCGCGGTGCGCTGTGCCGTCGTCGTTCTCACTCCTGGATCGGATCAGGCCGGGTTCTGGTTCTGCGCCAGGCGTTCCAGCAGCGGCAGCGCCCTGGCGACCGTCTCGCGTTCTTCCGCCGTGAAGCCCGCCAGGGACGTGGCCAGCCACTCCTCGCGGTGCTGGTGCACGCCCCGCACGGTCTTGCTCCCCAGCTCCGACAGGGAGATCACGGTCCGCCTGCCGTCGCGGGGGTCACGGGTGCGGTCGAGGTAGCCCAGCTCGTCCAGCACGGCGAGCGTGGCGGCCATGGACTGCTGCCGCACGTGTTCCGCCGCGGCGAGCTGCGCCTGCGTGGCGGGCCCGTCGCGGTGCAGCCGCGAGAGCACGGCCGACTGCGACGGCGTGAGCACCCCGGCGTTGTCCACCTGGCGCAGCCGCCGGTGCAGCTGCCCCACCACGCCACGCAGGGCTCCGGCGAGCCGCGCGACCTCGTTCGGAACGCGGGTCATATGCACAGTCTAGCCTGTTGAGTCTGGCCTGTGGAAAAGGAGTGCGGTCTCCCGGGGGTGCTCGTCATCCGCCGGTTCCAGAGGGCTGGCAGGAGCTGCCGCCGAACCTGAAGAACAGCCCGTGAGCGGTCAGCTGTTCGCCGCGCTGGCCGAGCGCTTCGAGACGTTCCCGCTGAGCGGGAGCTGAAAGCGGGGCACGGGACCTCCCGTGCCCGCGCTCTCCGTCAGCGGCAGTTGCCCTCGGTGGGCAGCGGCTTCGTGGGGTCGTACTGGCCCGGTTCCTGCGCCTGCGACGGGCCCGCGAAGTCCGGCTCCGTGAACGAGGGGGCGATCAGGTTCCGCTTCGACGCCTCGCAGGCGATGTTCGAGTTGTACCCACCACGGTCTTCCAGGTAGAGGTACTTCTCACCCCGCTCGGCCACGAAGTCGGCCTGCACGCGGATGAACGGCTCCATGTCGCCCGGGCTGGTGATCGTGCGGCTCCCGGGGTCGAAGGCGTACGCGGTCACGTAGTCGACGTGGAGCACGAGTTCCTGCTGCCCCCGCGGGGTCATCGTGACGGCACCCGACATGCGAGCGGGCACGGGCAGCAGCGGGGGATCGATGGTGAGGTATGTGAGGTAGCGGTCCGCGTCCGTCCGCACCTGGTCGCGGATGTCCGGAGCGAGGAGGGCGAGGAACTTGTCCGGCCGGTGTCCCTGGAGCACGTCCGCGTCGAGCGAGGTCAGGACGATGGCCTGCTTGACCTGGTCGAGCGCGGTGGCGACCTGCTTCTCGGAGAACCCGCCGACCTTCACCGCCGCGGGGAAGGTCACCCCCTCGATCCCCTCCCGCCAGTTCTGCGCGGGCGTCTTGTCGAACGGGTGGGACAGGTCCACGCGCGCGAACTCCGGGATCACGGACGGCGCCGTGGTCGTGCTCGTGCCGCCGCCGCTGGTCGCGTCCGCGGCGGTTTCCGCGTGCGTCTTGCCCCAGTAGTAGAACGCGACCCCCGCTCCGGCCAGCACGACGGCCACCACGGCGGTGATGGCCAGCCGCTTGCCCAGCTTCGCCCGGCGCCGGTCGCGCCGGTAGTCGACCCAGGCCTCCTTCACCGCGTGCCGCTGCCAGTCCGGATCTCTCAGATCCGGGTGGTTCTCGATGTCCTGCTCGTCCACTCGTCCCGCCTCGTCGGTCAGCTCAACAACCGGCAATCGGAACACCACGGCGTTCGTTACGGCGAAACGGCGTCCGCAACCGTTTCGCGACCAAGATCGTGATCTCGTCAGCGCACCGCGCGCTCGACGATCGCCGCCAGGCCGGTCATCCCGGCGAAGTTCGGGTGGTACGGCGCGGCGGTGAGCTTGAGGTCCTTGCCGTTGATCCACGCCGCCGCGCCCGCGCACGCGTCGTGGCCGAGCGACGGGGTGAAGGTGTCCACATAGGACGCCCCACCATCGGCGGCGGCGCCGGAAACCGCCGCGTTGAGCGCTTCCTCCACGCTGTTGAGCCACGCGTAGTCACCGTCGGCGAAGGGCAGGACGTCCGGGCACGTGCCGCTCGGCGGCGCGATCCGCGGGTAGCCGACCGCGAGCACCTTCGCCTGCGGCGAGCGCCGGTGGATCTCCGCGAGCACGGCGGTGATGTTCGCCCGCGTCTGGGGCAGCTTCGCCTTGATCGTGTCGACCCCGTCGACCGTGAACTGCCGCTGGCACGGGTTGCCGGTCGGATCGCTCGCCCGCAGCCCCGGGCACGTGCCCACCAGCGTGCCGAACACGCTGTAGTCGTTGCCGCCGATGCCGAGCGTGACCAGGTCGGTGTCGGGGCGCAGCGCGTCGAGCTGCGGCGGGTTCGTGCCCAGCGGCACCGACTGCGGCGCCGTCATGTCGCCGGTGTCGGCACCGCTGCAGCTGACGTCGGTGTACGACGACACCAGCAGCCGCAGCGCCAGCTGAGCCGGGTAGTTCGACGTGGACCGCAGGCACCCCAAGGGATCCACGCGCTGCAACGGGATCAGCGGGCCCGCGGTGTAGGAGTCACCGAGCGCGACGTACCGCGAAAGCCGCGCCGGTTGTGCCGAAGCGGTCAACGCGGACGCGAGCACGGTGCAGACGGCGAGAACGGCGACGATGAGGCCCCGGCGAGCACGCATGCTTCTTTCCTAGCCCCCGCCGCGGCCGGGCGGCGCCGCCGAAGGGGTGGTGTCGCCCGAAGTCACCCCATTCAGCGGTACGCGGACTGTCCCGTCAGCAGCTGCCCGAGCACCAGCGTGTGGATCTCCTCGGTGCCCTCGTACGTCAGCACCGACTCCAGGTTGTTCGCGTGCCGGATCACCGGGTACTCGAGACTGATCCCGTTGGCCGCCAGGATGGTCCGCGCGGTGCGGGCGATGTCGATCGCGGTGCGCACGTTGGTGAGCTTGCCGAAGCTGACCAGCTCCGGCGGCAGCTCACCGGCATCCTTGCGGCGGCCGAGGTGCAGCGCGAGCAGCAGGCCCTTGTTGAGCTCCAGCGCCATCTGCACGAGCTTCTGCTGCGTCAGCTGGAAACCCCCGATGGGCCTGCCGAACTGCTCGCGGCTCGTCGCGTAGTCCAGCGCGGCCTCGTAGCAGGAACGGCCCGCGCCCAGCGCGCCCCACAGGATCCCGTAGCGCGCCTCGGCGAGGCACGACAGCGGGCCGCGCAGGCCGGTCACCCCCGGCAGCACCGCGGACTCCGGCAGCCGCACGTCCTCCAGCACCAGCTCGGCGGTGGCGGACATGCGCAGCGACAGCTTGTGCTTGATCTCGCGTGCGGTGAACCCCGGCGTGTCCGTGGGCACGACGAACCCGCGGATGCCTTCCTCGGCCCGCGCCCACACGACGGCGACGTCCGCGATCGTGCCGTTCGTGATCCACATCTTCGCGCCGTTGAGCACCCAGTCCGAGCCGTCGCGCTTCGCGGTCGTGCGCATGTCGCCCGGGTCGGAGCCGCGGTCGGGCTCGGTGAGGCCGAAACAGCCGATCTTCTCGCCGCGCGCCATCGCGGGCAGCCACTGCTCCTTCTGCTCGTCGGAGCCGTACTTCCAGATCGGGAACATCGCCAGCGAGCCCTGCACGGACACGAAACTGCGCAGCCCCGAGTCCCCGGCCTCCAGCTCCAGGCAGGCCAGCCCGTACGACGTCGCGTTCGTCCCGGCGCAGCCGTAGCCGGTCAGGTGCATGCCCAGCAGGCCCATCTCGCCGATCGCGCCGACGAGGTGCCGCGGGAACTCCGCGTCCTCGAACCACTGACCGGCGTGCTCGGCGACCTCCTTGCGCACGAACGCCCGCACGGTGTCGGCTATCCCGCGCTCCTCGTCGGTGAGCAGTTCGCGGATGCCCAGCAGGTCACGGGGGTCTGGTTTGCTCATGCCGACCACCCTAAGCGGTACACCAGCAGGTAGCGCCAGAACAGCACTGGGCGCACCGTGCTCCCCGGCAGCAGCCGCGCCGACTCGCGGCGCACCTGCGTCATCGTCATGGTCCAGTCCCGCACGCGGGGTGCGATGGTGTGGTCCGGACCGCCGTTGAGCCGCTCGCCAGCGGCGACGACCGCCCGCGCGAGGAGGTTGAGCGGCGGCGAGAGCACGTGCCACTGCGCGAAGTCGGCGGCCGAGCGCGGCTTCGCCAGGCCCAGCACCACGAGCACCCCGCCGGGGTTGAGCGCGTCCCGCAGCTTCGTCACCGTCTCGAACGGCATGTGGTGCAGCGAGGCCAGGCAGCTGATGAAGTCGTAGCGGCCGAGTTCGGCCTCGGTCACGTCCTCCTGCCGGTAGCAGATGCCACCACCCAGGGCACGGGCCGCCGCGATGACGTCGGCGTCCGGATCGACGGCGTCCACCTCGAGCCCGGCCTCGGCGAGCCGCCGTGCGAACCGACCCGTTCCGCACCCGACGTCCAGCGCCCGACGTGCGCCCGGGGGGACGTGGCGGAGCAACAACGGGTGGTAGTGGGAGTTGTGGTCGAAGGGCATGGGCCCAAACTGCCAGAACGTCGGCGCCCTAGACTTGACAACTGTGGAAGAGGAGTACCCCGCCGAGCTGTCCAGCGGCGACAACTTCGTGGCCGGGCCTCTGCCCGACGACCCCGCGGACGTCGACCCCGTCGACCTCGAGGAGACCGAGCGGCAGGCCCGCCAGGAGCTGCTGAAGGTCGAGGCCGAGCTGAACACGCGCTGGCCGGAGACGAAGATCGAGCCCTCGCTCGACCGCATCCGCGCGCTCGCGACCGTCCTGGGCGACCCGCAGAAGTCCTACCCGGTGCTGCACGTGGCGGGCACCAACGGCAAGGGCTCCACGGTCCGCATGATCGACGCGCTGCTCACCAGGATGGGCCTGCGCGTAGGCCGGTACACGAGCCCCCACCTGCAGCTCGTCACCGAGCGCATCGCGCTGGACGGCGTCCCGATCCCGGCGTCGAAGTACGTCGACATCTACCACGACATCGCGCCGTACATCGCGATGGTGGACGGGGCCGGCGGGCCGCCGATGAGCAAGTTCGAGGTGCTCACCGGCATGGCCTTCGCCGCGTTCGCCGACGCGCCGGTCGAGGCCGCGGTGATCGAAACCGGCATGGGCGGCCGCTGGGACGCCACGAACATCGCCGACGGCCAGGTCGCCGTGATCACCCCGGTCGGCATCGACCACGTCGAGTACCTGGGCGGTGACCTCGCGGGCATCGCGGGGGAGAAGGCCGGGATCATCAAGCCCGGCAGCGTCGCGGTGCTCGCCGAGCAGGACCCGGTGGCGCAGCGCGTGCTGCTGGAGCAGGTGGTCGAGGTCGACGCGACGGTCGCGCGCGCGGGCAGCGAGTTCGCCGTGCTGCGCCGGGAGATCGCCGTCGGCGGCCAGCTGCTCACGCTGCAGGGGCTCGGCGGGATCTACGACGAGATCTTCCTGCCGCTGCACGGTGCCCACCAGGCGCAGAACGCGGTGCTCGCGCTGGCCGCCGTCGAGGCGTTCTTCGGGGCGGGCAAGGACAGGCAGCTCGTGATCGAGGCGGTGCGCGAGGCGTTCGCCGAGGTCCAGACGCCGGGACGGCTGGAGCGCGTGCGTGCCGCGCCGACGGTGCTGATCGACGCCGCGCACAACCCGCACGGCGCCCGCGCCCTGGCCGCCACGATCAGCGAGGAGTTCGCCTTCCGGCGGCTGGCCGCGGTCGTCAGCGTGATGGGGGACAAGGACGCGCGGGGCATCCTCGAAGCGCTGGAACCGGTGGTTTCCGAGATCGTGGTGACCCGCAACAACTCCGAGCGCGCGATGCCGCTGGACGAGCTGAACGACCTCGCGTTGTCGATCTTCGGCGAGGACCGGGTCGTCGCCGAGCCCAGCCTGGACGCGGCCATCGAGACGGCCGTCGCGCTGGTCGAGGAGACCGACGACGAGCCGCTGGCCGGTGGCGGCGTGCTGGTGACCGGTTCGGTCGTGACCGCGGGTGAGGCGAGGACTTTGTTCGGAAAGGAACCCGCGTGAGTGACGCACCGCAGGAGGGCGCCGTCAAGCCGCCCGCGAAGGACCCGATGAAGTCCTTCCGCGGGGTGATGGCCGGCACGCTCGTGTGCGAGGCCATCACCGTCGGACTGGCGCTGCCGGTCGTCGCGCGGCTCGGCGGTGGTGTCGGCACGGTCAAGGGCTGGGCGGTGATCGCCATCGCGATCCTGCTGCTGGTGGCCTGCGGGTTCGTCCGGCGGCCGTGGATCGGCGTGGTGATCGTCGTGCTGCAGCTGGCGTTGATCGCGTTCCTGTTCTCCATCACCGCGATCGGCGTGATCGGCCTGCTGTTCCTCGCGTTCTGGCTGTGGGCGTTCTGGCTGCGCCGGGACGTGGCCCGGCGCATGGCGGCCGGGACCTTGCCTAGCCAGCAACAGCGGTGACGGCGCCGAACCACGTCCGCAACGCCTCGTCGAGCCCGCTGCCACCGGCCCACGCCACGTAGCCGTCGGGACGCACGAGCACCGCGGGCGCGGGCGGCTCGGGGGTCTCGGCGCGCAGGTGGTCCACGCGGTCCCGCCACGGCTCGACCGCTTCACCGAACTCACCGGTGAAGTCCAGCAGCACCGCGCGCCCGGCCCGCATCACCTCGCCGACCCGCGTCGTGCCCAGCGGCAGGTCGGGCATCCACCGGCCGAGCAGCGGATGCGGGGCCGCGGACATCTCGTACCGCACGTCGGCGCCCGCGAGGAGTTCCGCGATCCGGCGCCGCACGACGTCCTCGTCGAGCAGCTCGCCGAAGATCTGCCGCACCGCGCGCACGTCCTCGCCGGGCGAGAGCAGCGCCACCTGCGCCACGGTGTGCAGCAGCACGCGGCGCCCGACCGGGTGCCGTTCACGGTGGTAGGTGTCGAGCAGCCCGTCCGGGGCCCAGCCCCCCAGTTCCGCGGCGAGCTTCCAGGCCAGGTTCAGCCCGTCCTGCAGCCCCAGGTTCAGCCCCGGTCCGCCGAACGACGGGTGCACGTGCGCGGCGTCGCCGAACAGCAGGACCCGGCCCTCGCGGTAGCGCTCAGCCTGCCGGGCGTTGCTGCCGGCCCGGCGCTTCCACTCCGCCGCGCCCGGCGCGGGTTCCACCACCACGTCCCGCCCGACGACCCGGCAGAAGGCGTCCCGCACCTCCTCGAACGTGACCGGCCCGTCGACCGCCGGCTGGTCCCATTCGGCGGAGCCGATGAAGTGCACGCCCGGTTCGAACGACGCGAAGGCGAAGGCGCCGCGCGGAGTCCAGTGCCACTGGAGCGGCCGCACCCGTCCCTCGCCGGGCACCTCGAGCTCGCCGGTTTCCGGCACGAGCCCCGGGTCGCGGATCACCACCAGCCCGGTGCGTGTGACGAACCGGTCGTCGGTGCTGCCGGGGAACCCGATGCCCGCCTGCTTCCGGACCGTGCTGTGCGCCCCGTCGGCTCCCACGAGGAACCGCGTACGCAAGCGCTGTCTGCCTGCAGGCGTGCGGACTTCGAGCGTGACGCCGTCGTCGTCCTGCTCGAACGACTCCAGCTCCCAGCCCCGCCGCACCGCCACGCCGAGTTCGGCGGCGTACGCGTCCAGGCGTTCCTCCAGCACCCGCTGCGGGATCGGCAACGTGTAGAGCGGGTTGTCCGCCACCGCACGCAGATCGAGGCCGAACCCGGCGAACTGGTAGACCGGGGTCGGCGTGGGCGGGCCCGGTTGCCCCGAAAGCCGTTCGTACAGCCCGCGGTAGTCCATGGCCTGCACCACCCTGCCGACGAGCCCGTTGGCCTTCGGCTGGGTGCTGATCTCCGCAAGGCGTTCCAGGACGAGGGGTGCCACCCCGGCCCGGCGCAGTTCGCAAGCCAGGAACAGGCCGTTCGGCCCTCCGCCCGCGATGACGACGTCCGCGTTCACGCTGTCTCCTTCCGCAGGCCCTCACGCAGTCCGGCGAGGGCCTCTCGCAGCAACTCTTCGATGGATGAGGGCGGCTCGGCGCGCAGCCAGTGGTCGAGCGCGACCCGGGTGGCCAGGCTGACCGCGCCCGCGAGGAGCCGCGGGTACATGTCCCGCTCGACGTCGGTGCCGGTCCGCTCCGCGATCGCCGCCGCCAGCTCCAGCTCGGCGGCCTGGTGGCTACTGAGGAACTCCCCTTGCAGCGCGGGGTTCCGCAGGATCCGCTGGACCCCGGCGAGCCACGCGTCGGTGGGCGCGCCCGCGCCCGCGAACTGGGCCAGCACGGCGTTGCTCACCGCGTCCCACACCGGCTCGTCCGCGGGGCGCTCGCGCAGCAGTTCGGCTGCCCTGGTGGTGCGTTGGACGGCCCGCCAGACGATCGCCTCTTGTTTGCTGCGGAAGTAGTTGTTGAAGGTGCGCGGCGAGACGTTCGCCGCTGCGGCGATGTCCTCGACGAGCACGTGCTCCAAGCCTCGTTCCACGGCCAGGCGCAGCGCCGCGTCGGACAACGCCTGCCGGGTCTGCTGCTTCTTCTGCTCCCGCAACCCCATGACGCCCACCGTACGCAAAACTTGCGTGGCACGCAAAATTGCTGATCACGAAAGTTTCTCGTTCATCCGGGGGACAGCGGGAGTTGGCCCGCACGCCCCCGGCGCCGGATAGAAACCGGGCATGACCGAACAGACCCGCCGTTCCCTGCTCAGAACCGGCGCGCTCACCGCCGGCGCGCTGGCGGCCGGCGCGCTCGCCGCCCCGCAGGCGTTCGCCGCCGCCCCGCTCGTCCGCCGCGACCGGCCCGTGCTGACCCACGGCATCCAGTCCGGTGACGTCACCGCCGACTCCGCCATCGTGTGGACCCGCGCGGACCGCCCGTCCCGCATGGTCGTCGAGATCTCCCGCGACCCGTCCTTCCGCAACGCGCGCACGTACCGCGGCCCGCTGCTCACCCCCGACACCGGCGGCACCGGCAAGCTGCGCGTCAGCGGCCTGCCCGCGGGCACCGAGCTGCACTACCGCGTCACCGCCGAGGACGGCCGCGCCACGAGCGAGCCGCTGACCGGCCGGTTCCGCACGGTCCCGCTCGGCCGGTGCGACACGCGGATCCTGTGGTCCGGCGACGTCGTCGGCCAGGGCTGGGGGATCAACCCGGACATCGGCGGGATGACGCCGTACGCCGCGATGGCCGCCCGCCGGCCGGACCTGTTCCTGCACAGCGGCGACACCGTCTACTCCGACGGCCCGCTCACGGAGTCCGTGACGCTCCCCGACGGGCGGGTGTGGCACAACATCGTCACGCCGGAGAAGTCGAAGGTCGCCGAGACGCTCGACGAGTACCGCGGCCAGTTCGCCTACAACCTCTTCGACGAGAACGTGAAGGCGTTCGCGGCCGCCGTGCCCAGCTACGTGCAGTGGGACGACCACGAGGTCACCAACAACTGGTACCCCGGCGAGATCCTCGACCTGCCGCAGTACACCGAGAAGCGCGTCGACGTGCTCAAGCAGCGGGCGTTCCAGGCGTTCCACGAGTGGCAGCCGATCGACGCCAAGCGGGCCGTCGACGGGCGCGTGTACCGCAGCTTCCGCTACGGCAGGCACGTCGAGATCTTCGTGCTGGACATGCGGACCTACAAGGACGCCAACACCGCGGACCAGACCAAGCCGGGGCACATCCTGGGGGACCGGCAGGCGCGGTGGCTCGTCGACGGGCTCAACCGCAGCACGGCGACGTGGAAGATCGTGCAGGCCGACCTGCCCATCGGCCTGGTCGTGCCGGACGGCAGCGGGATCGAGGGCGTCGCGAACGCGCTGCCGGGCGCGCCCGCGGGCCGGGAGGCCGAGCTGGCCTGGGTGCTGCACCGGATCAGGAACGTGGTGAACGTCGTGTGGCTGACCGCCGACGTGCACTACACCGCGGCGCACCACTATTCGCCCGACCGCGCGGCGTTCGCCGATTTCTCGCCGTTCTGGGAATTCGTTTCCGGTCCGCTGCACGCGGGCGCGTTCGGCCCGAACACGCTCGATCCGACGTTCGGCCCGGAGGCGGTTTTCGTCCACGCCCCGCCCGCCGCGAACACTTCGCCGCTGGAGGGTTTCCAGCATTTCGGGGAGCTGAACGTGGACGGCGCCAGCGGTGCGCTGACCGTCGATCTCCGGGACGGGAAGGGCAGTTCACTGTGGTCGAAGACCCTCCGGCCCGAGCGGCCGGGACGGCATCAGTAGGCTGCGCACACCGAGACAATTGATAAAGGAGCAACAGAGTCGTGAGTGAGCGCACGCTGGTCCTGGTCAAGCCCGATGGCGTGAAGCGCGGCCTCGTCGGTGAGGTCATTTCGCGGATCGAGCGGAAGGGCCTGACGCTGGCCGCACTGGAACTGCGCACCGTCGAGCGTTCGGTCGCCGAGGAGCACTACGCCGAGCACAAGGAGAAGCCGTTCTTCGGCGAGCTGCTGGAGTTCATCACCTCCGGCCCGGTCGTGGCGATCGCCGTCGAGGGGCCGCGGGCGATCACCGCCTTCCGCCAGCTCGCGGGCGGCACCGACCCCGTCGAGAAGGCCACCCCCGGCACCCTGCGCGGCGACTTCGCGCTGGAGACCCAGTTCAACCTGGTGCACGGCTCGGACTCGCCGGAGTCGGCGGAGCGCGAGCTGAAGCTGTGGTTCCCCGACCTGTGAGCCGCTAGGACCGGCCCGGGAGCGTTGCGCCCCGGGCCGGTTCCGGCCACCATTCCTCCCATGACCGCCAGCGCCGGCGCCTCGCCCCGATCGGTGCTCGCCCGTGGGCTGTCGCTCCTCGACGCGTTCGAGGCGACCGACACCGAGCTGACGCTCGCGGAACTGGCCGAGCGCACGGGGTTGCCGAAGGCCACCGCGCACCGGCTGGCCGCCGAACTCGTCCGCTGGGGCGGCCTGGAGCGCGCGGGCCAGGGCTACCGCCTCGGCGTCAAGCTCTTCGAACTCGGCCAGCGCGCACCCCGCCGCCGTGACCTGCGGGAGGCCGCGCTGCCGTACCTGCAGGACCTGTACGAGTCCACGCACGAGAACATCCACCTCGCCGTTCCCGCGGGGCCGCACACGCTGTTCCTGGAGAAGGTGACGGGCCACCGCTCGACGCCCATCCTGTCGCGGGTCGGTTCACGCATGCCCGTGCACTGCACGGCCACGGGCAAGCTCTTCCTCGCGCTCGGGCCGCCCGGCTACTTCGCGAAGGTCGCCGCCGCGGGCCTGGCGCGCCGGACACCCCGCACGATCGTCGCGCCGGGCCTGCTGCGCCGGGAGCTGGACCGCGTCTGCGAGCGCGGCTACGGCGTCAACCGCGAGGAGTCCGAGGCGGGGGTCGCGGCGGTCGCCGCCCCGGTGTACGACGCGCGGCGCCGCCTGCTCGCGGCCATCTCGATCACGGGCGGCGTGGAGCGCCTGGACCTCGACCGCCTGGCACCGGCGGTGCGCACGGCGGCCTTCGCGCTGTCGAGGGAGCTGGCGGGCTGACACCTCGAAGGCTTTCGGTGCCCTTCGCCCGCGCAACCCGGGCAGCGATCCGGTAAACGGTTCGAAACTGTCGGTGCCTGCCCGTACTGTGCTCGGCGTGGACGAAGCACCGAACATGGTCCAGGCCAAAGCGCTCGTGAAGCGCTTCGGCGGGTTCGAGGCCGTCCGGGGGATCGACGTCGAGGTGCGCCGCGGCGAGGCGTTCGGTTTCCTCGGCCCGAACGGCGCCGGCAAGTCCTCGACCATGCGCATGATCGCCTGCGTTTCGCCGCGCTCCGACGGGGACCTGCGGGTGCTGGGCATGGACCCGGACGTCGAGGGCCCGCGGATCCGCGCGCGGCTCGGCGTGGTGCCGCAGCAGGACAACCTGGACACGGAGCTGACGGTCCGGCAGAACCTCCAGGTGTACGCGCGTTACTTCGGGCTGTCGCGGGCGCGGGCGCGGAGCAAGGCCGACGAGCTGCTGGAGTTCGCGCAGCTGTCCGACCGGGCCGACGCGGAGGTCGATCCGTTGTCGGGCGGCATGAAACGGCGCCTGACCATCGCGCGCTCGCTGGTCAACGAACCGGAGCTGCTGCTGCTCGACGAGCCGACGACGGGGCTGGACCCGCAGGCCCGGCACCTGTTGTGGGACAGGCTGTTCCGGCTCAAGGCGCAGGGCGTCACGCTGATCGTCACGACGCACTACATGGATGAGGCCGAACAGCTGTGCGACCGGCTCGTCGTCATGGACGCCGGGCGCATCGTCGCCGAGGGCTCGCCCGCCGAGCTGATCGCGCGGTACTCCACCCGTGAGGTGCTGGAGCTGCGTTTCCCGCCGGGGCAGGAGGTTCCGGCGGAGACGTTCGCCGATCTCGCCGAGCGGGTGGAAGCCCTGCCCGACCGCGTGCTGCTCTACACCGCGGCGGGGGAGTCGGCGCTGGAACAGGTGCACGCACGGGGCTGGCGGCCGCTGTCGAGCCTGGTGCGGCGCAGCACGCTGGAGGACGTGTTCCTCCGGCTCACCGGCCGGACGTTGGTGGACTGATGGTCGTTTCCACGGGCCGGGTCGTCGGGTCCTGGCGGGCGGCGTGGCTGCGCGTCGAGGGCAGCTGGACGTGGTACCGCCGGTACTGGAAGTCCAACCTGTACTCGTCCGGGCTGCAGCCGCTGCTGTTCCTGATCGCGATGGGGCTGGGCTTCGGTTCCCAGGTGCGCGCCGGGCCCGCCACGGGCGGGCTGCCGTACGTGCAGTACATCGCGCCGGCGTTGCTGGTGTCCGCCGCGATGCAGAACGCGGTCGGCGAGTCGACGTACCCGGTGCTGTCGGGGTTCAAGTGGCAGAAGGACTACCTGGCGGTCACGGCCACGCCCATCACCGCCGGGCAGCTGCTGGGCGGGCACTTCGCGTGGGTCGCGCTGCGGTTGACGCTGGCGAGCACGGTGTACGCGGTGATCGCGCTGCCGTTCGGGGCGTGGCTCAACGCGGGCGCGCTCCTCGTGGTGCTGACGGGCGTGGTCACCGGGCTGGCCTGCGCGGCACCGGTCACGGCGTTCGCGGCGAGCACCTTCGACGAGGGCGTTCGCTTCACCGCGTTGTTCCGGTTCGTCGTGATGCCGATGACGTTGTTCGCGGGCACGTTCTTCCCGATCGAGCAGATCCCGCTCGCGCTGCGCTGGCTCGCGTGGATTTCCCCGCTGTGGCACGGGAACCAGCTCGCCCGGGGTGTGACGCTCGGCGGGGTGCCGTGGCCGGCGATGCTCGGTCACCTGGCGTTCCTGGCCGCGTTGTTCGCGGTCGGCGCGGTCCTGGCGCGCCACTACTTCTACCGCAGGCTGGTGGTGTGACGTGACCGCGCTGGAACCCCGGCCCGGCGTCCTGCTGCGGGTCCTGCCGCCCAGCCTGTACGCGGGCCGCGCGAGCAAGGTCGTCGAACGCTCGATGCTCGCGTACTCGCGGATGTGGCTCGTCTTTGTCTCCGGCGTGTTCGAGCCGCTGTTCTACCTGCTGGCGTTCCAGGTCGGCTTCGGCAGGCTGGTCGACGACGTCGTCGGCCCGGGCGGCCAGCCGATGAGCTACGTGGCGTTCGTGGCGCCCGCGCTGCTCGCGTCCTCGGCGATGAACGGCGCGGTGCTCGACAGCACGTACAACGTGTTCTTCAAGTTCCGCTACGCGAAGACGTACGACGCGATGCTCGCCACCCCGATCGGGCCGCTGGACGTCGCGCTCGGCGAGATCTCCTGGTGCGTGCTGCGGGGCGGTCTCTACGCCGTCGCGTTCTTCGCGGTGATGCTGGGCATGGGCCTGGTGACGTCGGCGTGGGCCGTGCTGCTGATCCCGGTCGCGCTGCTGATCGCGTTCGCGTTCGCGGCGGTCGGCATGACGTGCGCGACCTTCCTGCGCTCGCCCTCGCAGTTCGACTACATCCAGCTCGCCGTGATGCCGATGTTCCTGTTCTCCACCACCTTCTACCCGCTGACGGTGTACCCGGAGGCGCTGCGGGTCGTGGTCCAGTGCTTCCCGCTGTACCACGGGATCGAGCTGATGCGGAAGCTGTCGGTGGGCGTGTTCGACGTCGCGATGCTGGGCCACCTGGCGTACCTGCTCGCGCTGGCGGCGCTCGGCCTGTGGGGCGTGTCGCGGCGGCTCAGCCGGCTGCTACTGAGCTGACAGCGCCCCCGGCCGCGTCCACCATGCCGTGGCCGTAGAAGCCGTTGTAGCCGGTGTACCCGGTGCAGAACGCGTCCTGGTGCCCGTCGCCGGTGAGGTCGTAGTCGTCGGGGCAGGCGAGCGGCCGCGCGCCCCGGTACAGGGCGGCGCTGAGCTGGCGCGGGCCGAACCCGGGGTGTGCCGACGCGACGAGCGCGGCCACCCCGGCGACGTGCGGCGCGGCCATCGACGTCCCGCACATCGGCGCGTAGCCACCCGGCACGGTCGACAGCACGCAGTCGCCGTGAGTGCCGCCCGGCGCGGCGAGGTCCACGACGCCGAGCCCGTACGAGCTGTATCCCGCCTTCACCTCGTCACGCCCCACGGCGGATACCGTCACCGCGTCCCGCAACCCGGCGGGCAGTTCTTCGCAGCCCGAGGGCGCGGCGTCCGGCCGCACGGGGGTGAGGTCGGCGGCTTCGTTCGTCGCGGCGGTCACGGTGAGCGTGCCCTGCGCCGTCGAATACTGGACGGCACGCGCGATCGCCTCGCGCACCACCGCGAACCCGCGCCGCTGCGAGCACGACACGCCCCACGGATCGACCGCGAAACTCGCGTTGACCACCCGCAGGTGCCGTTCCGCCGCCCACATCAGCCCGCACACCGCGGCCTCGGGATCGACGTAGCCGCGGTCGTTGAGCACCTTCACCGACGCCACCCGCACCCCCGGCGCCACGCCGGTGATGCCCTTCCCGTCGTCCGCGGCGGCGATGATCCCGGCCACGTGCGTGCCGTGCGCCGAGGTCGTCGGCTGCCACGCCGCGGGCGAGCGGTCGGACACGCCGGTGAGGCAGCCTGCCGAGTCCTCCGCGTCGACGGCCTTCGCGAGATCCGGCTGGCTCGGGTCGATCCCGGAGTCGAGCACGCCGACCACGACGTCCGGGCTGCCCGCACGCGGTCCGGCGTCGATGGCGGCGAGGTTCCACTGCTCACCGGTGCGGTCCTCGCCCGACACGCCCGCGGCGTCCGGGAGTTCCGCGCGCACCGCGGCCCCGCCCCGCCGCACCTGCTGTGCGCTGAAGGCCCGGTCCGGCCCGAACTTCGCCGCGAACCCCGGATCGGCCGAGCGCACCACGCCCACGCCGATCTCGGGGTAGTAGACCGAGGTGGCGCCACACGCCGCCGCGACCTGCCCCGCGGCGACGTCCTCCGCCGTACCCTGGTCGAAGACGACCAGGTAGCGCACGCTGCGCCCGTCGTCGCCGCAGCCGGGGTCGCGCTGGTCCGCGACGGCCGCCGGGGCGGCGGCCGCGACCAGCAGCACGGCCGACGCGCCGAGCGCAAGGGACCGTCCCAACCCGGACAACCGAACCTCCACCGGACCTGCGGTACCAGGCGACGCTAGGCCACCGCCGGACGGGCGGACAAGCGGAACGGGCAAGTTCGCCCGGCCGGGCGGGCACGGCGCCCGCGACAGGGAAGCGCGCGGCTCCGGCGGTCCGGTGTGGGATACTCGGGGTGGCCGCCGAGCCGGGACGCCCGTCAACCGCGGTGCGAACCGGCGCCGATGGCCCGGTGACGTGCGGGAAGAGCGCCGGTCGTCGCCACCTGATCAGGTGGCTCGACGAACGTGGAAGGCGGAGCGGGAAGCCGCCGGCCCGGCCGGTACGTGATCGAGCAGAGCTGCCTCCGGCGGCTGCCGGACCTCCGGTGCGGTCGGAGCTTGAGAGGCACAGGATTCCCGTCGGCGGTGACCACCGCGGCGGAACAGGACAGGAAGGGGCCCCTGCGCGGCCGCGTCCTTCCAGCGTGAGCGCTGGCAGACGCGCCCGGGGGCGGAGGAGACAGATGACGAACGCGGAAACACCCGCCGAGAACACCGGCGGGGACACCGCCACACCCACCGGCCCGCTGGGCGAGCTGCCCGCCAGGGTCCGGGTGCACGCACTGGCCAAGCTGCTCGGGTCGAACAGCAGGGACGTGCTGGCGAAACTGACCGAACTGGGCGAGACCGTCCGCAGCGCGCAGTCGAGCGTGCCGAAGGACGTCGCCATCCGGGTGGCCGAGGCGTTCGCCGCCCCGGCCGAGGAGGTCGTTCCGGAAGCGCCGGAGGCCCCGCAGCCCGAGGCGGCCGAGTCCGACACCACCGAGCTGACCGCTCCGCCCGAGGTGGAGGCGGCCGAGGAGACCGAGCCCGAGCCGGTGCGCCCGCTGGCCCACGTGCCGGTGTTCGCGGCGCCGTCGCCGGTGTTCCTGCCGCCGGAGCCGCCCGTGGCGCGGCCGGAGCCGAAGCCGCAGGAGGAGGAGCCCGCCGAGGACGGGCAGGCGGAGGCTCCCGAGCGCGACGAGCGTGACAAGGACGACGACGGTGAGGACGGGAGCGCCCGTCGCCGTCGGCGTCGCGGCCGTCGTGGTCGCGGCCGGGGCAAGGGCGGCGAGGACAGCGCCGGCGGCGAGGACGAGTCCGCCGAGCAGCCGGAGCAGGCCGAGGAGGCCCGGTCCGAGGACGAGGCGAAGCCCGAGGCCGAAGCCGAGAGCGAGGACGACGACTCCGACGAGGCGGAGACCGGCACGAGCCGCCGCCGTCGTCGGCGTCGTCGCCGGAAGGCGTCCGACGACGACGGTGCCGAGGCCACGAGCGACGACCCGCCGAACACGGTCGTCCACGTCCGCGACAGCAAGCCCGAGGCGGACAAGAGCGCCAAGGAGCCCAAGGACAAGGGTGACGGCGTCCGCAGCGTCCGTGGTTCGACGCGGCTGGAGGCCAAGCGCCAGCGCCGCCGTGACGGCCGCGAGGCGGGCCGCCGCCGCGCGCCGATCCTGTCCGAGGCCGAGTTCCTGGCGCGCCGCGAGGCCGTCGAGCGCACGATGGTCGTGGCCGAGCGCGGCGACCACACGCAGATCGGCGTCCTCGAGGACGGTGTGCTGGTCGAGCACTTCGTGACGTCGCACGGCAGCGGCTCGATCGTGGGCAACGTCTACCTGGGCCGCGTGCAGAACGTGCTGCCGTCGATGGAGGCGGCGTTCGTCGACATCGGCCGCGGCCGCAACGCGGTGCTCTACGCCGGTGAGGTGGACTGGGACGCCGCCGGCCTGGAGGGCAAGTCCCGCAAGATCGAGCAGGCGCTGTCCACCGGCGACAACGTGCTGGTGCAGGTCACGAAGGACCCGGTCGGCCACAAGGGCGCGCGGCTCACCACGCAGATCTCGCTGCCGGGCCGGTTCCTGGTGTACGTGCCCTCCGGTGGTGCCACCGGGATTTCGCGGAAGCTGCCGGAGAACGAGCGCCGCCGCCTGAAGGACATCCTCAAGCGCATCGTCCCCGAGGACGCGGGCGTGATCATCCGCACCGCCTCGGAGGGCATCAGCGAGGAGGAGCTGGAGCGCGACGTCCGCCGCCTGAAGGCCCAGTGGGAGGTCATCAAGGAGAAGGCGGACGCGGCGGGCGGCGGCAAGAAGTCCGCCGCGCCGACGATGCTCTACGAGGAGCCGGACCTGCTGGTCAAGGTCGTCCGCGACCTGTTCACCGAGGACTTCGCGAAGCTGGAGGTCCAGGGCGACACGGCGTGGGAGACGATCAACGCCTACGTCAACCACGTGGCGCCGGACCTCGCCGGGCGGCTCAAGCGGTACGTGGGCACGGGCGACGTGTTCACCGACTACCGCATCGACGAGCAGATCACGAAGGCGCTGGACCGGAAGGTGTGGCTGCCCTCGGGCGGGTACCTGGTCATCGACCGCACCGAGGCGATGACGGTGATCGACGTCAACACGGGCAAGTTCACCGGGTCGGGTGGCAACCTCGAGGAGACGGTGACCAGGAACAACCTGGAGTCCGCCGAGGAGATCGTCCGCCAGCTGCGGCTGCGCGACATCGGCGGCATCATCGTGATCGACTTCATCGACATGGTGCTGGAGTCCAACCGCGAGCTGGTGCTGCGGCGGCTGACCGAGTGCCTCGGCCGTGACCGCACCCGGCACCAGGTGGCGGAGGTGACGTCGCTGGGTCTGGTGCAGATGACCAGGAAGAAGGTCGGCACCGGGCTGCTGGAGGCGTTCTCCACCACGTGCGAGCACTGCAAGGGCCGCGGCGTGGTGATCTCGACGGAGCCGCAGCGCGCCGGGAACGGCGGCGGTTCGAACGGCAACGGCAACCAGCACGGGAGCGGCGGTTCGCGCCGTTCGCGGGGTCGCGGCAAGGGTGCGGAGGAGCCGCAGCAGGCCGAGGCCGGCGGCAAGAACGTGCAGCGGGAGTCCGTGGTGTCGGCCGTGCAGGCGATGGCCCACGCGGCGAAGCTCGCGTCGTCGGGCAAGCCGGAGGACGAGGCGGAGCAGGCGGCCGAGGAGACCGCGGAGCAGGTGGTCACCGCCGCGCTGAACGGCCGCCACGAAGCGCCGGGCGAGCCGGTCCACGAGCAGACGGACACGGTGCCGGAGGCGGAAACCAGCACGGCCGACCGTCCCACCACGCGACGCGCCCACCGCAGGGCCCGCGCCGCGGAGCGGAACGCCCAGGCCGCTACGAGCGCTTCGGACGCTTCGGGTGCGGAGGCCGTCGGGTCGGCTGCCGGGGCGGAAGCGGGTTCCGCAGCCGCTGAACCAGGTGCCGAAGCTCCCCAGTCCGCCGAGCCGCGCACCGGGGCAGCCGAGTCGGTTTCCTCGGCTGAACAGCCCGCTGCCACCGCGGAGCCGGGCGCCCAGCCCGCTGCTGAGTCGTCGGCCCCCGCCGAGCCGACTCCGCCGGTCAGTGAGCCCGCCACCGTCGAGTCCAGCACCCGCCCCACCGGGCAGGAGCCGGACGAGGCCCAGCAGGCCGCCACCGAGCCGGGCGAGGGCCAGGAGCCCGCTGCCTCGGCCGCCAGCGAGCCGCAGCAGCCCGCCACCTCGGTGCCGGGCGAGGGCCACCCCGCCCCGGCATCGGGCGAGCAGGCCTCCGGCGAGCCGCAGCGCCCCGCCGCAGAGTCGAACGGCGCCGAGCGGCCCGCTCCCGCGGCCCAGGCCGCGCAAGAGCAGGCCCAGCCCGCCAGCGAGCCGAACCAGCCCGCGCAGGAGTCGGCCAGGGCCGCGCAGGAGCAGGGCCAGCCCGCCAGCGAGCCGACCCAGCCCGCCACCGAGCAGCCCGTGGCGCAGGAGCCCACCAGCGCCACCGAGCAGCCCGAGGTCGACGTGCCGACCCCGGCCGTGCGCACCGCCCGCCGGCGTCCGCGCCGTGCGGCCTCGCGCCCGGCCGGGCCGCCGGTGCACGCCTCGGACCAGAGCTGACCGGGTAAGACGCCCCCCGGTGTTCACCAGCACCGGGGGGCCACGTAACCTATAGGACGGCCCGCCAGCGTGCGGGCCATGGCGCGATCACCGGACCGCCCGAGCGGGCCGTGTCGCAAGCCCTCACCCATTGTCGAGTAAGCAGGAGACTTCCGTGTCGGCGTACGCGATCGTCAGGACCGGCGGCAAGCAGTACAAGGTGGCCGTCGGCGACGTCGTCGAGGTCGAGAAGCTCGAGGGCGAGCCGGGCACCGAGCACACTTTCCCCGCCGTGCTGTATGTCGATGGCGGCGAGGTCACCACGGACGCCGACGCGTTGGCGAAGGTCTCGGTCACCGGCAAGGTCGTCGAGCAGACCAAGGGTCCGAAGATCCGGATCCACAAGTTCAAGAACAAGACCGGCTACCACAAGCGCCAGGGTCACCGGCAGAAGCTGACCCGCGTCGAGGTCACCGGAATCAGCAAGTAAAGGAGCTGAGTAAGCATGGCACACAAGAAGGGTGCTTCCAGCTCCCGCAACGGGCGTGACTCCAACCCGCAGTACCTCGGCGTCAAGCGCTACGGCGGCCAGGTCGTCAAGGCGGGCGAGATCCTCGTCCGGCAGCGGGGCACCAAGTTCCACCCCGGCGTGAACGTCGGCCGCGGCGGTGACGACACGCTGTTCGCGCTGGCCGCCGGTGCGGTCGAGTTCGGTGCGAAGCGTGGCCGCAAGACGGTCAACATCGTCCCGGTCGAGGCCTGAGGCCCGCCGAGACACGCTGTAGCTCTTCTGACGAGGGGCGGGCCCGGAACAAATTCGGGTCCGCCCCTCGTTTTTGTCTGAAGTGGTCCTGAATAGACGGAAAGGCAAGACATGGCGTCCCGGTTCGTTGACCGTGCGGTGATCCAGGTGGCCGCCGGCGACGGCGGGAACGGCTGCGCCTCGGTGCACCGCGAGAAGTTCAAGCCGCTCGGCGGCCCCGACGGGGGCAACGGCGGTCACGGTGGCGACGTGCTGCTGGTCGTCGACCAGAACGTGCACACGCTGCTCGACTTCCACTTCCGCCCGCACGCCACCGCCGGCAACGGCAGGCAGGGGCAGGGCAGCCACCGCGCCGGTGCGGCCGGGGAGACGCTGGAGCTGAAGGTCCCGGCGGGCACGGTCGTGCTGACCGAGGACGGCGAGGTGCTCGCGGACCTCACCACGCCCGGCACCACCTTCGTCGCCGCTCAGGGCGGTCGCGGTGGCCTCGGTAACGCCGCGCTCGCGTCGAAGGCCCGCAAGGCGCCCGGTTTCGCGTTGCTCGGCGAGCCGGGGGAGGCGCGCACGCTCGTCCTGGAGCTGCGCTCGGTCGCGGACGTCGGGCTGGTCGGGTTTCCGTCGGCGGGCAAGTCGTCGCTGATCTCGGTGCTGTCGGCCGCCAAGCCGAAGATCGCGGACTACCCGTTCACCACGCTGGTGCCGAACCTCGGCGTCGTGACGGCGGGCGAGACGGTGTTCACGATGGCCGACGTGCCGGGGCTGATCCCGGGCGCCAGCGAGGGCAAGGGCCTCGGCCTGGACTTCCTGCGGCACATCGAGCGGTGTGCGGTGCTGGTGCACGTCGTCGACTGCGCGACGTACGACCCGGGCCGCGACCCGCTGTCCGATGTGGACGCCCTGGAGGAGGAGCTCGCCCGGTACACCCCGGGGCTGGGCGGCGAGCTGGCCGACCGGCCGCGCGTGGTGGTGCTGAACAAGATCGACGTGCCCGAGGCGGCGGAGCTGGCGGAGATGGTGCGCCCGGAGCTGGAGGCGCGCGGGATGCCGGTGTTCGAGGTGTCCACCGCGACGCGGCAGGGCCTGCGTGAGCTGACGTACGCGCTCGGCGGCATCGTCGAGCAGTACCGGGCGGAGCAGCCGAGCCCGGAGGCGGAGCGGATCGTGCTGCGCCCGCAGGCGATCGACGACGCCGGTTTCACCGTGGAGCCGGACCCGGAGGAGCCGGGCGGCTTCATCGTGCGGGGTGCGCGTCCCGAGCGGTGGATCCGGCAGACCAACTTCAGCAACGACGAGGCCGTCGGCTACCTTGCCGACCGGCTCAACCGCCTCGGTGTCGAGGACGAGCTGGCGCGCCAGGGTGCGCGGCCGGGGTGCCCGGTCACCATCGGTGGCGTCACGTTCGACTGGCAGCCGTCGACGCCGGGTGTGGTCACGCACCTGGCCGGGCGCGGCACGGACGTGCGGCTCGAGGACCGCAGCCGGGTCACGGCGGCGCAGCGCAAGGAAGCGCGTCGTATCCGGCGTGAGGGCGTGCCCGAGGACGACGACGAGCTGGACGAAGAGTGAGCGTCACCCGGAAGGCTGTGGCGGGCGCGGAACGGCTGGTCGTGAAGGTCGGTTCTTCGGCGCTGACCACGGCCGGGAGCGGTCTGGACGTCGAGAGGCTGAACGCGCTGGTGGACGCTCTGGCGGCCCGGATCGCGCAGGGCAGCCAGCTCGTGCTGGTGTCGTCGGGCGCCATCGGTGCCGGTCTCGCGCCGCTGGCGCTGGGCAAGCGCCCGAAGGACCTGGCGACGCAGCAGGCCGCGGCGAGCGTGGGGCAGTTGCAGCTGGCGCACGCGTACGCGGAGTCGTTCGGCCGGTATGCGCTCACGGTCGGCCAGGTGCTGCTCACGTCCGATGACGTGGTGCGGCGGTCGCATTACCGCAACGCGCAGCGCACGTTTTCGCGGTTGCTCGCGCTGGGCGCGGTGCCGGTGGTGAACGAGAACGACACGGTCGCCACGGAGGAGATCCGCTTCGGCGACAACGACCGGCTCGCCGCGCTGGTGGCACACCTCATCGGTGCCGACGCGCTGGTCCTGCTGTCCGATGTGGACGGACTGTACGACGGCGACCCGCGCGACGGTGCGACGCGCAAGATCGCCGAGGTCGCGGATGACTCGGACGTCGAGGGCATCACGGTGGGCATGTCCAGCTCAGGGCTGGGCACGGGTGGCATGGTCTCCAAACTGGCCGCGGCGAGGACAGCCGCGGCGGCGGGGATCCCGGTATTGCTCGCCGCGGCGAGCGAGGCGTCACGGGCGCTGAGCACGGCAGAGGTCGGCACAGCCTTCGCGGCGGCCGATTCGCGCCTGTCCGCGCGCCGGTTCTGGCTCGGTTACGCGGCAGGCCCAACGGGACGGCTCCAGCTCGACGACGGCGCGGTCGCCGCGGTCGTCCGCCGTCGCCGATCGTTGTTGGCAGCGGGCATCACAGGCGTCAGCGGGGATTTCCAGGCTGGCGACGTCGTTGAGCTGGTCGATCCGGCGCAGCGCGTGGTCGCCCGAGGCGTGGTGGCGTTCGACGCCACCGAACTGCCCGAGCTCATCGGCCGCTCCAGCCACGAACTGCCCGCGGAACAACGCCGAGAGGTCGTCCACGCGGACGATCTCGTGCCGCTGCGCCCCTGAGGCCGCGTCGTCGGTGGGCCGCTCGGGCTGACCGTGGGGCCGTGGCGTGCTGACGTTGCCCGCGGCGGTGGTGCTGCTGCGGGCGCCGCCGTCGCTGCGTTGCTGAGGCCGCCTCCCGCCGCGAGCTGGCGGGGGTGCGGGCAGTGGGGCAGACGCTCGCTGTGGGGCAGACGCTCGCTGTGGGGCGGCACGGGGGCACCGCCCGCGGCTGCGCTGCTGAGGCCGAGCCCGGCGTGGGGGCCGCCAAGCCGTTAGCGCAGCTCGCTACCCCGCGTCTCCGGCAGCGTCAGGAGCACGAGGAACGTGATCACGGCGGCCACGGCCACGTACCAGAAGAACACCGTCGACAGGTTCGCCGCGGAAAGGGCGCTGATCACCAGCGGCGCGGTGCCGCCGAACACCGCGACCGTGAGGTTGTACCAGGCACCGATCCCCAGACCCCGCAGCGCCGTCGGGAACAGCTCGCTCATGATCGCCGGTGCGAGCGAGGACAACGCCGCGTACAGCCCGAGCCCCACGCAGAACACCACGAGCAGCCCTCCGAGCCCTGGCCGCACCAAAGCGGACAGTGGCACGATCAGGACGGCGGTCAGGCCGGACCAGACGTAGAGTTGCGGCTTGCGCCCGATCCGGTCGGAGAGCATCCCGTAGGGGTACTGCAGCATGACGAACAACGCGGTGCCCACCGACAACGCCAGGAACACGTCGACGTCGCTCGCGTGCCGGGTCTTCACGGCGAACGGTGTCAAGGCGCTGAAGAACGTGTAGTAGCACAGCGTCGACAGCATCGTGATCCCGATGAGTTGCCCGACGGCCTTCGGGTGCTGCCGCAACGTCGCCAGCAGCGGCCGTTCCACGCGACGCGCGGTCGCCTTGTTCTCCTCGAACTGCGTGGTCTCCACCAGACTGCGGCGCAGCCACAGGCCGATGGCGCCCAGTACCCCGCCCAGCAGGAACGGGATGCGCCAGCCGAACGAGTACAGGTCGGCTTTGTCCATCGTCCGCGCCAGCACGAAACCGAGCACCGAAGCGAGCAACACAGCCGATCCCGTCGAGATGTAGAAGAACGACGAGTAGCGGCCACGCCACCGCGTGGGCGCGATTTCGCCCAGGTACGCCGACGCGTTCGACACCTCACCGCCCAGCGACAGCCCCTGCGCGATCCGGGCCAGCAGGAGCAGGACCGGGGCCAGCCAGCCGACGAGGGAGAACGTCGGCAGGATGCCGATGACCACCGAGCCGCCCGCCATCAGGCTGATGGTCAGGATCATGGCCGGCTTCCGCCCCCGCACGTCGGCGAACCTGCCGAGCAGGAACCCGCCCAGCGGCCGGAAGAAGAACGCCAGCGCGTAGGTGGCGAAGGTGTTGATCTGTGCCAGTGTCTCGTTGCCGGATGGGAAAAACGCCGTGGCGAAGTAGATGCTGAAGGTCGCGTAGATGGTCCAGTCGAACCACTCGAGGGCGTTGCCGACGCTGGCCGCGAACAGCTTGCGGAGCGGCAACCGGTGCCGGACCTCGGACTCGATCTTCGACTCGGCCATCAGTGCCTCCACCGCATCGCCCGATTGATGGAGATTGCCACACCGTCGGCTGTTTCGGAAGACTCCGTCCTAGTTCACCGCTGCGAGCGCGAACGGCAGGACCGCGGGCGCACCTCCCTTCCGCAGCAGGCGCGCTGCCATCGTCATCGTCCACCCCGTGTCCACCAGATCGTCCACGAGCAGGACAGGCCCCTCTACAGTGGACAGTTCTGCGGCCAGGTCCTCCGGCAGGACAAGGCGTTGCCACAGGTCCGCCACCCGTTGCGCACTGTTCGCCCGCCGGGGTGCCGGCCCGTGCGCCTCGAGCGTGCCGAGGAGCCGTAACCTGCCCACCTCGGCGAACCGCGCCGCGAGGCTCTGCGTGAGGGTTGGCCTGGTGGCGGAGGCCATGGCTACCACCGCAACGGGCCGCTGTGCCCAGTCCCATGCGGCGAGTACCGACACACAGGCCTGGAACACCGCTGCCGGTACCTCGGTGTCCGGGGCCGTAGGTCCGACCAGTTCCCGCAACCGGTTGCCCCAGCCCACATCGGTGAGCCGTCCGAGCGTCCGGCCCGGCTTGGCCTGCTCCTCCTCCGGGATCCGGCCGGACAAGGGCACGTCGAGAGTGCGCATCCCGGTGGGCCACTGCCGCCGCGGGCTCAGCTCGACACCCGGCTGCCGCAGCAGGCTCCCCGTTGTTTCGACGACGTTGGCGGAAACCCTTGCTTCCCGCCGGTTTCCCGTGCAGTTGTCACAGCGCCCGCAGGGTTGGGCGTACGGATCGTCCAACTGGCGTAACAGGAACTCCATCCGGCACCCGTCGGTCGCCTGGTACTCCAGCATGGCTCGCTGCTCCGCGCCGCGTGCCTCGCTCACGCGGCGGTAGCGTTCGGCTTCGTACTCCCAGCGCTGCCCGGTCGACTCCCAGCCACCGCGCACCCGCCGCACGGCGCCGTCGACATCGAGCACCTTGAGCACCATCTCCAGCCGCGACCGGGACAGCTCCACCTTCGGCTCCAGTGCCGCTGTCGACAGTGGACGGTCGGCTTCCGCCAGCGCGTCGAGCACCTGCGTGACCCGCCGCTCATCGGGAAACGCCAGTGAGCTGAAGTAGTTCCAGATCTCCCGGTCCTCCGCGCCGGGCAGCAGGATCGCCTCCGCCTTGCGCACGCCACGGCCCGCGCGGCCGACCTGCTGGTAGTAGGCGATCGGGGACGAGGGAGCGCCCAGGTGCACGACGAACCCGAGGTCCGGTTTGTCGAACCCCATGCCGAGCGCCGAGGTCGCCACCAGTGCCTTGACCCGGTTGCCCAGCAGGTCGTCCTCCGCTGCCTCCCGCTCCGCGGGATCCGTCTTGCCGGTGTACGACGCCACCTCGTACCCGTGCTCACGCAGCAGCCTCGCCACGTCGTCCGCCGCGGCGACCGTCAGGGTGTAGATGATCCCCGACCCCGGCAGCTCCGCCAGCTGTTCGGCGAGCCACGCGATCCGTGCCTCCGCCGTCGGCAGTTCCACGACAGACAGGTGCAGGCTCTCCCTGTCGAGCGGACCACGCAGCACCAGCGTGTCCGAACTGGTGCCCAGCCCCAGCTGCTCCGTCACGTCGGTGACCACCCTGTCGTTGGCCGTCGCCGTGGTCGCGAGCACGGGCACTCCGGCGGGCAGCTCCGCCAGCAACGTCCGCAGCCGCCGGTAGTCCGGCCGGAAGTCGTGCCCCCAGTCGGAGATGCAGTGCGCCTCGTCGACCACGAGCAGCCCGGCCGAGGACGTCAGCTTCGGCAGGACCGCGTCCCGGAAATCGGGGTTGTTGAGCCGTTCCGGGCTGACGAGCAGGACGTCGACCTCCCCGGCCGCGATCCTGGCCTGCACCTCGTCCCACTCGTGGGGGTTCGCCGAGTTCACCGTGGCCGCCGCGATACCCGCGCGGGAGGCCGCCGCGATCTGGTTGCGCATCAGGGCGAGCAGCGGCGAGATGATGACCGTCGGCCCTGCTCCCTGTTGTCGCAGCAGCGCCGTGGCCAGGAAGTACACGGCCGACTTGCCCCAGCCGGTGCGCTGCACGACGAGCGCGCGCCGGTGCTCGGCGACCAGTGCTCTGATCGCCGTCCACTGGTCGTCGCGCAGCGTGGCACCGTCACCGGCCAGCGCCCGCAGCAGTGTGTCGGCTCGTTCTCGCAATTCCTGGATCTGCACGGGTCCACCTCTACCGGATGCGGACGACGAAGACCGAATCCAAACCGTGCGAGTGGACCACTCATGCGTTTGTGAGCAGGAACACCACCCGGAAGGTGTCATGAGCGGGTTCCCCGGCCGTTCCACCGCTGTTCCGGCTCAGGGGAGGGGCCGGGCGCCTCCGGAGGTTCCCCTCGGACCGCCGGCGGCGGCACCGCGCGTGGGCCGCGCTCCGGCTCCGGCCCACGCGCGGACCGAAGATCTATACGCTGCGGTTATGTCAGCACGGCGTCTCGGGGTCATGGGCGGCACCTTCGATCCCATCCACCACGGTCACCTCGTCGCGGCCAGCGAGGTCCAGTCCCGGTTCGATCTCGACGAAGTGATCTTCGTACCGACGGGGCAGCCGTGGCAGAAGACCGGCCGCACCGTCACGAAGGCCGAGGACCGGTACCTGATGACGGTCATCGCCACGGCGTCGAACCCGAAGTTCTCCGTCAGCCGCGTGGACATCGACCGCGGCGGTGAGACCTACACCGTGGACACGCTGCGCGACCTGCACAGCGAGTACCCCGACGACGAGCTGTTCTTCATCACCGGCGCCGACGCCCTCGAACAGATCCTGACCTGGCACAACGCGGACGAGCTGTTCGACTACGCGCACTTCATCGGTGTCACCAGGCCCGGCTACCGGCTCAACGACCACCACCTGCCCAGCGGCAAGGTCACGCTTGTCGAGGTCACCGCGATGGCGATTTCGTCCACGGGGTGCCGGGAACGCGTGGAGCGGGGTGAGCCGATCTGGTACCTCGTGCCGGACGGTGTGGTGCGCTACATCGACAAGAGACGGCTGTACCGCAAGCAGGAGTGAGCCGGGCCTCCCAGGTACCCTCGATGAGCCGACAGATGCCCAGTCAAGAGGGAGCAGGAGTGGCAGCGACGTCCCAAGCACGGGAGATGGCGACCGTGGCCGCGCACGCGGCGGCCGACAAGAAGGCCACCGACGTCGTGGTGCTGGACGTCTCCGACCAGCTCGTGATCACCGACGTGTTCGTGATCGCGTCCGCGCCGAACGAGCGCCAGGTCGGCGCGATCGTCGACAGCGTCGAGGAGAAGCTGCGGCTGGCCGGTCACAAGCCGGTGCGCCGCGAAGGCGCCCGTGAGGGCCGGTGGGTGCTGCTCGACTACGTGGACCTCGTGGTGCACGTCCAGCACGACGAGGAGCGCGCCTTCTACGGCCTGGAACGGCTGTGGAAGGACTGCCCGCGGATCGAGGTCGCCGGGTTGACCGGCGGCGAGGGCGCCGAGTGAGCTTGCGGCGCCTCGTGCTCTGGCGGCACGGGGAGACCGATTACAACGCGGCCGGCCGCATGCAGGGCCACCTCGACTCGGCCCTGACCGAGGTGGGCTGGAACCAGGCGCGGTTCGCCGTGCCGGCGCTGGCCCGCTTCGAACCGGACCTGGTGATCGCCTCCGACCTGCGCCGCGCCACCGACACCGCCACCGTGCTGACGGAGGCGATCGGGGTGCCGCTGCGGATCGACAAGCGGCTGCGGGAGACCCACCTCGGCGAGTGGCAGGGCAGGACCGGGGCCGAGGTCGACGTCGACTACCCGGGTGACCGGGCGCGCTGGCGGGTGGACGCGACCTGGGCGCCTCCGGGTGGCGAGTCGCGTGTCGAGGTGGCGGCCCGCGCTGCGGAGGTCGTGAACGACCTGCTGTCCGGTGACGAACCGCTGGAGACCGTGCTGCTCGCCGCGCACGGCGGCCTCATCACGGCGCTGACCGCCGGGTTGCTGGCGCTGCCCGTGGAGGCGTGGCCGCAGCTCGGGGGCATCCACAACTGCCACTGGGTGGAGCTGAGCCGCCGGGACGGCGTCTGGCGGCTCAACGCCTACAACGCCGGCATGTACGGCTGACGTGCCCCGCCTCCTGGTCTTCGGCGACTCGCTGAGCTTCCACGGCCCCGAAGGGCCCTGCGCCGCGGACGAACCGCGGCTGTGGCCGAACGTGACCGCCGCGGCACTGGGCGGGAGCGCGGACCTGGTGGCCGGCGCCGGCTGGAACGCGCGCGACCTCTGGTGGTCCCTCATCGGCGACCCCCGCGTGTGGGCCGACCTGCACAAGGTCGACGTCGTGGTGCTCGCCGTCGGCAGCATGGACACGCTGCCCTCGCCGTTGCCCACCTACCTGCGCACGGGGCTGCGCTACCTCCGTCCGGACGGGTTGCGCCGCGTCGCCCGTAAGGCCTACCTCGCTGCTCAGCCGCGGCTCGCGGTGGCGCTGCGAGGGCGGCCGACGGTGCTGCCCACGCGGCTCACCATCCACTACCTCGACACGGCCGTCGGAGCCCTGCGCATCCTCCGGCCGACACTGCCCATCGTCGGCGTACTGCCCAGCGTGCACAGGGCGGATTCCTACGGCGGGGTGCACACGGCGCGCGGGCCCGCTGAGGCGGCGATGCGCGAGTGGGGGCAGCGGGTGGGGGTTCCGCTGCTCGACCTGCCCGCCGTGGTCGGTGAGCACGTGCTCAGCGGGCGGGGCAACCCGGACGGCATGCACTGGGGCTGGGAGGGCCACGCCTCGGTCGGCAAGGCCATGGCCGCGCTCATCGGACCGTTGCTGGCCCCGGAAGCCCCGTAGGCTGGCGGCGTGCCGGTCGCCGTCATCACCGACTCCACCGCCCACCTGCCCGAAGGGTTCGCCGAGCGGTTCGCCATCCGGGTGGTGCCGCTGCACGTCCTCGTCGACGGCGAGTCGGCGCTGGACGGCGTCGACGTCGGGCCCGCGGCACTCGCGGAGGCGCTGGGGCAGCGGCGGATCGTGACCACGTCGCGGCCCACCCCGGGGGAGTTCGCGGCGGCGTTCCGCGCGGCGCTGGACGAGGGCGCGGACGCGGTCGTCTCGCTGCACCTGTCGAGCGAGATCTCCGGCACCTGGGAGTCGGCGGTGCTGGCCGCTCAGGAGGTCGGCCCTGACGTGGTGCGGGTGGTCGATTCGCGGGGGACGGCGATGGGGCTGGGGTTCGCCGCTCTGCACGCGGCGCAGGCGGCGGCGAAGGGGGCGTCTCCGGAGGAAGTCGAAAAAGCGGCCGTAGCGGCTGTGCGGGCGTCGAAGACGTTGTTCGCCGTGGAGACCCTGGAGTACCTGCGCCGGGGTGGCCGGATCGGGGCCGCGGCCGCGCTACTGGGGACGGCGCTGGCCGTGAAACCGGTGCTGCACATCGACGACGGGCGCATCAAGCCGCTCGAAAAGGTGCGGACGATGCACCGCGCCGTGGGACGGTTGGTGGATCTGGCGGCCGAGACGGCGGCGGGCGAGCCGGTCGAGGTGGCGGTGCACCACCTCGCGTCGGCGGAACGGGCAGCCGAGCTGGCGAACCTCCTGGAGGAGCGGCTGACGGTGCCGGAGGGCTGTCTGGTGTCCGAACTGGGCGCGGTGATCGGTGCCCACACCGGGCCCGGCGTGATCGGCGTCGTGGTGCAGCGGAATCCGATCGGGTACCGCTGACCTTCCCGCTTTCACTCCACGGGCGGATCCGAGGCTGTTTCCGCGCCACAATCCGGTCCTTTTCCTGCCCGGTTTCCCCTCATCGGGGGTTCGGCGCAATTCCCCTGCGTCCATGATCGGCAGTTGTCCACATACCCCCACTTGTCCACAGCCACCTCATTTCCCACTTTCCCACCCCGCACCATTCCTCCTAGCGTCGAAAGCGTGTTCGAACAACCTCTACCCCGGCAACCGGCCTCCGCCGCCCGCAACCGGCTCCGCCAGCTCGCCGACCAGGCGCTGAGAGCGGAGCGTGAACCGCCCCTGGTGGGCAGGCTCGTCGAACGGTGGGTGCCTCCCGGGCTCACGCGAAGTCCGGCTCGCCGCCGACTCACCGCGATCCTCGCCGTGCTCACCGGAGTGCTGCTCCTCGTGGGCGGATCCATCATGGTGCTCGGAGGCGGTCCGTCGCCGGAACGGCCACCGCTGCTGCCGGCCGCGCACGACAGCCCGCCCGTGCCCGCTGGGTCGCCGTCGAAGGCCGCGGACGCCGCGCTCGTGATCAGCGTGGTCGGCAAGGTGCGCTCGCCCGGGCTCGTGACCGTGCCGAGCGGTGCCAGGGTCGCCGACGCGCTGAGCGCTGCGGGTGGTGCTCTCGACGGCACGGACATCACGGCGCTGAACCTCGCCCGCAAGCTCGCCGACGGCGAGCAGCTGTACGTGGGCATCGCCGCGCCGCCCGCGGCCGTGCCGGCCGATCCCGCGTCCGCGCCAGCCAAGATCAACCTGAATACGGCGTCGGCGGAGCAGCTCGACTCCCTGCCGGGAGTCGGTGCGGTGACCGCCAAACGGATCATCGAGTGGCGGACCCAGCACGGCGCCTTCGGGTCCATCAACCAGCTGCAGGAAGTCGACGGGATCGGCACGGCGAAGTTCGCCAAGCTCCGGGACCAGGTGACGGTGTGATGCTCACCGAGGTCACCACGTCCGAAAGGCATGACTACCGCCTCGTGCCTCCCGCGGTGGTCCTCTGGCTCGGTGTGCTTGCCGGGCTGCTCTGGACCTGGTGGGCCGCGCTGGTCGGAGGTCTGGCGGCCGCTGGAGTCGCCGGCGCTCTGCTGTGGCGTTGGCGGCGCAGCCGGCCACGGTGGTTCTCCGGCATCGCCGCACTGCTGTTGGCAGCGGTCCTCCTGGCCGGTCCGCTGGCCGTGCGGCTGCACGACGCCCAGCACGACCCGCTGCGTGCTCTGGCCGACCGGGCGGCGCCGGCAGTGCTGCACGTGGTCGCTGAGGAGCGGCCGAAGCCCGTTCAGTCGGCGGGCTACGCGGGGCAGCAGGCAGGGGCCCGGCTCGTCGTCATCCCGGCCACCGTTCGTTGGGCGAAAGTGTCCGGTGCTGCCGTCGAGACGACCGCGCGGGTGGTGCTGCTGGCGCCCGTCCAGGGCTGGGCCGCGCTGTTGCCGGGCCAGGAAGTCACGGCGGGTGGCAGGCTCGCACCGCCCCGGGACGCCGATCTCACGGTTGCCGCCGTCTACGTTCGCGGTCCGCCGACCGATCTGGGGCCGGTTTCGTGGTGGCAGCGGGCCGCCGAAGCCACGCGGGCAGCCCTGCGGGGAGCCTGCTCGGTCCTCTCCGAGGACGCCGCGGGTCTTCTGCCGGGCCTCGTGGTCGGAGACACCAGCGGGATCTCACCCCAGGTGCAGCGGGAGTTCACCGACGCCGGGCTGTCCCACTTGACGGCGGTCAGCGGGAGCAACCTGGCGGTGGTGGCCGGGGCCGTGTTGCTGCTCCTGCGAGCACTGCGGGTCGGTCCACGGCTGTCGGCGGTGGTGGCGGGTTCCGCGCTCGTCGGTTTCGTGGTCCTCACCGGCGGCGAGCCGAGCGTTCTGCGGGCCGGTGTCATGGGCGCGGTCGCGCTGCTCGCGCTGGCACTGGGGCGGCGTAGGTCGGTGCTGCCCGCGTTGGCCATCGCGGTGTGCGTCCTGGTGGTCTACGACCCAGCGATGGCCGTGAACTTCGGTTTCGCGCTGTCGGTGCTCGCCACGGCTGGGCTGGTGCTGCTTGCCCCGCGCTGGGTCGAGGCCATGAGCACGCGCGGGGTGCCGCCGGGCATCGCGGAGGGCCTGGCCGTTCCGCTCGCCGCGTTCCTGGTCACCGCGCCTGTGCTCGCGGGCATGGCGGGGCAGGTGAGCGTCGTCTCGATCGCCGCGAACGTGCTCGCCGCACCGGTGGTCGCTCCGGCGACGGTGCTGGGGGTGGTGACGGCGGTGCTGGCGACGTTCTGGCCGGCGGCGGCGCGGCTACCGGCGCTCGCGGCGGGGCCGGAGGCCCACTGGCTCCTGGCGGTCGCACGGCACGCCTCGCGGGTACCGGGAGCGGTGCTGCCGTGGCCCGGCGGCTGGTGGGGTGGCGTGCTCGCGCTGCTCGCCGTGGGTGTGCTGGTGGTGCTGCTGCGCCGGCCGCGGCTGCGAGTGGGGCTCGCGCTCGTCCTGGTGTGCGTGCTGCTGGTGGTCGTGCCGGTCCGCGTGATCGCGCCGGGGTGGCCGCCACGGAACTGGTCGATGGTGGCCTGCGATGTGGGGCAGGGGGACGCCGAGGTGCTGTCGACGGCCGAACCCGGGCGTGCCGTGGTCGTGGACACCGGGCCCGAACCGGGGCCGGTGGACGAATGCCTGGCGAGGCTCGGTGTCGACAGGGTTCCGCTGGTCGTGCTCAGCCACCTGCACGCCGACCACATCAGCGGCCTGGAGTCCGTCTTCGACGGCAGGTCCGTCGGGGCGGTCGCGGTGGGGCCGGGCCGGATGCCGGCGTGGGCGTGGCGCCAGGTGGCGCAGATCGCCGGGCGCCACGGGGTGCCCCTGCTCGAACTGGAACTCGGCCGGCGGCTCGACTGGCCCGGGCTGTCCTTGGAGGTGATCGGACCGCGTTACCCCGGTCCGCAACAGGAACGAGATGACGCGGACGGCACGAACATCAACAACGCCTCGGTCGTGCTGCGGGCTGTCACGCCCGCCGGGCGCGTCCTGCTGACCGGTGACGTGGAGCTGCTGGCTCAGGGGGATCTGCTCGCCGCGGGCACCGACCTGCACGCGGAAGTGCTCAAGGTGCCCCACCACGGCAGCAGGTTCTCGTTGCCGGCATTCCTCTCGGCCGTCTCGCCGCGGCTTGCGCTCATCAGTGTCGGCGCGGGGAACAGCTATGGCCACCCGAGCAGGTCCACAGTGGACTCACTCGTCGCGGGTGGTGCGCTGGTCGCCCGCACCGACACCGACGGCGACGCTGCCGTGGTGACGGACAACGGAGGATTGGCGGTGGTGCGCAGGGGAAAGTGAACTCAGCTCTGCAGAGCGGCGCGGACCGCGTCGGCCGACGGCGGGACCGTCGCCTTAGGACCGATCCGGCCTTCGACGGCGTCGAGCGTCTTCAGGCCGTCACCGGTGATGAGCAGGACGGTTTCCGCCTCGGGGTCGAGCTTGCCGGTCTCGATGAGCTTCTTCGTCGTCGCGACGGTGACCCCGCCCGCGGTCTCGGTGAAGATGCCTTCGGTACGGGCCAGCAGCCGGATGCCCTCGACGACCTCCTCGTCCGAGACGTCCTCGATCGCGCCGCCGGTGCGGTTGACGGTGTCGAGCACGTAGGGGCCGTCGGCCGGGTTGCCGATCGCGAGGGAGCGGGCGATGGTGTTCGGCTTCACCGGCTGGACCACGTCGTGGCCGTTGCGGAACGCCGTCGAAACGGGGGAGCAGCCGGTGGCCTGGGCGCCGAAGACCTTGTACGGGGTCTCCTCGACCAGGCCGAGCGACCCCAGCTCGCGGAAGCCCTTGTCCACCTTGGTGAGCTGGGAACCCGAGGCGATCGGCACGACGATCTGCTCCGGCAGCCGCCAGCCCAGCTGCTCGGCGACCTCGAAGGCCAGCGTCTTCGAACCCTCCGAGTAGTACGGCCGGACGTTGACGTTGACGAACGCCCACGTCTCGTTTTCGGCTGCGAGCTGCGTCGCGAGCCGGTTGACGTCGTCGTAGTTGCCGTCGACCGCGATGAGGTTGCCGTCGTAGACGGCGGTGGTGAGGATCTTGGCGCGTTCGAGGGAGGAGGGGATCAGCACGACGGACTGCCAGCCCGCGCGGGCTGCGGCCGCAGCGACGGCGTTGGCCAGGTTGCCGGTCGACGGGCAGGCGAGGGTGTCGAACCCGAACTCGCGGGCCGCGGCCAGCGCGACGGCGACGACGCGGTCCTTGAACGAGTGGGTGGGGTTGCCGGTGTCGTCCTTGACCCAGACTCGCTTGAGGCCCAAGGCCTTCGCGAGCCGGTCGGCGCGCACCAGCCGCGTACAGCCCGGCTCGGTGTTGGGGATCTCCTCGACGTTCGAGGGCACCGGCAGCAGCTTCTTGTAGCGCCAGATGTTGCGGGGGCCGGACTCGATGTCCTCGCGGCGGACCCGGCCGAAGTCGTAGGCGACCTCGAGGGGCGAGAAGTCCTCCGCGGAGACGAACTCGGGCGCGAGCGGCTGGCGGTGGCCCTCCTCCTTCGACACCAGCTCCACGGCGGGGCCGAGGTCGACGGTGCGCTGGGTGGAGGTCGAGCTGAGGGCTGCGGTCATCGCGAGGTTCCTTTCCTCATCTGTCCCGCTGACGCGGGCCGGAATTGGCACCGTGGTCGTCAGCTACCTCGCGGAATCGAGATGACAGGCTGACGCCGGTTGCCGGGGCTTCATCGGGCCGTTCCCTCTGCCCCTCTGGATGAGCGGTATTCGGTTGTCAGGGCCGCGGCGCGTGCAACGCGGCCGTTACAAACATACGACACCGTCGGCTGCCGACGCCATGCCCCTGCGGGCTTCGTCACCGTGGCAGGATCGTGAGGTGACCTCGCCAGCCACCACCACGTCGCCGCTGCACCTCGTCCTCGGCGAAGAGGAACTGCTCGTCGAGCGCGCGATCAGGGCCGCGCTCGACTCGGCCCGCCTGGTCGACCCGACCACCGACATGACGCGGACCAAGGTGTCGGACCTCACCGCGCCCGCGCTGGCCGAGCTGGTCAGCCCCTCGCTGTTCAGCGAGGGCAGGGTGATCGTGCTCGACGCCGCGCAGGACATCTCGCAGGAGCTGGCGGACGCGGTGCTGTCGTACGTGAAATCCCCTGCCGACGGGGTGGTCCTCGTCGTCGTGCACACCGGTGGCGGCCGCAGCAAGGCCGCCAAGGCGCTGCCCGCGGCGCTCCGGAAGGCGGGGGCGCAGGTCACGGAGTGCCCCAAGATCACCAAGCCCGCCGAGCGGGAGGCGTTCGTCCGCAACGAGATCCGGCAGGCGGGCGGCCGGATCGACGCGACCGCCGTCGCGGCGCTGATCGACGCGGTGGGTTCGGACCTGCGGGAGCTCGCCTCCGCGGCGGCCCAGCTGGTCGCGGACTCGGGCGGCAAGGTCGACGAGGACGCGGTGCGCCGCTACCACCGGGGCCGCGCCGACGTCACGGGCTTCGCGGTCGCGGAGAAGGCCGTTGCGGGGGATCGGGCGGCGGCGCTGGAGTCCATGCGCTGGGCGATGCAGATCGGTGTCCCGCACGTGCTGGTGGCCGACGCTCTCGCCGACGCCGTGCGCACGATCGCGCGCGTGTCGGCTGCCGGTCGCGGCAACCCGAACCAGATGGCCGGTGCGCTGGGCATGCCGCCGTGGAAGATCCGCAAAGCCCAAGGTCAGGCGCGCGGCTGGGGCGCGGAGGGCCTGAACAAGGCGATGGCGATCGTCGCGCGCGTCAACGCCGAGGTGAAGGGCGCCGCCGCCGACCCGTCCTACGCGCTCGAACGAGCGGTCCTGGACCTCGTCGAGGCCCGCGACCTGCGCTGACGCGGCATGGAGACGGGGCGACCCGCAAGACGGAGATGGTTGCGAGACCCCGCGGGGGCGTGAGCTGAGGCCGTGGGCCGTGGGAACGGTGGGCACCTTGCGGAGATGACGGTGGCTGGCGGGCCTGGAGCGGCGGCTTACGCGAGTGGGGCCTGTGGGGACGGCCGCGGTCTGCCGGAGCGACGGTGGCTTGGCCCGGACGGCGGTGGCCCTGCGGGAGCGACGGCGCCCGAGCGGGGAAGGCTGCGGTCGGTGGGGACGGCGGCATGCGGCGACGCCATGACCTGGCTGATGCTCCCCAAGCGCGCTGAGCCGGGACGCCGCTGCGAACGGCCGCGACCCGCGCGAAACGGCAGCCCCTGTTCACGCTCCCGGTCGCCACTGCACCGAAAACGCGGAAGCCCGCCACGCATGACGCATGGCGGGCTTCCGGGAAAGAAAGCGGCAGGCAGCTCAGAGCTGGTTGGCGCGCTTCGCGATCGCGGACTTCTTGTTCGCGGCCTGGTTCGGGTGGATGACACCCTTGCTGGCAGCCTTGTCCAGCTTCTTCGCGGCGGCCTTCTGCAGCTCGATCGCCTTTTCCTTGTCGCCGGCCTCGGCGGCCTCGCGGAACTTGCGGATCGCGGTCTTCACCGAGGACTTGATCGACTGGTTGCGCTGGCGCGCCTTCTCGTTGGTCTGGATACGCTTGATCTGGGACTTGATGTTGGCCACGCTGGCGCTCCTTGATCTTTTCGGCGGATCTCGTTGCCGCGTCTCAGTGGCCCCGGCGGACCGGGTTTCCTCCCTGGCGGAATGCCACACGGCAACGGTCGTCAAGGTTACCAGCCGACCTGCGAACACCCACGTGGTGCCCCGGGCCACTCAGCGCCCGATCCCGCACCGCGGTCGGCCCGGCCGCCTGATCTACTCGGGAGGCCTGTGAAAGGGGGAAGGCTCGGTGAACGGTACTGCCCTCGCGCTCGTCCTGGTCGCCGCCGTGGTGCACGCCGGGTGGAACCTCGCGGCCAAGCGCGTCGCGGGCGGGGGTGCCGCCTTCGTCTTCCTCTACTACACCGTGAGCGCTGTCGTGTGCGTGCCGGTCGCCGTCGTCGCGCTCGTCGTCGAGGCCGGGCGGCCCCAGTGGACCTGGCTGCTCGCCGCCGTGCTCACCGCGGTCTTCCACGTCGCCTACGGCACCGTCCTGCAACGCGGCTACGCCGTCGGCGACCTGTCCGTCGTCTACCCCCTCGCCCGCGGCAGCGGCCCGCTGCTGTCCGTGTTCGCGGCCGTCGTCCTGCTCGGCGAACGGCCCGGCGTGCTGGGCCTGATCGGCGCACTGCTCGTCGTCGCCGGGGTGCTGCTCATCGGCAGCGGACGAGGGGAGACCCATCTCGACCCACGGGCTCGGCGTGCCGGGATCTTCTACGGCCTGCTCACCGGCGCCACGATCGCCGCGTACACGCTCTGGGACGACCACTCCGTCAACGCGCTCGGCGTCCCGCCACTGGTCTACTTCAGCACCGGCGCCCTCCTCCAGAGCGCACTGCTCGCCCCGCTCGCCGCCCGCGGGGACGTGCGTGGGCTGTGGCGCGCACACCGCCGGGAAGTCCTGCTCGTCGGCGTGCTGTCACCCGTCGCGTACCTGCTCGTCCTCTACGCGATGCGGCTCGCGCCGGTCAGCCTCGTCGCGCCCGCCCGGGAGGTCAGCATCGTGCTGGGCGGGCTCGCCGGGTGGCTCGTGCTGGGCGAGGCCAACCCCGGGCGCCGCCTCGTGGGCTCGGTCGTCGTACTGGCCGGGATTGCGGCGATTGCCGCTTCCTGATGGAGTGCTACGCATGGAGGTGCTGAGCAGCCGCGTCCTGCTGCGGCCCGCGGACCCGGAGAAGTCCACCGCGTTCTACCGCGACGCACTGGGCTTGGCGATCTACCGGACCTTCCCCGGCGGCACGGTGTTCTTCCTCGGCCAGGGGCTGCTCGAAGTGTCCGGGCACGGCGACGGTGGCCCCGCCGGGCCGGCCGGGCTGTGGCTGCAGGTCCGCGACCTCGACGCCACCCTCGCGGAACTCGCCGCGCGTGGCGTGACCCCTGACCGGGAGCCCCGGCTGGAGCCGTGGGGCCTGCGCGAGGCGTGGCTCTCCGACCCGGACGGCATCCGCATCGTGCTCGTCGAGGTCCCCGCCGACCACCCCATCCGGACCGACGTGCGGGCGCAGTGAGCTTCCTGCGCTAAGAAGCAGCCGCGGCACGCAGTTCCGCCGCGGGGCCACCGAAACCGGGCGCGTCCCACGTCCAGGTCTGCAGGTCCGTGAACCCGGCGGCGGCGACCTCCGCGGCCAGCTGGTGCCGCGGCACGGGCAGGACCTGCTCGTGCACGGACAGCACGAGGCGGCCGCCGGGGCGCAGGACGCGGTGCAGCTCCGCGAGCGCGGTGGCGCGGTTTTCCCACAGCTGCACGTTGTTGACGCTCACGACGACGTCCACCGACGCGTCCGGCTGACCCGTGCCCGCCGCGGTCCCGTTCCGGAGCTCCGCGTCGGGACACCGGGCGCGGCACGACGCGAGCATCTCCTCCGACGGGTCCACGCCGATCACCTTCGCGGCCCGCTCGGCGGCCGCGGCCAGGCCCACGCCGGGACCGGGCCCGACGACGAGGACGGTTTCGGACTTCGTGACGCCCGCCACTTCGACGACGTGGCGTTCCGTCGCCGCGTTGCCCCAGGCCATCACGGCGCCACCCACTCTGCCCAGCGCGCCACGGGGGTGGCCGAAGGCCCTGTCCAGCAGTTTGCCGAGGAAACCGGTGCGGGGAGCGATCGCAGTACTCATACCTCCAGGTCAGCACGCGCGGCGCCGGGTGGCATCGGGGATGACCCGGAAATGCCCCCGCACCGGGCATGGGAGACTGGAGGAGCACCCACGACCGAGCCGAGGATTTCAGTGACCTTCGCCGACACCACGTTCACGCCACCGGAGCTGATCCGGAACTTCTGCATCATCGCGCACATCGACCACGGGAAGTCGACCCTGGCCGACCGCATGCTGCAGCTCACGGGCGTCGTCGAGGAACGGGCCATGCGGGCCCAGTACCTCGACCGGATGGACATCGAGCGCGAGCGCGGCATCACGATCAAGGCCCAGAACGTCCGCCTGCCGTGGCAGGTGGCGGGGCAGGACCACGTCCTGCACCTGATCGACACGCCCGGGCACGTCGACTTCACCTACGAGGTCTCCCGCGCGCTGGAGGCCTGCGAGGGCGCGATCCTGCTGGTCGACGCCGCGCAGGGGATCGAGGCGCAGACGCTGGCGAACCTCTACCTCGCGCTGGACAAGGACCTGCACATCATCCCGGTCCTCAACAAGATCGACCTGCCCGCGGCCGACCCGGACAAGTACGCCGCCGAGCTCGCGCACATCATCGGCTGCGACCCTGGCGACGTGCTGCGCGTGTCCGCCAAGACCGGGCAGGGCGTGCGGGAACTGCTCGACGAGGTGGTGCGCCAGGTGCCGCCGCCGCAGGGCGACGCCGACGCGCCGGCCCGTGCGATGATCTTCGACTCGGTGTACGACACCTACCGCGGCGTCGTCACCTACATCCGCGTCGTGGACGGCAAGATCACGCCGCGCGAGCGGATCCGGATGATGTCCACCGGCGCCACGCACGAGCTGCTGGAGGTCGGGATCATCTCGCCGGAGCCGAAGCCCAGCGCGGGTCTCGGGGTCGGCGAGGTGGGCTACTTGATCACCGGTGTGAAGGACGTGCGCCAGTCGCGGGTCGGTGACACCGTGACCAGCGAGCGCAAGGGCGCGACGCAGCCGCTGACGGGGTACCGCGAGCCGAAGCCGATGGTGTACTCCGGGCTGTACCCGGTGGACGGTTCGGACTACCCGGAGCTGCGTGAGGCGCTGGAGAAGCTGCAGCTCAACGACGCCGCGCTGACGTTCGAGCCGGAGACGTCCGTGGCGCTGGGCTTCGGGTTCCGCTGCGGCTTCCTCGGCCTGCTGCACCTGGAGATCACGCGGGACCGGCTGGAGCGCGAGTTCGGCCTCGACCTGATCTCCACCGCACCGAACGTGGTGTACCGCGTCGTGCTGGAGGACGGCAGCGAGCACACGGTCACGAACCCGTCGGACTGGCCGACCGGGTACAAGATCGCCGAGGTGCACGAGCCGCTGTCGAAGGTCACGGTCATCGCGCCCGCCGAGTTCATCGGCGCGATCATGGAGCTGTGCCAGAGCAAGCGCGGTCAGCTGCTGGGCATGGACTACCTGTCCGAGGACCGCGTAGAGCTGCGGTACAACCTGCCGCTCGCGGAGATCATCTTCGACTTCTTCGACTCGCTGAAGTCCCGCACCCGCGGGTACGCCTCGCTGGACTACGAGGAGGCGGGCGAGCAGGCCGCCGACCTGGTCAAGGTGGACATCCTGCTGCAGGGCGAGCCGGTGGACGCGTTCTCCGCGATCGTCCACAAGGACGCGGCGTTCAGCTACGGCAACCGGATGGCGACGCGGCTGCGTGAGCTGATCCCGCGGCAGCAGTTCGAGGTGCCGATCCAGGCGGCGGTCGGCTCGCGGATCATCGCGCGCGAAACGATCAGGGCGATCCGCAAGGACGTGCTGGCGAAGTGCTACGGCGGTGACATCTCGCGGAAGCGGAAGCTGCTGGAGAAGCAGAAGGAAGGCAAGAAGCGGATGAAGAGCATCGGGCGGGTCGAGGTCCCGCAGGAGGCCTTCGTCGCGGCGTTGTCGACCACCGAGCCCGCCGAGAAGGGCAAGGGCAAGAAGTAGCGGGGTTCACGAGTTGCCGTAGAGGCGCTCGGCCTCGATGAACACCGCGCAGCGGCGTTCGGCGGCCATGACCCGGTCGTACTCCTCCCAGTCGTCGTGGGTGCCGGTCGCCGCGAGGAACACGTCACGGAGCAGGCGCGGCAGGCCGGCGAGGTCGAAGCCGGGGTCGGGGTCGTCGGGGCCGATCAGGCGGGCCGGGCCCTGCACGGACGCCCACTCCCAGCCGCGGCGGAACACCACCGTGCCCTGGCCCCGCTCCCGCAGCAGGGTGAGCTTGCGGGTGCCGCCGCGGGCCACGAACCCGGCGCTGATCCGGCCCGTCACCGGATCGGGGAGGATGCCGGCGTTGACCACGGAGGCGTGCACGCTGCCGTCGGCCCGCGCGACCGCGATGGTGGCGAGGCCGTGCTCGGCGAACGCGAGTTTGCGCACACGATCCAAGTCGATCATGACGGCACGGTATCCCGATTCTAGGCTGAGTACATGTTCGAAGACTTGCGCTTTCCGGTGATCGTCGCGCCGATGGCGGGCGGGCCCACCACTCCGGAACTGGTGGCGGCGGTGGTCGAGGCGGGCGGCTCCGGCTTCCTCGCCGCGGGGTACCTCAAGGCGGACGCGCTGGCGGAGCGCATCGCGAAGACCCGGGAGCTGACGCGGGGCACCTTCGGCGTGAACCTGTTCGTGCCCGGCGCGCCGTCCACTGTGGAGCTGGACGGCTACGCGCGGCGGATGGAAGCCGAGGCGCGGCGGTACGGCACCGAGCCCGGCGAGCCGCGCTGGGATGACGACGACTACCCGGCGAAGCTGGATCTCGTGGTGCGCGAACGGATCCCGTTCGTTTCGTTCACCTTCGGGCTGCCGTCGCGGGAGGCGGTGGACCGGCTGCACGACGTCGGCAGCCGCGTGATCGCCACCGTCACGAACCCGGACGAGGCGGCGCGGGCAGCCGAGGTGGGTGCCGATGCCTTGTGCGTCCAGGGTTTCGAGGCCGGCGCGCACCGGGGCCTGCTCACCGACGACCCGGCGCGCCCGGACGGCGGCCCCGCGTACGGCCTCCTCGCGTTGCTGCGCCTGGCGTCCGCCCGCACCGGGCTGCCGCTGGTCGCGGCGGGTGGCCTGGTCCACGGCGCGGACGTCGCCGCGGTGCTGACCGCCGGTGCCGTCGCCGCGCAGCTGGGCACCGCGTTCCTGCGGGCCGACGAGGCGGGCACACAGCCGACCCACCGGCGTGCGCTGGCCGAGGACGACCGCGAGACAGGGTTCACGCGAGCGTTCAGCGGACGGACCGCGCGCGGCATCGTCAACCGCTTCTTCGCCGAGCACTCGGCGGACGCGCCCGCGGCGTACCCCGAGGTGCACCACCTGACCCGGCCGGTCCGGGCCGCCGCGGGCAAGTCGGGGGACGCGGAGGGGCTGCACCTGTGGGCAGGGCAGACATACCCCGTCGCGTCCGAGGGCCCGGCGGCGGCGATCTTCGCGCGCATCGAGGACGAGGCACGGGCCGCGGTGCGGCGGGTGTGGCTGGACTGACGCCTCAGCCCGCCGCGGCGACCTCCGTGGTCTGGACGACCTTCTGCCTGCGGCCCTTGCGCTTGCGGGTGGCGCCCGCGGTGAAGTAGCTCATCAGCTCCGCGACGGCCGACGGGTCGTCGAGCTGCGGGCAGTGCCCCCAGTCCTCGCGGATGAGCAGGCGGCTGTGCGGTACGAGCGAGTGCAGCCGCCTGCCCGACGCCGCGTCCACCAGCCTGTCCTTGCCGCACGCGACGACGAGCAGCGGCACCCCGATGGCGTCGAGCCCCTCGTACGCCTCCGCGAGTTCCTCCACCAGCTGACGGGCCTGCTCCAGGCGTGTCTTCGTGGAGCGGTAGTCCGGGAACAGGTCGGTGAAGCGCCGCACGTGCTCCTTCGCCGCTACGCCGTGGTCGGCGTAGAGCAGGCGCGGCACGACGTACTCGGCGATGGTCCGGACCAGGAAACCGGGCACCGGCAACGGCAGCGCCGCCCACAGCCGCAGCGGGGTGGTGCCGATCGCGCGCACCAGCCACGAGTCCACGAAACCCGGTGCGGCGATGGAGATCACGCCCGCGATGGGGTGCCTTCCGGTGGCGGCGGCCCGCAGGCTCATCGTGCCGCCCAGCGAGTTCCCGGCGAGCACGACCCTGCCGTGCCTGGTCTGTTCCTTGAGCACGGCGTCGACGAACCGGTCGAGCTGCGGCAGCATCGCGCCGGAGCGCAGCGCCTCGGCGCTGCCGAACCCGGGCAGATCGACCGCGACGGCGCAGATGCCCGCGTTGGCCAGCTGTTCGAGCACCGGGCGCCAGGTGTCGGCGCTGTCGCAGTACCCGTGCAACAGGACGAGCCGGGGCGCACCCCGGAGCAACCGCTTGGGACCGACTTCGAGCACGCGCGTACGGACGCCGGCGTAGGTGCGTTCCCCGACCCGGATCGGCTCCGGGCCGGTGCGTAGTGACGGCGGCGTCTCCCGCTTTCCCCGCTCCATTGCGGTCATATACCCAGATTAGCGAGAAAGACTCGCTTTCTCCGGGTCAGTGATCGGTCACGAAGCGGTGTCGGGGTGGTGTCGGAGTGTGTCTGCGCAGCTCAGCGGCCGAATCGGGCGTGTTAACGAGTGAAAACGATTTTGCCGGCGGTGTCCCCTTCGAGCATCGCGCGGAAGCCCTGCTCCGCGTCGGTCAGGGGGAGCTCGGTGCCGATCTGCGGCTTGATCCCGGCCAGGTCGACGTACTCCAGCAGGTTCTGCAGCTCGTCGCGGGTGCCCATGGTGGACCCGACGACGCGCAGCTGCAGGAAGAACACCCGCTGCAGGTCGGCGCTGGGGTCGGGGCCGCTGGTCGAGCCGGACACCACGACGACGCCACCCGGCTTCAGCGACTTCAGCGAGTGGCCCCAGGTCGCCTTGCCGACGGTCTCGAACACCGCGTCCACGCGCTCGGGCAGCCGCGCACCGCTCTCGAAGGTCGCGTGCGCACCCAGCCGCTCGGCCAGCGCCCGCTTCTCCTCGGTCCGCCCGGTCACCCAGACGCGCATCCCGGCGGCGCGGCCCAGCTGCACCAGCGCGGTGGACACGCCGCCCGACGCGCCCTGCACGAGCATGGTCTGCCCGGGGCGCAGGCCCGACTTGACGAACAGCATCCGGTACGCCGTCAGCCACGCGGTGCCCATGATCGCGGCCTCGGAGAACGACATGTTCTTCGGCTTCGGCACGGCGTTGCGGGCGGGCACGACCACGTAGTCGGCGAAGGTGCCCTGGTACTTCTCCGTGAGGAGGGTGCGCTTCGGGTCGAGAGTGTCGTCGCCCTGCCAGCCGGGCGCGTTGACGACCGAGTGCAGCACCACCTCGGTGCCGTCGTCCAGCACGCCGGCGCCGTCGCAGCCGACGATCATCGGGAACTGCTCGGCCTTGATGCCCACGCCGCGCAACGTCCAGATGTCGTGCATGTTCAGGCTCGCGGCCCGCACCGCGACCCTGACCCAGCCCTCGGGCACCTCGGGCTCGGGCCGCTCGCCCACGACGAGTGCGTCCAGCGGGTTGTCGTAGTTGGCTTCGTTGGCATACACGGCGAACATGGGTGCAAACTACCGCGCCGGCACCCCGCGTAGGCTGTGACCGTGTTCGCAGGACTGGCAGGCTGGTGGGACAACGCCGAGCTGTGGCTCGCGCAGTTGTGGTTCCCCTTGCAGTTCCTGCTGGTCATCGCCGTGCTCGGGCCGCTGTGCCTCGGCGCGGCCTGGCTGATCGACCGGATCGTGGACCGCGTGGCGGCGTGGCTGCGGCCGTCCAGGGACGAGGACTGCGAACCCCGCGCCTGAGGTTGCGGCACCACTCCGCGACTCGGGTCAAGCCGTCATTAGAGTGGCGCGGGTGTCTAGCAGAAGGCGGATCACGGTCGCGCTGGTCGGGCTGCTCGTGCTCGTCCTGGGTGGCTGGCTGATCAGGGATCTCGGCAGCGATACCGGGCCGGGAACGTCCACGACGGCGTTGTCCGCACTGCCGCCCGAGGCCGCGCAGACGTGGCGGCTCATCCAGCGCGGCGGGCCCTTCCCGTACCCCCGTAACGACGGCGTGGTGTTCGAGAACCGGGAGAAACGCCTGCCGCAGCACCAGAGCGGTTACTACCATGAGTACACGGTGCCGACGCCGGGCAGCGCGGACCGGGGCCCAAGACGCCTGATCACCGGCGGGTCGCACGAGCTGTACTACACCGGTGATCATTACGCGTCCTTCGTCGTCGTCGATCCCTCGAAATAGAAGGCCATGGAGCACCTCAGCATCAAGACCATCACCGACCGCGCGCGGGCGCGGGGCGCCTACCTGCACGCGATGGCGGGCCACCCGGCGGACAAGCTGTCCACACTGGACGCGATCGCCGAGGCGCTGTCGTTCCCGGACTGGTTCGGCCGCAACCTCGACGCCCTGTACGACTGCCTCACCGACCTGTCCTGGCTGCCCAGCGGAGAGCACGTGCTCGTGTGGAGCGGTTCGGACGCCCTCAAGCAGGCCGACCCGCGCGGGTACCTGGCGATCCGCAGCGTGCTGTCGGACGCCGAGCGGGCCCTGGCCCCGGCCGGCGGACGGCCCGACAGCCGCCGCCTCACCCTCGCCCTCGCCGACGACTGAAGCGCAGGACCGCGGGATGGCGTTGCGAGAACAGAACTCACCCTCAAAATTCACTGTAGTTGATTTGCTTGGCCGATTGACTTAGAGTCGGCTCTCAAATTCACCCCAGAACACCGGTGTGCCCTGAGCGGGATTCGTCCTGACGGAGTTCGGATCCGTTTTGTCCTGCTCGGGCACCGGACTTCGACGCAGCCGGCCTTCGGTGGAAGAAGAAGCGCAAGCACGGCACTTCTGAGGTGGAGGAATCTCGTGGGGACTCGCGGAGCGGGTAATTCATTCTCCCTTTCGGAGTGGACGGGCATCGGGGCGGTGACGCTGCTCTGCGCCATCGGCTTCATGGACATGATCGACGCCGTCATCGTCAACGTGGCGATGCCGGCGATCCAGCACCGGTTCGGCCTCCCGCAGCAGAGCCTGCAGTGGGTGGTGTCCGGCTACCTGCTGACCTACGGCGGCGGGATGCTCCTGGGCGGGCGCGCGGCAGACCTGGTGGGGCGATGGCCGGTCCTGGTGGTCGGCGTGACCGTGTTCGCCGCCGCGTCCCTGATCGGCGGGCTCGCCCCCACCCCGGAGGTGCTCATCGGTGCCCGGGTCGTGCAGGGGGCCGGGGCGGCGGCGATGATGCCTGCGGCGTTGTCGCTGGTCATGACCAGTTTCGGGACCGACCGGGTGCGGGCGGTCGGGATCTGGAGCGGCACCCTCGGCCTGGCCACGACGGCCGGGGTCCTGCTCGGTGGTGTCCTGACCGAGGTGTTCGGGTGGCGCTCGGTGCTGCTGATCAACCCGATCGTCTGCGTGGTGATCCTCGCCGGCGTCTTCCGGTTGCTGCCCGACGATCGGCGCCGCGCGACGTGGCGGACCGTCGACGTCGCCGGTGCCGTCTCCAGCACGGGGGGACTGGGGCTGCTGATCTGGGCCGTGGTCGAGGCGCCCCACGCGGGCTGGGGGGCGCTGAGCACGGTTGTCCGCCTGGCGGGTGCGGCGGTTCTCCTGGTCGTGTTCGTGTGGAACGAACGCCGTTGCGAACGGCGCGGCGGGAAGCCGCTGGTCCCGTTGTCCATCGTCCGGGTCCGGGGGCTCGTCGCCGCCAACGCGACCCAGGCCGTGGCGATCGGGGGCCTGTACGGCATGTTCTTCTTCGTCACTTTGTACATGCAGAACGTGCTGGGATACTCGGCGCTGCAAACGGGGCTCGCATATTTGCCCGCCACGTCGGGCGTCGTACTCGGAGCCGGGGTCGCGACCAAATTCCTGATCCCGCGGGCCGGAACCCTTCCCGTGATCGTGGGTGGTTTGGTGGTCGCCGCGGGCGGTGTGTGGTGGCTGTCCCTCCTGCCGGTGCACGGGAGCTACCCCAGCGACATCCTCCCCGGCCTGCTCGGGTTTTCGCTGGGGCTGGGGCTCGTTTTCGTGGCCGTGATGAACGCGGCCACGGCGGAGGTCACGCCCGAACGTTCAGGACTCGCGTCGGCGTTGGTGCAGATCTCCACGCAGGTGGGCGGCGCGATCGGGATCGCGGTGCTGATCGCCTTCGCCGCGGCGCACACGACCGGTCTGCTCGCCGCCGGGGTGCCCGTGTCCGGTGCGCTGACGGGTGGATTCCGTCTCGCCCTGCGGGTGAGCAGCATCGCCGTTCTCGTCGCGGCGGTCCTGGGCCTGCGCACCGTCAACACCCGCGACACCACTTCCGGCATGATGGGCGGATGACAGCTGAGGACGGGAGAGCGGGCGCCGCTCCACGCCTCGCCCGCTTCGGCTGAGAGGACGTGAACCGATGGCTGCACACGAAGTTCCTGCCGGGCCGTCGCGGACCCGGGCATCCGCGGCCGGGGTGTACGACTGGTGCCTGGGCGGCCGGCACCACCTGGACTGCGACGCCGAGGCGGGAATCGAGGCCCTGCGGCGACTCCCCACGGCGACGCTGACCGCACGCTACAACCGGGAGTTCCTGCGGCGGGTCGTGCGGTGGATGGTCGAGCAGGGGATCCGCCAGTTCCTCGACCTGGGCTCGGGCTATCCGACCGTCGGGAACGTGCACGAGATCGCCCAGGACCACGCGCGCGACGCCCGTGTCGTCTACGTCGACCTCGACCCGGACACCGTCGCGGTCAGCACCCGCCTGCTCGCGGACAACCCGCAGGCCGTGTGCATACAGGGCGACGTGTGCGACCCGGACGCCGTGCTGCGGCACGAGGAGGTGCGGCGCCTGCTGGACTTCTCCCAGCCGGCGGGGCTGCTGATGATCTCGGTGCTGCCGTTCGTGCCCGGCGACGCCGGGCCGGTGGTCCGCCACTACAAGTCGGCCCTGGCGCCGGGCAGCTACCTGGCGATCAGCCACGTGACCCCACCCGAGGACGACCGGGCGCGGGAGCAGCAGGCCGCACTCGCCGCCTCCTACAACAAGACCGTGGAGACGCCCGCCCGGCTGCGCACGCGGGAGGAGATCCTCGCACTGTTCGCCCGCACCGAGCTCGTGCCGCCCGGGCTGGGGCGCGCCACGGACTGGCACCCGGCGCCGGGTCACCGGACCGAACGCGACGATCAGGCCGCCGCGGTCCTGCTCGGCGGCGTGGCCCGCATCCCCTGACGGGCCAGGGCGCCCTCAGCTCATCGACGAGGCATGTGCGCGTTCGGACAGATCGCGCACCAGACGGCGATGCGGGTCGGGCCACAGGCGGGCGTACCAGCGCCCCATCCCCGTCAACCTCGCGACGTGCAGCAGAGTGCGGACCTGCACCCGCTGGGTCGCGGGTCGCTCGCTGGTGCGCTGACCGACCCTTCGTGCGGACGCGGCGGCGGCCACCGGGTGGACGATCCCGGCGGCGCGCCCTCGCAGCCCGGCCTCGATGGTCACCGCCGTGCTGATGGCCTCGGCCGTCTCCGCGTCCAGCCGGCGGTGCTCGGCGAACTCCTCGACCCAGGCGCGGATGTCAGGGTGCGCGTGCACGCGCACCTGGTAGATCCAGTCGCTGATCTCGATCAGGTAGCGCTGCAGCCGGAGGCTGGGCGGTGCGCTGCGGATACCGAGTACGAGCCCGGGGTGGACGACCCGCAACGCGCTCCACAGCGGCTTCAAGCGCCACAAGGACCAGGTCTCCCAGATCTCGGCGGCCTTCTTCGCGCAGACGAACCACACCGCGCCGACCATCATCACCCCTACGCACGTCGAGGCCAGCAGGTCGACGAGCGCGGGGTGGTCGAGGAAGGCCTCTGCGTGGTAGGCGGCGGCCACCGCACGCGCGATGCCCCAGGCGGACCACAGCAGCCCCAGGGCTCCTCCAGCCATCTCCAGCCAGAGGCTGATGACGACCTGTCGGGCTGGGCGCGCGGTCTGGAGATAACGCACGATGACGACCGCGAATTCGACGATCGCGGCGACGATGTACAGGTTGTACACGAGGGAGAACAGGACAGCGCGCCAGTCCCGCCCGTAGACGCCGATGAAGTCCACGACGCTGGTCGGGCGGATGGCGGCCAGGAGCGCCCCCATCGCGGCTCCCGACACCAGCAGCAACACCGGGTGCCGCAGGGTTCGCCGGGGCGCGACGCCGGGCTCGGCCAGCGCGAAGGAGAGCATCGACAGCACACACCAGGGCGCGGCGAGGGACGACCACGTGCCCGCGAGGAAGACCAGTTGCGGGACCGGCGCGGGCAGTTCGTCGGCCAGCTGGAGGGTGAGCTGGGACGAGAGGGCGGCCGCCAGCGTGCCGACGAGGAAGACCGCCAGGAAGTAGGAGTGGGAACCGCCACGCCAGCCGCGGTGACGGGCGACGCCCGCCGCCGCGAGTGCGGCGAAGAACAGCAGCCACCCGGTCACAGCGCCGACTCCTGATCAGCCGCGGCGGTCGTTGCCGAAGAGCTCGTGCAACGTGTCGCGGGAGCCGGAGGGGGCTGCCAGCAGCTGCCCGCCGAGCTGGCCGATCTCCGCGGTGAGCACCGAACCGAAAAGCTCGGCCTGCCACTCCGGCAGGGATTCGAAGCTGGTCCGTTTCCGCACTTCGATCCGGCCGGTGAAAGCCAGGTCGCCGGGCAGCAGCTCTTCGAGGACGCGGCGTTCTTCGTGTGAAACGTCGTCGCCGTGGTGGTCGAAGTACAGGTGAGCGCCTTCATGGGCGGCGAACTGGGCGTCCTGGGCCGGCGAGACGCCGTGGCTCAACACCATGTAGTCGTTTCGCGCGTCGCTGAGCAGGAGGCACACGGGAGTAGCGGTATCCGCGGGCAGCCGCACCTTGACGATCGGGCGGCCGCGGAATGCGCTCAAGGCCTGGAGCCAGGATTCCACCGAATCCGGCCGCTCTCCACCGGTGATGCGGTAGATGCCCGCGCGGCATTTCGTCACGAATTCCGAGTCGTCACCGTCGCTCGTTCTTCGGCGGTACATCACTCTTCCTCCCCGCGAGCGGGTGGACGGAACTCCGGAACGGGCGGTACCGCTCCTGGGCCCGGGTTACGCCGGTCCGGCGTTCCGCCGTCGAAGACCTCGACGTCGTACCCCTCGTCCCGCAGTTCGTCCAGGTTCCCGCGGGCGGCGGCGAACCGTTCCAGCTCGGGCAGCACCGCTCGCAGGCTCTCTTCGTCCAGCTGGTTGACCAGACGGCCGGCGCGGAGGCAGAGCACGTCCTGGGGGCGGGAGAAGAGGTTGGCGAGCTCCTCGTCGTCCAGGCCGTGGCTGTGCTTGAGCATCCGCTTCAGGATGTTCTCGTTCTGCCAGGGATGGGAACTGGAGAAGACGTTGATGTCGGTCTCGCCGAAGAAGTGCTGGTTGAGCCGCTCCAGAATGCCGGTCGACACGCTGTCGTAGGGCTGCTTGCCCGTGATCATCTTGCTGATGTAGGCGGCGGTCACGTCGATAGCCGCCGCCAGTTCGCGTTGGCGCGGTTTACCCCGTTGCGCATTGCGCCGGGCGAGAGCCTCCGGGTCGAGCAGGATCGCCGGGTCCTCGTCGGGCGACAATTTGTGGCTCAGCAGCCACTTGAGCTTGTCCGTGAACGTCCTGGGTGTTCCCTCGCTGGTGCCAGGCGCCTGGTCCTGCGTCATGGATCTCCCTGGCTGTTGCCGGCGCCACATTCGCTGAGCCGCGTCAACTAAAGCACAATTCCAGCAGGCTGGGAAACTACTCCGCCGGTACCCAGTTCGGTTTGCGCTTCTGCGCGAAGGCGATGATGCCCTCCTGACCTTCCTCGCTCGCGAAGAAGCGGGCGGACAGGGCGTTCATCGCCTGGAAGCCGGCGGATGGGGTCGGGGGCTTCGGGCTCGCGAGGAGTTCCTTCGTCGCCGCCAGGGCGTTCGGGCCGCCGAGGGTGAGGGCGCGGACGTAGCGATCGGTCTCGTCGTCGAGTTTCTCCGCGTCCACCGCGGCCGTGATGAGGCCGATCTCCGCGGCACGCGCCGCGTCGAAGACCTCGCCCGTGAGGAACAGTTCCTGTGCGGCGCGTGGCGCGATGCGGGGCAGCACCACCAGCGAGATCACGGCGGGCACGACGCCGATGCGGACCTCGGAGAACGCGAACGTCGCCTCCTTCGCGGCGACCACGATGTCCGCGGCCGCGACCATGCCGACCCCGCCCGCCCGCGCGGGCCCGGCCAGCTTCGCCACGACCGGCTTCGGGCTGTTCCAGATCTGCTCGAGGATCTCCGGGAACTCGTTCACGCCCTGGTTGGTCGCGTCGGCGCCGCGGGCCTCCTTGAGGTCCATCCCGGCGCAGAACACGGGCCCGGTGTGCGTGAGCACGACGACCCGCACGCCGGCGTCGTCGCGGGCCTTGGCGAGTGCGGCACGCAGCTCGCGGCGCAGCTGGGCGGACAGGGCGTTGCGGTTGTGCGGCGAGTCCAGCGTGATCGTCGCGGCACCACTGGCCACCGAGTAGTGGACGAGTTCGTCAGCCATGACCCACACCTTGCCACGTCCGCGCCCGCAGAACTGTTGCCCCGGCCACAGTGTCAGTTCTGGCGGGGCAGCAGCTCCCTGGTGAAGGCGTCCAGGAACTCGTCAAACGGCTGCGGGCCGCGGTGGTACACGACGAACTTCGTCAGCCCCGCTTCGAGGTAGCCGTCCAGGAGGCGGTGCAGCTCGGGCCAGCTCGACGGGACCACGGAGGACACGTCGGCGTCCGGACGGCGTTCGCGCGCGGCCGCGGCCAGGTCCGCCGGGACGCCGCCCTCCGCGAGCAGCACGCTCATCCCGTAGTGGTCCGGCTCGATCTCCCGGCCCGCCTCGGCCGCCGCGGACGCGATCGCCTCGCGGGCGCTGCGCGCGTCCGACGGGGGCAGGAAACTGCCCAGCCAGCCGTCGCCGTAGCGGCCGATCCGCTCGAACGCCGCCGGGACCGCGCCACCCAGCCAGAGGTCCATCCGCGGCACGGGGCCGAACGACTCGTCCGCCAGCGCCGCCCGCAGCTGCCGCAACGCCTCGTCGAACGCTGCCGCACGAGGGCCGGACACGGGGAACAGGTCGCGTTCCCGTGGCCGCGCCGGGCGGAGGCCGAACACCGGCAGCGCGCGTTTCGGCGCCAGCGCGGCCAGCGACGCCAGTTGCTTGGCCACCAGCACCGGCTGCCGTCCGGGCAGCACCGCCACCGACGTGCCCACCTTCAGCCGCCGTGTCCGGGCCAATGCGTGGGCCATCCCGATGAACGGGTCCACCGCGGGCGAGTACACGTGCTCCGACAGCCACAGCGAGTCGATCCCGGCCGCCTCCAGGCGGTCGACGATTCCCGGCAGCTCGGCGGTGGGCGTCTCCGCGCCCAGACCGACCCCGAACCGGATCTTCACGCGGCCTGCTCCACAGCGGCAGAGTAGCGCGCGAGCACGAGCTCACCGATCCGCGGATCCGGCGCCAGCGAGTCCGCCAGCACGACCGAAGGCGAGAACTCGCGCGCCAGCCGCGCGATGCGGTCCGGCAGCAGCCCCGGCGCCAGGAACCACGACGCCACGGCGAACCGGCGCGCGCCCTGGGCACGCAAGCGCGCCATCGCGGCGGGCACGTCGGGCTTCGCCGCGCTCGCGAACGCGGGCGCGACACGCATGCCGTACCGCGCGTTCCACCGCCGCGCCAGCCGCGCGACCGCCTCGTTCGCCGGGGCGTGTGACGAACCCACCGCGGCCAGCACGACGCCCAGCGAAGGGTCGTCCACCGACACGCCCGTGGCCGCCAGCCGGTCGAGCGCGACCGCCTCCAGCACCGGGTCCACGCCCAGCACGTCCGCGATGGACACCCGCAGCCGCGGCACCTCCCGCACGAGCGCGGGCAGGTCCACCCTGGCGTGGTACGCGCGGCCCAGCAGCAACGGCACGACCACGGCGGACCGGTGCCCCTCGGCGGACAGCGAGCGGAGCACGTCGGTCACCAACGGCTCCGAAAGGTCCAAAAAGGACACGCGCGCGCCGATCGGCTCGACCAGTGCGCGGATGGTCGCGGCAGAGCGGGGATCCCGGCTGCCGTGGGCGACCACCACCAGCGGAGCGGTCACCGCACCGACCCGCTGAGCCCGCGCGCCCGCAGCACCGACCGCTCCAGCGGGCGGAACACCAGCAGCTCGATCCCCACGCCCACCAGCAGGATCAACACGATCGCCGAGATCACCGTCGGCATGTCCGACAGCGTGCGCCCGTCGTCGAGGTACGCGCCCAGTCCCTTGCCCAGCAACGGCGAGACGGCGATGATCTCCGCCGCCATCAGCGACCGCCACGAGAACGCCCAGCCCTGCTTGAGCCCGGCGAGGTAGCCGGGCAGCGCGGCGGGCAGCAGGATGTGCCACGACGCCTGCAGCCGTCCCGCGCCCAGCACCTTGCCCACACGCGGCAGGATCGGCGGGATCTGGTCGATCCCGGCCACCAGGCCGTTGGCGATCGACGGCACGCTGCCCAGCAGCAGCACGGCATACATCGCCGTGGGGGTCACACCGAACCACAGGATCGCGGCGGGCACCCACGCGACCGACGGCAGGCTCTGCAGCCCGGACAGGAACGGCCCGATCGCCGACCGCACGACCCGGACCTTCGCCACGAGCAGCCCGAGCGGGGTCGCGATCACGATCGCGACGAGGAACCCGAGCACCGCGCGGTGCACCGACGTCCACACGAAGCCGAACGCCTGCGCGTCGGCGATCCGCGCCCACAGCTCGTCCCACACCGCGAGCGGGGCGGGGAGCTGGTACTCGGGCCAGAACGCGGCGGCCCACAGCGCCTGCCAGATCCCGATCGCGACCGCGAGGAACGCGACCGGCGGCAGCACGGCCCACAGGATCCGCCGCACGCGGCCGGGGCCGGTCTCCTGCGGCGGGGTGTCGAGCGCGTCGAGCCCCGCTTCGACGGCCGCGTCGAGGTCGTCAAGCCGTGGCATGACTGGAGATCACCTCGCGCAGCCGCTGGTTGATCACGGCCGTGGCCTCGGCCTCCTCGACGCCGGAGAGGTCGCCGACCTGCCACTCCTGCACGACCCGCCCCGGCCGGGACGACAGCAGCACCACGCGCTGCCCCAGCCGGACGGCCTCGCGCACGTCGTGGGTCACGAACAGCACCGCGGTGCCCGTCGACCGCCACACCCGCAGCAGCTCACCCTGCAGCACGTCGCGGGTGATCGCGTCGAGCGCGGAGAACGGCTCGTCCATCAGCAGCAGCGCGGGCCGCGAGCCGTCGGTCGTGTGCAACGCCGAAGCCAGCGCCCGCGCGAGCGCGACACGCTGCCGCATGCCGCCGGACAGCTCGTGCGGCCGCTTGCCGCCGACACCGTTCAGCCGGACCAGTTCCAGCAGCTCGCCGGTGCGGTTCCGGCGCTCGCCGCGGGGGAGCCCGGCCAGCCGCAACGGCAGCTCGACGTTCGCCGCCGCCGTCAGCCACGGCATCAACGCGGCCTCCTGGAACATCACGGCCGGGCGCGAGCTGTTCAGCTCCAGCTCACCCGCCGACGGCCGGTCCAGGCCCGCGACGAGGTTCAGCAGCGTGGTCTTGCCGCAGCCGGACGCGCCGAGCAGGCAGACGAACTCGCCGGGCGCGACGTCGAAGTCGACACCCGCCAGTGCCGGCACCGCGCCGGTGCCCTGGCCGAAGGTCTTGTGCACCCCGGAAAGGCGCACGGCGTACTCCGTGGCGGGCCGCGTAGCCGCGTTCTCGAGCGTGGCGGTCATCTCCTTCGCCTGCCTTTCTCGGTCGTCACTTCTGGTCGAGGCCCGCGGCGCTGACCGTCGGCTTGCCCGCCGCGGTGAGCACGGCGTTGAGCGGGGTGAGGTCGAAGAAGCCGTTGAGCTTCGGCGCGCTCTTGGCGATGCCCGCCGTCACCTGGTCCTGCGCCAGCTGCGGGAAGCGGGACGCGAGCGGGTCGGTGGTCAGCTCGATGTTCGCGAACGAGCGGTCGAGCACCGCCTGCGACAGCGCCGAGCCGGTCAGGGACTTCAGCTGGCGGTTGACCGCCGCCTTCGCCTCGTTCGGGTCGCTCGCCGCGAGGTTGTTCGCGTCGAGGACCGCCTTGAGCACGGCCTGCACGGTCTGCGGGTGCTCGTTGAGGAACTGCGTGCGCACCACGACCACCGTGGTCGGGAACCGGCCGTCGGGCCACAGGGACTTCTCGTCGACGAGGACCTTCGCACCCGCGTCGGCGACCAGGCGCGAGGACCACGGCTCCGGCAGCCACGCGCCCGCGATGGCGTTCTTGCGGAACTGGTCGAGCGTCACGGAGTTGTCGGAGTTCTGGATGTTGACGCCGGTCAGCTTCTGGTCGGCGATCCACTTCTTGAGCGCGACGTCCTGCGTGTTGCCCGCCTGCGGGTCGGCGACGAGCTTGCCCTGCAGGTCCTGCGGGGTGTTGATCTCCGGCTTGACGACGAGCTGCGCGCCGCCCGAGGTCGCCCCCGAGATCAGCCGGACGGTGTTGCCGTCGGACTTGGCGAACGCGTTGATCGCCGGTCCCGAGCCGATGAACCCGATGTCGAGCGAGCCGCCGAGCAGCGCGGACACCTCGTCGGGGCCCGCGTTGAACTTCGTCGGCGTGATCTTGGTGCCCGCGCCCAGCTCCTGCGTGAAGTAGCCCTTGTCGAGCCCGATCAACGCCGACGCGTGCGTGACGTTGGGGAAGTAGCCGAGCCGCACCTCGGTGGCGGGGGTGCCGCCGGTGCTCGCGGCCGGTGCGGAACTGTCGCTCCGGTCGGCGCGGGAACACGCGGTCGCGACCGCCAGCACGGACAGCGTCACGGCGAGGACACGCACGATTTTCACGGGCAGGGCCTTTCGGGGTCAGGGGCCGGGGGAGACCACGTCACGATCGGAGCGGAGCACCGGCAGCGGTGCGCCGACCAGACCGGCCGCCAGCGTGGTGCCGTCGCCCGCGTCGATCACCAGGAACGACCCGGTGCGGCGGTTGACGGCGTAGTCGTCGACGGGCAGCGGCTCGGCCGTGCGGATGCGCACCTGGCCGATCTCGTTGAGCTGCAACGTCTCGGGGGATTCCACAGTGGACAGCTTCTGCTCGTCGAAGCGCGTGGACAGCTCCTCGACGAAGGCCTGCACGGTCCGGGTGCCGTGCTTGACCAGCACGCGCGCGCCGGGGCGCAGGGGCTTTTCGGACAGCCAGGCCAGCGTCGCGCCCAGCTCGTCGGTGGGCACGGGCGCCTCGCCCGCGGCGGCGATGACGTCCCCGCGGGAGATGTCGAGGTCGTCCGCCAGCAGCAGGGTGACGCTCTTGCCCGCGGCGGCCTCTTCGAGTTCGCCGTCGGCGGTGTCGATGCGCTCCACCGTGGTGCGCAGGCCCGCGGGCAGCACCACGACCTCGTCGCCGCGCCGCACGGTGCCCGCCGCGACCTGCCCGGCGTAGCCCCGGTAGTCGGGGTGCTCGGGCGTGCGCGGGCGGATCACGTACTGGACTGGGAAGCGGAACGCGACGTCGTGCGGGTCGGGCGCGACGGGCACGGTCTCCAGGTGCTCCAGCAACGTCGGGCCGGAGTACCACGGCGTGTGCGCCGAGCGCTCCACCACGTTGTCGCCCACCAGCGCGGACACCGGGATCGCCAGCACGGAACCCTCGGCGTAGCCCAGTGTCGTGGCGTGGTCGGTGAACTCCTTGGCGATGACGGTGAACGTCTCCTCGTCGTAGTCGACCAGGTCGATCTTGTTCACCGCCAGCACCAGGCGCGGCACGCCCAGCAGCGCGAGCACGGCGGCGTGGCGGCGGGTCTGCTCGATCACGCCCTTGCGCGCGTCCACCAGCAGGATCGCCAGCTGCGCCGTGGACGCGCCGGTGACCGTGTTGCGGGTGTACTGCACGTGCCCCGGCGTGTCGGCGAGCACGAAGGTGCGCTTGGGCGTGGCGAAGTAGCGGTACGCCACGTCGATCGTGATGCCCTGCTCACGCTCGGAGCGCAGCCCGTCCACGAGCAGCGAAAGGTCCGGAGTGGACAGTCCACGGTCGACACTGGCGCGGGTGACCGCGTCGAGCTGGTCGGCCAGCACGGACTTGGTGTCGTAGAGCAGGCGGCCCACCAGGGTGGACTTGCCGTCGTCGACGCTGCCTGCCGTGGCCAGGCGCAGCAAGCTGCTCATCAGAAGTAGCCCTCCCGCTTGCGGTCCTCCATGGCGGCCTCGGAGAGCCGGTCGTCGGCGCGGGTCGCGCCACGCTCGGTGAGCCTGCTCGCGAGCACCTCGGCGATGACCTCTTCCACCGTCGTGGCGGTGGATTCGACCGCGCCGGTGCACGAACCGTCACCGACCGTGCGGTACCGCACGCTCAGCTCCCGGACCTCCTCGCCCTCGCGGGGACCGCCCCACGGGCCTTCGGTGAGCCACATGCCGTCCCGCCGGTAGACCGGGCGACGGTGCGCGTAGTAGATCGAGGGCAGCTCGACCCGCTCGCGGGCGATGTAGTGCCACACGTCGGCTTCGGTCCAGTTGGACAGCGGGAACACGCGCACATGTTCCCCCGGACGGTGCCTGCCGTTGTACAGGTTCCACAGTTCGGGACGCTGGCGGCGCGGGTCCCACTGGCCGAAGGCGTTGCGCAGGCTGAAGATCCGCTCCTTCGCCCGGGCACGCTCTTCGTCGCGGCGGCCGCCGCCGAACACGGCGTCGAACTTGTGCCCGGCGATGGTGTCCAGCAGCGGCTGCGTCTGCAGCGGGTTGCGGGTGCCGTCGGGACGCTCGGTGAGACGCCCGTCGTCGATCCAGTCCTGCACCCTCGCCACGATCAGCCGCAGGCCGTGCTTTTCGACGATCCGGTCACGGAAGTCGATGACCTCGTCGAAGTTGTGGCCGGTGTCGACGTGCAGCAGCGGGAACGGGACGGGGGCGGGCCAGAACGCCTTGATCGCCAGGTGCAGCAGCAGCGTGGAGTCCTTGCCGCCGGAGAACAGGATCACCGGCCGGTCGAACTCGCCGGCGACCTCGCGGAAGATGTGGATGGCCTCGGACTCCAGCGCCGCGAGGTGGTCGGTGGCGGCGTCCGTTGCGGGGATTTCGAGAGTGGTCACGAGTTCCTCCGGGTTTGTGCGGCCGTCAGCTGGCGCCACCGCGGGTTCTCAGGGGTCTTCTCGCGAGGACAGCGCCGACGTGGTGAAAGGCGCAGTCGCGGAGCGTCCATGAGGGGTGGTGGTTGGGCTGGCGGGTGGGAATTCATGAGGAGGCGATCCCGGAGTGAGAAGGCGCCTGAGGTTCCGCTACTCGCGCCGCTGAGCAAGCCATGTGGGATCTCCATTCCTCAGCCGTGCAGGCCGCACTCGGTCTTGGACTTGCCGGCCCAGCGGCCGCTGCGCGGGTCCGCTCCTGGGGCGACCTTCGCGGTGCAGGGCGCGCAGCCGATGGACAGGTAGCCCTCCGACACCAGCGGGTTCTCCAGGATCCCGTGCTCCTCGATGTACGCCCGGAACTCCTCGTCGGTCCACGGGGCGATCGGGTTGACCTTCACCAGGCCGTTGCGGTCGTCCCACGTGACGATCGGGGTGTTGGCGCGCGTCGGGGCGTCCACGCGGCGGACGCCGGTGACCCACGCCGAGTAGTTCGACAACGTCTTGCGCAGCGGCACCACCTTGCGCAGGAAGCAGCACTGGTTCGGGTCGCGCTCGTGCAGCTTCGGCCCGTACTCGGCGTCCTGCTCGGCGACCGACTGCTCCGCCTGCGCGTTGACGATCCGCACGTCCGGGTACACCGTCGCCACGGCGTCACGCGTGCCGATCGTCTCGGCGAAGTGGTAACCAGTCTCCAGGAACAAAACGTCCACATCGGACTTGACCCGGGTGGCCAGGTCGATCAGCACCGCGTCCTGCATGTTCGAGGCAACGATGAAGTCGTCCCCGAAGGTTCCCACGGTCCATTCCAGCGCCTCGAGTGCGGTCGCGTCCGCGAGTTCCTCGGATGCCTTGTGCGCCAACGCTTTCAGATCTTCTTCGGAGGTGACCGCGGTCATTTCGCTCCCTGCCCTAACCGGATTCCCAGGAAATTCACAGTGAAGACACGCCTGCAAGCGCCACACAGCCAGGCCCGGTCGGCGTCCTCGGCGGGCCGGAGGTCCTCGTCCCCGCAGTACGGGCAGTAGAACGGCGTGGCGCGCTCGCTCATCGCAGGTCCGCTTCGTCGGCCCGCGCGACCCACTGCGCGAACCGCTCACCCTCGCCGCGCTGGGCGTGGTAGTTGCGCACGACCCGCTCGACGTAGGAGATCAGCTCGTCACCGGTGACCTTGTGCCCGCGCAGTTTCCGGCCGAACCCGGCGTCCAGGCCCAGCCCGCCGCCCAGGTGCACCTGGAAACCCTCGACCTGGTTGCCGTCGTCGTCGGTGACGATCTGGCCCTTGAGCCCGATGTCGGCGGTCTGAATGCGGGCGCAGGAGTTGGGGCAGCCGTTGATGTGCACGCTGACCGGGTCGGCCACGTCGGCCTGGATGTCGGCGAGCCGCTCTTCCAGCGCCGCCACCAGTTCCTTCGCACGCACCTTCGTTTCGACGATGGCGAGCTTGCAGAACTCGATCCCGGTGCAGGCCATGACGCCGCGCCGCCACGGGCTCGGCTCGGTCGGCAGGCCCAGCTCGGCCAGCTCCGCCTGCAGGCCCGCGACCTCGGCCTCGGGCACGTCCAGCACGACCAGCTTCTGCAGCGGCGTCAGCCGGACCCGGCCCGAACCCGCCCGCTCGGCGGCCTTCGCGACCGCGATCAGCAGGGAACCGGACACGCGGCCCGCGATCGGCGCCGCACCCACGTAGTAGTTGCCGTCCTTCTGCCGGTGGACGCCCACGTGGTCGTGCTGCACCGCCGGCACCTCGGGCGCGGGCCCGTCGGCCAGCTTGCGGTGCAGGTACTCGTCCTCCAGCACCTGGCGGAACTTTTCCGCACCCCAGTCCTTGACCAGGAACTTCAGCCGTGCCCGCGACCGCAGCCGCCGGTAGCCGTAGTCGCGGAAGACCGAGACGACGCCCTCCCACACGTCGGGCACCTCGTCACGCGACACCCACGCGCCGAGCCGCTGCCCGATCATCGGGTTGGTGGACAGCCCGCCGCCGACCCAGACGTCGAAACCGGGGCCGTGCTCGGGGTGGACCACGCCGACGAACGCGACGTCGTGGATCTCGTGCGCCACGTCCGGCAGCCCCGACACCGCGGTCTTGAACTTGCGCGGCAGGTTCGCGTACTCGGGTTTGCCCAGGTAGCGGCGCTTGATCTCGTCGATCGCGGGGGTGGCGTCGAGCACCTCGTCCTCGGCGATGCCCGCCAGCGGCGAGCCGAGGATCACGCGCGGGCTGTCGCCGCACGCGGTCATCGTGGTCAGGCCGGCGGCTTCCAGCTTCTCCCAGATCGTCGGCACGTCCTCGATCCGGATCCAGTGGTACTGCACGTTCTGCCGGTCGGTGATGTCCGCGGTGTCGCGCGCGTAGGTCTGCGACAGCTCGCCGATCAACGCGAGCTGCTCGGTGGTCAGGACGCCGCCGTCGACGCGGACGCGCAGCATGAAGTACTCGTCGTCCAGCTCCTCCGGTTCGAGCGTGGCCGTGCGGCCGCCGTCGATCCCGGGCCTGCGCTGGGTGTAGAGCCCGTACCAGCGGAACCGGCCCCGCAGGTCACCAGGGTCGATCGAGTCGAACCCACCCGCGGCGTAGATGTTCTCGATGCGCGCGCGGACGTTGAGCGGGTGGTCGTCCTTCTTCGAGCGCTCGTTCGGGTTCAGCGGCTCGCGGTAGCCGAGCGCCCACTGGCCCTCTCCGCGCCGCTGCTTGGCACGCGGGGCACGGGCGGGGGGAGTTTCGCGCGTCGGCGAAGCCATGAGGAGTCCTCCGGGGATCGGAGGCACCGGCGCACACGGGCCCCCTGTTCCGGAATACGGGAGGGGTGGCGGCGGCCGGCGCCCGCTGTCCAGAATTCGTGGTGGGAACGGGGAGCGGCGTCAGCAGAACGGACGGCACAGTGCGCTGGCGACACGCCGGAGGTCGACGTGGCGGCGCGCCACGAGGAGAACACCGGCATAAGTCACGTCTTCAGCGTGCCACGCGCCCAAGGAGTGGTCCAGAGCCGTCCGCATGGTGGGAGCGGCATCACGCTCCTTGACATGGGGGACACTGGAGGGGTGTTCGGCGTCTACGTCCATGTCCCCTTCTGCGCGACCCGCTGCGGGTACTGCGATTTCAACACCTACACGGCGGGCGAGCTGGGTTCCGCCGCGTCGCCCGCGTCCTGGCTGGAGGGCCTGAAGCGGGAGCTGGAGCTGGGGGTGCGGCAGCTGGGCCCGCGGCCGGCCGAAACCGTCTTCGTGGGCGGCGGCACGCCGTCGCTGCTCGGCGCCGACGGGCTGGCCGCTGTGCTGGACGCCGTGCGCGGCAGTTTCGGGCTCGCGCCGGAGGCCGAGGTGACCACCGAGTCCAACCCCGAGTCCACGTCACCGGAGTTCTTCGAGGGCATCCGCGAGGCCGGGTACACGCGGGTGTCGCTGGGCATGCAGTCCGCGGCGCGGCACGTGCTCAGGGTGCTGGACCGCGTGCACACGCCGGGCCGTCCCGTGGCGGCGGCGAAGGAGGCGCGGGCGGCCGGGTTCGAGCACGTGAACCTCGACGTGATCTACGGCACGCCCGGCGAGCGGGTGGAGGACCTCCAGGCGTCGCTGGACGCCGTGCTGTCGGCTGGCGTGGACCACGTGTCGGCGTACTCGCTGATCGTCGAGGACGGCACGGCGATGGCGCGGCGGGTGCGGCGCGGCGAGCTGCCGATGCCCGACGAGGACGTGCTGGCCGAGTACTACGAGCTGATCGACGCGAAGCTGTCGGCGGCCGGGCTGACCTGGTACGAGGTGTCGAACTGGGCCGCGTCCGAGGACGCGCGCTGCCGGCACAACCTGGGGTACTGGCGCGGCGGCGACTGGTGGGGCGCCGGGCCGGGCGCGCACAGCCACGTCGGCGGCGTGCGCTGGTGGAACGTCAAGCACCCCGCGCGGTACGCGGCGCTGCTGGCCGAGGGCAAGTCGCCGGAGGCCGGGCGCGAGGAGCTGACCGACACCGACCGGCACCTGGAGCGGATCATGCTGGAGCTGCGGCTGGCCGAGGGCCTGCCGCTCGACGCGCTCGACGCCGACGGCAGGCGCGAGTCCGTGGGTGCCGCGGCGGAGGGGCTGCTGGACGCGGCCGCGCTGGGCGCGGGCAGGGCGGTGCTGACCGACCGGGGCCGCCTGCTCGCCGACGCCGTGGTGCGGCGGCTGGCCGCCTGAGATTTTTTTCGCGCCCGGGTGCAACCGGGAGCCGCGGTGCCGGCATCTGGTGTATGTGCACTTCGAGGACTTCGCCCGGGAACAGCTACCCGGGCTGGTGCGGTTCGCGGCCGTGCTGACCGGCGACCGCGAGCTGGCGCAGGACGTCGTGCAGGACGCGCTCGTCCGCGCCCACCAGCGCTGGCGGCGGGTGGTGGCGACCGACCGGCCCGACCTCTACCTGCGCAAGATGGTCGTCAACGGCTACCTGTCGTGGCGGCGGCGCTGGTACCAGCGCGCGGTCTGGTCGACGGCCGAGGTCGCCGAGCTGCGGGAGGGCTCCTTCCCGGACCCTGCGGTCCGGGTGGCCGACTCCGACCAGCTCGCGGGGCTGCTGGCCGGGCTGAGCCGGGCCCAGCAGGCCGCGATCGTGCTGCGGTTCTACGAGGACCGGGACGACGACGAAATCGCCGCAGTGCTCGGCTGTGCCGTCGGCACGGTGCGCAGTCACATCTCGCGCGGCCTTGCCGTGCTGCGCGGGCGGATCAACACCGACATGGAGGTGGCGTGATGACGGAACCGCGGTTGAGCGGCGCATTGCGGGCCCGCGAACCGCTGGCCCCCGATCCCGAAACGGTGCTCGCCGGTGCCAGGAAGCGGATCCGGCGCCGGCGGACGGTGAGCCTGACGGCGGCCGTGCTGGTGACCGTGGGCGGGCTCGGTGCGGCAGGGGCCGTCGTGCTGAACCAGCCGTCCGACGAGACGCGGTTGCCGGTCGCCGCGCCCGCGGCGGGCGAGGAGCAGGTGACCGTGCCGGAGCTGCCGTTCACGTTCTCCGCGCCGGGCTTCAAGCTGGCGAACTGGCAGCTCTCCAACGCCGGTGGGCGGATGTCGGCGGAGTACCACGGGAGCGCCACCGTGCTCGTGGGCGTCGACAACAGCGACCCCGGCAAGAAGTTCGGCGACCCGAAGCGCGTCACGGTCAACGGCAAGCCGGCGATCATGTCGACCGACGCGCCGATGGGTGGCCAGGTGTCGTGGCAGGTGGCGCCGGACAAGTGGATCTACGTGTGGGCCCGGAACCCGCTGGACTACGCGAAACACGTGTCGGAAACCCCCACTCGCCTGACGGCGCTGCTCCGCTCACTGCGGGTGCCGTCGTCGCTGCGGGTCGTCACGTGGGGGCACGCCGCGGGTGACGACATGCTCACGCTCTGCCCGCCGAAGGAGTCGTGGTACCCGCCGGCGGCCGAATGCGTGTCGGTGTGGCTGCCGGCGAACGAGACCGGCTACGACCCGAACACGGAGATCTACACGGACCAGGAGCGGGCGACCCTCGACAAGGTTTCCCGCAAGCTCGACAACGGGCGGACGGTGACGGTGTCGAGCCCGCACGCCGAGCACGGCGTGCTGACCGCCATCGCGTCCTCCGTGGTGCCGTCTTAGTTGCCGATCGGGAGGCGCGCGGTGCCTCCCGGTCCGGGATCGCCTCCTCGCGACCACCAGGTCGCGGGGAGGCGATGCTGTTTTCGGGGGATCATGGACGGATGCGCGATCTGGTGTACCTCTCCCAGGCGAAACTGACGCAGTTGCGCCCCACCCTCGGCGGCCGGGGCCGGTGGTCGCGGGACGTCGACGCCGAGGTGAAGACGCCGCTGGGCGGGCTGAAGGTGGGGCGCGCGGCCCAGCCGCCGGAGCCCCACGTCGAGGCCGTCGTCGCCAGGCTGGAGGCCGCGGAGCCGGGGCCGCTCTGGTACCCGGATCCGGCGGTACGGCCGGGGCGGTGGGTGCACTTCGAGGCGGAGCTGAGCTACGCCGAGGTGAGCGACAGCGTCGTGTTCCTCGCCGCCGGGGAGTCCCCGCGGCTGTTGCTGCACGGCTCGGCCGAGCACCTCGTCGGGCAGCCGCCGACGTCTCCCGGCAGGGGCGGCAACCTGCTCGCCTCGCACTGGTACCGGTTCCGGCAGCTCCTGGACGCGGAGCCGGACGAGATGCCCGGCCACTGGCCGGCCAGGGTGCTGAGCATGCTGGAGGAACTGCTGCAACCGCGGTTCACCGCGGAGTGGATGGCCGGGTACGCCCGTGTGACGGCGAAGTTCCCCGCCTCGGACGGGGGTCCGGAGCTGCTCGCCGCCTCGCCGCTGTACGTCGAGCGCGTGGCGCCGCCGGAGGGCTAACTCCAGATCGTCACGTAGACCGGGGGACGGAAGCGGGACGGGGGCACACCGGCGCCGGGCGAGCGCATCACCTGCATGGCCGCCGGGGTGCTCAGGAAGTGCCGCAGCGCGGCCGCCGCGGTCGAGAGCCGGTCCGCGGGCAGCGTGGTCAGGTGCCAGCACAGCGTCGTGGGCGTGCCCGGCGCCGGTACCACCGCCAGCTCACCCCGGCGCAGCTGCGGCGCGGCCAGGTGTTCGATCGCCACGGACACGCCCGCCCCGCTCGCCGCCGCCGACCACGCCGCCGTCTGGTTCGGGTACACGCTGATCTCGCTGTCCGGCACGCCCAGCCGCCGCAGCAGTTGTGCCGTTTCGCTCTCGGGATCGGCGCCGGACGGGCCGACGAGCCACGGCCACTTCGCCGGGTTGCCGCGGTAGCGCGCCCGCGGCGACGCGACCGCGACGAGCGAGCAGCGGAAGACCGGCGTGCTGTGGAGGCCGCTTTCCAGCAGCGGGCCGAGTGCCGCGTCGGCGAGCCTGCTGCCCAGCAGCACCGGCATCTCCGAGGTCAGCGCCTGCCCGGCGGAGGCGTCCACCGGCAGCCCCGACCGGGCACCGAACGCCTCCAGCGACGAGGTGGACCGCGCCGACGACGAGTTCGAGGCGTTCCTGCTCGAACTGCTCGCCGAGGCGGCGGTGACGATCCCCGAACTGGGCACGCGCCGGGCTGTCGTGCCGCCGATCCCGGTGCTGACGTCGAACCGCACGCGCGAGCTGCACGACGCGCTCAAGCGGCGCTGCCTGTACCAGTGGATCGCGCACCCCGACGCGGACCGCGTGGCCGCGATCATCCGGCTGCGCGTGCCGGAGGCGGAGGGCTGGCTCGCCGAGCGCGTGGCACGGTCCGTGCGGCGGCTGCGGGGCTTCGACCTGGCCAAACCGCCCGGTGTGGCGGAGGCGATCGACTGGGCGGCGGCGTTGCACGTGCTCGGGGTGCGTGAGCTGGACGAGGACGCGGTGCGGCACACGCTGAGTGCGGTGGTGAAGTACGAGGAGGACCGGGCGGTGGTCGAGGCGGGCGGGCGCTGGTGGTGAGCGACCTCGCCGTCCTCGCCGCACGCTTCGCGGAAGCGCTGCGCGGGCACGGTGTGGCCGTGGGCGCGGACCGTTCCGCCTGCTTCGCCCAGGCCCTCGTCGCGGTCGATCCCCAGCGCGCCGAGGAGGTCTACTGGTGCGCCCTCGCGACGCTGGTGTCCACTCCGGACGAGATCGCGGTACTGGACCACGTGTTCGACGTCGTGTTCGGCGGCGGCTTCGATCCCGCCGACTTCCGCGGTGACCATCCTGAAGGGACACTCACGGCGGGGGCGGTGACGGCTGGCGACGGTCAGGCGGGAGAGGAGCGCGAAGTCCGGCTGTCGACCGTCGGTAGCGCGGCGGAACGCTTGTCCTCAAGGGACTTCGCGGAGCTGACACCCGATGAGCTGGCGCTGCTGAGAGAGGCCATGCGGCGGTTGCGGATCGCCACGCCTGTCCGCCGGTCCCGGCGCAAACGCACGGCGGCCGGTGGTCGACGTGTCGACATGCGGGAGACCCTGCGGCAGGCGCGGCGGACCGGGGGCGAACCCGCGGTGCTGCGCCGGTGGGTCCCGCGGGAGAAGCCGAGGCGTCTCGTCGTGCTGTGCGACATCTCCGGCTCGATGGAGGCCCACGCCCGCGCGATGCTGCAACTGCTCGTGTGCGCGAACCTCGGCGCGAAGGCGGAGGTGTTCACGTTCGCCACCCGGCTCACGCGTCTCACGCGCGTACTCGCCCGCGACCCGGCGGAGGCGATGCGGCGGGCGGGGGAGGAGGCCCCGGACTGGTCCGGCGGCACCAGGATCGGCGCTGCGCTGCGTGAGTTCCTGGACACCTTCGGTGCGCGCGGGATGGCCCGCGGTGCTGTCGTGGTGATCGTCTCCGACGGCTGGGAAACCGGGGACCCCGCCCCGCTGGCGGCGCAGATGGCGCGCCTGTCGCGGCTGGCGTTCCGGGTGGTGTGGGTCAACCCGCGCACCGCGCAACCGGGGTACCGGCCGCTCGCCGGCGGGATGGCGGCGGTGTGGCCGTACTGCGACGCGGTGGTCGCGGCACACCGGCTCGATGCGCTGGACGACCTGCTCGCCGCGGTCGGGTAGGGGCAGCCCCACCGCGAACCGGGGTGCGCGCGGTCGTGTTCCCGGGGGCCGCGGCGGCTTGACTGGACGCATGACAATCCAGCTGCAACGGACCATGGCGGCCGAACTCCGCGACGTGACGCGCGAATACGGCGGCAAGCACGCCAGGGTGCGCGCGCTCGACGGCGTGAGCATCGCCTTCCCGCGGGGGTCGTGGACGGCCGTGATGGGTCCGTCCGGCTCCGGCAAGTCCACCCTGCTGCACTGCGCGGCGGGGCTGGAACAGGTGAGCAGCGGGCAGGTCCTGCTCGGCGAGCAGGACATCACCGCGGCCTCCGACTCCCAGCTGACCGCGCTGCGGCGCCGGGAGATCGGCTTCGTCTTCCAGAGCTTCAACCTCATCGGCTCGCTGACCGCCGAGCAGAACGTCGCGCTGCCGCTGAAACTGGCGCGGCAGCGGGTGTCCACAAAGGACGTCCGCGCGGTGCTGGCGAGCGTCGGGCTGGCCGAGCGGATGCGGCACCGGCCACGCGAGCTGTCCGGTGGCCAGCAGCAGCGCGTCGCCATCGCGCGGGCGATGGTGACGCGGCCCGCGGTGCTGTTCGCCGACGAGCCCACCGGCGCGCTGGACTCGAGGTCCGCGCGCACGGTGCTGGACCTGCTGCGCCACCTCGTCGACTCGGTGGGGCAGACGATCGTGATGGTCACGCACGACCCGGCCGCCGCGGCCCGCGCCGATTCGGTGGTGTTCCTGTCCGACGGTCGGATCGTGGACCGCCTCGTGCAGCCGTCCACCCGGCAGGTCGCGGACCGGCTCGCTTCGCTGGAGGGTGCCTGATGTTCGCGCTGTCCCTGTCCACGTTCCGCGAGCGCTGGCAGTTGTTCATCGGCGCGATCGTCACCGTCGTGCTGGGTGTCGCGCTCGTGCAGTCCTCGCTGCTGATCCTGCTGTCCGCGACCTCCTACGTCGAGGCGATCACGCTGCTGGGGATGACGCTGTTCCTCGCGGCGTTCCTCGCCGTGTTCATCGTGTCCTCCACGTTCGCGTTCACCATCGCGCAGCGGCGGCGCGACCTCGCGCTGTTGCGGCTGGTCGGTGGTGGCCGCGGTCAGCTGCGGCGGTTGCTGCTGTCGGAGGCGCTCCTGCTCGGGCTGGTCGGCACGGTGCTCGGCGTGCCGCTGGGGCTCGTGACGATGCGGGTGCAGTCGTGGCTGCTGACGGACCTCGGTTTCCTGCCGGATGCGTTCTCCCCGCAGTGGCGGGCCTGGATCGTGGCGGTGGCCGCGGGCGTCGGGATCGGCGTGTCCCAGCTCGGGGTGCTGGCCGCGTCACGCCGCGCCTCCCGGGTGCGGCCGCTGGAAGCGTTGCGGGAGACCGGGGCGGCCACGCGGGTGATGACCGGCCCGCGCTGGGCGGTCGGGCTGCTGTTCCTCGCCGGGGCGGTCGCGCTGGCGATCCTGTCGCAGCTCGGGGGGCCGGAGATGGCCATCCCGATGTCGATGAACGTCGCGCTGACCGCGGCGGTGGCGCTGAGCGCGCTCAGCCCGCTGGTGGTGCCGATGGCGGGGCGGTTGTTCGGGCTCGTCCTCGGGCGGACGCCGCTGGGCGGGCTGGCGCGGGCGAACCTGCGTGACGGTGTGCGCCGCAGCTCGTCCACGGCGGCGCCGCTGCTCGTGCTGGTGGCGCTCGTGGTCGGGATGTCGGCCTCGATGTCGACGCTCGCGGAGGCGGGGAAGCGCGAGCTGGCCGACGACGTCCGTGCCGACTTCGTGGTGTCGTCGACGGTGGGGCCGCTGCCCGCCGTGGCCTCCACGGAACACGTCGTGCCGGTCACGGTCGTCACGACCAGCGACGACGAGGAAGACCTGGATTCGGACTCGGCACTCGCCGTCGACGAGGCCGCCTACCAGCAGGTGCACCACCGCGGGCCGGTGAGCGGTTCGCTGGCGGACCTGCACGGGCTGGCGGTCGCCGGGCCGGGGCTGGAGCTGGGGGAGACGCTGCGGATGCGGATCGGGGGCACCGAGGTGCGGCCGCGGGTGGTGGCGGTGCTGCCGGAGAGCTACGGCGGGGGCGCGAGCTACCTGCTGCCGCGGGAACTGGTGCCGCCGCGGGCGCTGGCGCAGGCGCCGGTGCGGACGATCGTCCAGGTGCCGCCGGGGACCGATCCCGCCGTGGTCGAGGCCGCCCTGCCGCAGCCGGTGTCCACAGTGGAGGAATGGCGGGCGAGCGCGGCGTCGGAGCAGTACGCGACCAACAGGGGCATCATGCTCGTGCTCATGGGGCTGGCCGGGCTGTACTCGCTGGTGGCCGTGATCAACGCGGTGGTGATCGCCGCGGCCGAGCGGAAGTCCGAGTTCGCGGCGGCCAGGGTCACCGGGCTGGACCGGCGGCAGGTGGTGCGGATGGCGTTGCTGGAGGCGGAGATCGTCGCCGGGAGCGGGGTGCTGCTGGGGCTGCTGGCGGCCGCGGGCAGCGCGGCGGGCATCGGCGGTGCGGTGGGCCTGGTGTCGGTGCCGTGGGCGGTCATCGGCGTCGTCGCGGCAGGCGCGCTCCTGGTCGTCGGGGCGACCAGCGTGTGGACCACCCTGTCAGCGACGCGCACGGCGCCGGTGCGGCTGGTGGGGGCGCGGGAGTAGGCGCGGGTGGCCGGGCCGGACGTCTTGTCCGGCCCGGCCGTTTTCGCGTTGGTGGGGTTGGGGCGGGTTGGGAAGCGCCTGGTCCGGGCGCCTCGCGGTCACCCGGCCCTGGCCGCCCCGCTCGGCTGCCCGGCCGCTCGCGTTGCGCCCGGCCGGGCCACCCTTGCGGGGTCGCTCATCTAGTTGTGATGTCCAGGGACGTTGTCCCGGGTTGAGGTGACTGGTGACGGCCTGTCGTGCAGACAGGTGAAAGCCTCCGGATGTGAAGTGGAGCTGTCGGGGGAACCGCTTCACCGACTGGAGGCCTTCGTGTCCCACCCTAACGCCACCCTGACCC
>NZ_BAABIB010000006.1:0-99071 GCF_039542405.1 Amycolatopsis dongchuanensis
CCTCGGAGCCGCCATCACCTGCTACAAGAAACTCACCAAGTGAGACAAGCTCTTAGCGGTATTGCCCGCCGGCGAGGCATTCTTTTGATCTTTTGTTTTTCCCTGCCGCACCCAACAGCCCGGGCACCGGGGTTCACCGGGCGCTGCGCGCCCTGCTCGAGCGGCCCCTCCCCCGCCCCATCCCCTTGAGTGTTTAACGGTTGGCTCACCGCGTCAAGGGCGCCTGACGGCGTCGCTTCGCGATGGGCTCCGCCCACCCTTGACCCGGTGAGCCAACCGCTAAGGCAGCTGGGGATCGACGCGGGGGAGGAGCGGGGCGTGGGGCCGCTTCCGTTCCGTTGCTGGGTGCGGTGTGTGGGCGGTGTGGGTGTCAGAGTGTGCGGACTCTGGTTAGCCTTGCTTGCCAGTGATTCCGGGTTTCTTCTGGGGCGGCGAATTCGTCGAAGCGGTCTGGGGTTGGTGCGGTTCGCAGGACCGGTAGGTAACCGTCCACAGGGGACAGTTCCTCGCTGGTCACGTCGCCTGTGAGTAGGGATCTTGTGCCCAGGCCGCAGGCGAAGTCCAGTGTGGGCAGGGCGCCTGCCAGTGCCAGGCCTGCCGCGAGTCCGACGCTCGTCTCCACCGCCGACGAAACCACGCACGGCAGGCCGCACGCTTCCGCGACCTCCAGTGCTCGCCGCACACCGCCGAGTGGGGCTACCTTGATCACGGCCACGTCTGCGGCGTCGGCGACCGCTACCTTCAGTGGGTCCTCTGCTCGGCGGATCGACTCGTCCGCGGCGATTCGGACGTCTACGCGGCGGCGGACCGCCGCCAAGTCCTCAATGGACGGACAGGGCTGCTCGGCGTACTCCAGACCGCCCGCAGCCCGGTCAAGCTCCCTGATCGACTTTACCGCTGTGTCCACATCCCACGCCGTGTTCGCATCGATGCGGATCGCGCCGGGCGGGCCCAGTGCGTCACGCACCGCGGCGACCCGATCACAGTCGTCCGCCAGTGACGAGCGGGGATCGGCGACCTTCACCTTCGCCGTGCGGCAGCCCGACGCCGCGACCAGCTCGTACGCCCGCTCCGACGACACGACCGGCACCGTCGTGTTCACTTCGACGCGGTCCCGCACCGGCTCCGGCCAGCCCACCTCACTGGCCTCCACCGCCGCCGCGAGCCACGGGGCGCTTTCCGCGTCCGAGTAGTCGGCGAACGGGCAGAACTCGCCCCAGCCCGCCGGGCCGTGCAACAGTACGCCCTCCCGGACGGTGATGCCGCGGAACCGGTCGTGCAGGGGGATGGCGTAGACGGACTCCATCCCCCCATTGTCCCAGCCGGACCGCCGCCTAGCCCGCCAGTGCGGTGAGCGTCGCCGCCGCGAGGGCAGTGCGTTCGAGCATGCCCTGGACACTGATGTGCTCGTGCCGCGCGTGCGCACCGTCACCGACCGCGCCGAACCCGTCGAGCACCGGGACGCCCAGCGCGGACACGAAGTTCCCGTCGCTGGCACCGCCCACCGTGACCTCCTCCAGCTGGATCCCGAGCTCCCACGCGATGTCCCGCGCCCGCTCGTACAGCGCGACCGTGCTCGGCGTGCGCTCCATCACCGGGCGGTTCCACTCGCCCGACACCTCCAGCGTCGCGCGCGGGTCGTGCGGGCGCAGGTCGGCCAGCGCCCGGTCGATCCGCTCCGCCTCGTCCTGGCTCGCGACCCGCACGTCCAGCCGTGCGCTCGCCCGGCCCGCCGCGACGTTCGTGCCGGTCCCGCCCTCGATGATCCCGACGTTGACGCTCGTCCCGCGCGACAGGTCCGTCAGCCCGTGCAGGTACAGCACGGCGCGCGCGATCTCGTCGATCGCGCTGCAGCCCTTCTCCGGGTCCAGGCCCGCGTGCGCCTCGACGCCCGTCGCGTCGACGCGGAAGATGCCCACGCCCTTGCGGCCGGTCTTGATCGCACCCGCGGCACTCGCCTCGAACACCAGCGCGGCAGCGACCCCGCGCGCCTCCGACTCGATGACCGGACGTGACGCGAGGCTGCCGATCTCCTCGTCACCGTTGAGCAGCAACCGGATCGGGGGTCGCGGCAGGCCGAACGCGTCCAGCGCCCGCAGCGCCCACACGGCGTGGACGAGACCCGACTTCATGTCGAAGATGCCCGGCCCGGTGCCGCGATCACCGTCGATCCGGAACGGGATCTCGGCGAGAGTGCCCAGCGGCCACACCGTGTCGTAGTGGCACAGCAACAGGATCGGCTTCTCACCCGTGCCCGGGTAGTCACGCACCTCGATGTCGCCGTACGCACCGCCGTCGACCCGGTGGAGCCGCTCCGGCTCGCCGAGGCGTTCGTCGAGCCAGAAACCCAGCCACGCCAGTGTGGTGTTCAGGGACTCCTTGTCGCCACTGGGGGATTCCAGTTCCACGTACGTCCGCAGGTCGGCCAGCAGGTCGTCGCGGTGTCCGGAAACCCAGTCCAGCAACGCTTTCGGGTCGGTCACTTCAGTTCTCTCCCTTTCGTTTCCGGCATCGTGGCGTACACGAGCACGCCGATCAGCGCGGCGACCACGACGTAGACCCACACCAGGTCACGGTGGCCGGAGGTACTCATCCAGGTGGTGATGTAGGGCGCGGTGCCGCCGAAGATCGCGACGGCGAGCGCGTACGGCAGGGCAATGCCGGTGGTGCGGACCTCCGGCGGGAACTGCTCGGCCATCACCACGGCGCAGTTCGCGGAGTATCCGACGATGAGCACCAGCCCGACCAGCTCGACGACGAACACGTTCCAGAAACTGTTGTCCAGCAAGGACAACAGCGGCCACGCGAGCACGGCGAACCCGGCGGCGAACAGCAGCAGCGTCGGTTTGCGGCCCCACCGGTCCGACAGGAGCCCGCCGAACGGCAGCAGCACGAGGAAGAGGGCGAGCCCGATCGTGTTCGCCAGCAACGCGGTCTTGAGCGGGATACCGGTCGTCACGTGCGCGTAGGAGGGCAGGTAGCTCACCCACAGGTAGTAGGTGAGGGTGCCGGCGATGGTGATACCGGCGACCCGCAGCGCGGCACCCGGGTGCTCGAGCAGCATCGTCTTGAGCGGGTTGCGCCTGCGTTCCGGTGCGACCTGCTTGAACGACTCCGTCTCGGGCACGGAGACCCGCAACCACAACCCGACGAGACCCAGCAGACCGCCGACGGCGAAGGCCAAGCGCCAGCCCCAGCTCTGCAGCGCGGCACTGTCCAGTGTGGACGTAAGCACCGTGCCGAGCAACGACGCGATCAGCGTGCCCGCTCCGACCGAAACCTGCTGCCACGAACCGGCGAACGCCCGGCGTCCCGGCGCGGCCGACTCGACCAGGAACGCCGAGGACGTGCCGAATTCACCACCGGCCGAGAAACCCTGCACGAGCCGGGCGAGCAACAGCACCACCGGCGCGGCGAGGCCGATCTTCGAGTACCCCGGGCACACGGCGATGACCAGCGCGGCGCCCGCCATCAGCCCGATGGTGAGCGTCATCGCCTTCTTCCGGCCGTGGCGGTCGCCGTAACTGCCCAGCACGGCGGCACCGATCGGGCGCATGAAGAAGCCGACGGCGAACACCACCAGCGTCGACAACAGGGCGGCGGTTTCGTTGCCAGCGGGGAAGAACTGGCCGCTGAACACCGAGGCGAACGTCGAGTAGACGGCCCAGTCGACCCACTCCACGGCGTTGCCGATCGCCCCGGCGAACACCGCGCGCCGCTGTGCCGGGGTCATGCGGCGCGTGCTCGCGGGCGCCGCCTGGATCTCGGTCATGGTTCCCTTTCAGTCTTCGAAGGCGTGCAGCTCGCGGCTGAGCTGTTCACCGGCTTCGAGGCGGTCGCCGCCGCAGTAGCCGAGGACGCCGAGCGTGAGCGCGAGGGACAGGCTGGTCGCGGCCGTCATCGAGGGCAGGGCGCCGGGCGCCTTGCTCGACACGCGCAGCACGAGCTTCGCGAGGCCGGCCAGTGAGGGGTTGCCGTCGTCGGTGATCAGCAGGATCGGGACGTCCCGCTCGGCGAACAGGCGGCCGATGCGGGCGGTGCTGGAGCTGTAGCGGCGGAACGACAGCGCGACGAGGAGGTCGCCTGGTCCCAGGTCGAGGAGGGCTTCCGCCTCGTGCAGCGCCGAGGCGTGCAGCGGGCGAACGCGGTCGCGCACGCGGCCGAGGGAGTAGGCGAGCATCTCGGCAGGCGCCTGCGAGGCGCGCCCGCCGATGACCCAGACGTTGGCGGCGTCGGCGATCATGCGCGCGGCGCCGTCGAGGAGGTCCTCGGGCAGGCGGCGCAGGGCTTCGAGGTTCTGCAGCTCGCGCTCCCACAGGTGGGCGAAGCGGCCTTCGCCCTGCGTCGGCGGTGTCGGCGGGGCGAGGGCGGCGCGTAGTTCCAGGCGCACTTCGTCCTGCAGGCGGGGGTAGCCGTCGAGGCCGAGGCGCTGCGCGAAGCGGGTGATGCTGGCGGCGCTGACCCCGAGCCGTTCGGCGATCTCGGCGGCGCGCAGGAAGGGCAGCTCCTCCCGGTGTTCGAGGAGGTGCTCGGCGATGAGCCGGTCGGTCTTCGACAGGCTTCCCGCGTGGTCGCGGATCCGCTCGGCCAGCATGCCAGCTCCGTAAGATCGGTTGCAGTCACCTCGATGCTTGCAATCTAGATTCCAGTTGGCAAGGGGTCGGCGCGTTTCGGACTGGTAAACGCCGCGATGTTTCGTGCTTCGCGGCGGCGGGGTATGCGGTGCGGGAACGGATTTTTCAGAGGTCTTCGAGGACGGAAGGAGTGCGACCGTGGCGAACGAACTCGCCGGCAAGCGCGTCGCGTTCGTGGTGGCGCCGGAGGGCACCGAGCAGGTCGAGCTGACCGAGCCGTGGAAGGCGGTGCAGCAGGCAGGCGGGCAGCCGGAGCTGGTGTCCACCAAGAGCGGCGAGATCCAGGCCTTCAACCACCTCGACAAGGCGGACACCTTCCCGGTGGACAAGGTCGTGACCGACGTTTCGCCGGACGACTACGACGGGCTGGTGCTGCCCGGTGGGGTGGCGAACCCCGATTTCCTGCGCACGGACAAGAACGTGGTGCAGTTCGTGCACGGGTTCTTCGACCAGCAGAAGCCGGTGGCCGCGATCTGTCACGCGCCGTGGACGCTCATCGAGGCGGATGTGGTGCGCGGGCGGCGGATGACGTCGTGGCCGAGCCTGCAGACGGACCTGCGCAACGCCGGTGCTGAGTGGGTCGACGAGGAGGTCGTGGTCGACGGCGGTTTCGTGACCAGCCGGAAGCCCGACGACCTGCCGGCCTTCTGCGCGAAGATGGTCGAGGAGATCGCCGAGGGCAAGCACCGCGCCCAGGCGAAGAGCGCGTGATCGTTTCGAGGCCCGCGGCGATGGTTCCGCGATGACCAGTTGTGCGGTGATCGGTTGCGCGGTGACCGTTGTGCGGTCCGCTGGTTGACAGGGCGCCTCGGCGCAGTTTCGTTCGGGGTCTGTTCTCGGGTGCCCTGCCCCGGCGGTGGAGTGGCTGTCTCGCAGCCCGGCCCGCCTTGCGACTACGGGAGGTCGCGGGGGAGCCGGGCTGTCGGCTGTTCGGGGTCGGTTGCGCGGGGCGGCGCGGCGGTGGTTGGCGCGGCGCGGGAGGCCGCGGGTGGCGGGCGGCGGCGCGGACTGTGCGGTGCGCGAGCCTGGGGTGGCGGCGCGGCTGGTGCGGGATGCCTGGGTGCGGCGCGATAAGGCTTGGCTCGGGCCCGGTGCGGATGCCGTACACACCCCCGGTGTTCGGCCGCCAGCTACCGGCGCCGCTTCCCCGCGCTGCCGGTCATGAGCTCCGCCAGGGCGATCGCGTCCGTGGGGGCCTTCACCTTGGCGTCGTTGTCGAAATAGACGTATGCGTCGCGGGTGTCGCCTTGCCAGCGTCGGATCTTCTCCGCCCAGCGCTTGAGCGCCGCCTCGCTGTAGCCGCTCGTGTACAGCTCCTCGTCACCGTGGAGGCGGACGTAGACGAAGTCCGCCGTGACCTCCTCCAGCGTGATCCACGTGCCCGCGGAATCCGCCACCACGGACGCGATTCCGTTGGCGCGCAACAACTCCGGGAACTCCGGCGTCTGGAAGCTCGGATGCCGCACCTCCAGCGCGTACCGCAACGGACGATCCTCGCCCGGATCCGTGTGCGCTTCCCCCTTCAGCTTGTCGTCGTGCTTCTTCGCCAGCTCCGCCGCCTCGTGCGTGGTACGGGGCAGGAGCGCGAAGAACGCCGACAGCCTTTCCGCGTCGAACGCCAGCTGCGGCGGCAGCTGCCACAGGATCGGCCCCAGCTTGTGCCCCAGCGCCAGCACACCCGACGCGTAGAAGTTCGCCAACGGGACCTCGACGTCCAGCAGCCGCTTCATGTGCGTGAGGTACCGGCCGCCCTTCACGGCGAACACGAAGTCCTCCGGGGTCTGCTCGTACCACAGCCGGTGCCGCTCCGGCCGCTGCAACGAGTAGAACGACCCGTTGATCTCGGCCGAGTTCATCCGCCGCGAGAGGTACTCCAGCTCGCGTCGCTGCACGAGGCCCTTCGGGTAGAAGGTGCCGCGCCAGGGCGGGTACCGCCAGCCCGACGTGCCGATCCTCAGCTCGATCGCATCCTCCTCAGTCCCACGAGAACCGCCAGTGCCGCCGGTGCACCAGGCTCGCCGCGTACTCCCGCAGGTTCCCCGGCTGACCGGAAAAACTCCGCACCGAGAACGCCCTGTGCTCGGCCGCCACCACGACCGCGGGGCTCTGCAACCGGGGCGGCGCCGCCACCGCCAGCTCCAGCTCGTCGAACCCCAGCACGACCAGCGTCGCGCCGAAGCGGTCCTCCCAGCTGCGCAGCACCGCGGAGACCGCCGCCACCTGGTCGGTCGACTTGATCATGCCCGTCCAGCCCAGCGCCGCGGGGACGTCCGCGGGCCGCTCGACCGCCACCAGGCCCAGCCGGTACGTGCCGCGGCGCACGAGGATCGAGCCCGTGTTGCCCGCCTCGGCGTACGGATCCACCCGCAGCTGCGATTTCCGCGCCAGGCCGGGGAAACTCGCCCCGAACGGGCGCAGGCAGCCCGTGCCGCCCGCGCAGCAGAACGGATCCCACCAGCGCGACAACGTCTCCGCCACGTCCACCGCGTCGATCCGGTGCGTGGCCGGGGCGAGCCTGCCCCGATCGTCCACCCAGTCCTCCCCGTTCGCAGCGAACCGCTCGTCGTGCGGCACCAGCACCGGCCACAGGCCCGTGCGCTCGAACGCCGCGATGCAGTCGCGGAAGCGGCCGGGCTCGGTCAGCGGCTCGTCGGTCAGCCACAGCGGGCCGTGCCAGCGGCCGGCGGGCAGGTCCAGACCCGGCAGCGTGCCGGAGAAAGCGGTGGTCATCGGTACCCCTCGCGATAGGTTTCGCCAACGCGTCCGAACACTAGTTCGAGGGTACGACAGTTTTGGGCACCCGCCGACGGGCGTAGCCGAGCAACGCGAGCACCAGCAGCCAGCCCCCGGTGACGGCCGCCGAGATCGGCAGCAGGAGGAACAGCCGGTGCCACGACAGCAGCGCCGCGAGGCCGACGAGGAGGCAGAAACCCGTGGTCAGAGGCATGATCGACGGCTTGCGGGAGGCGGCTAGCAGCGGCAGCCCGCCGACCACGACGGCCGCCAGTCCGTACCACGCCTGCGCGTCCCCGCCGGAAAGCCACAGCGCGAACCACGCCAGCCCGGGCAGGGCGGCGAGCACGAACGTCACCCATAAGAGGTGTTTCGCCATCCGCTCGATCGTCTCGCGGTCCGAGTGCCGCGCGACGAGCCCCGCGCCGACCGCGAGCACCACGAGCCCGACGACGACCGCCACCAGCAACGCGGGCACGGCGCGCTGCAGGCCGTCCGAGCCGAAGAAGTGCGCACTGCCGAGCCCGCTGATCACCCCCGCCACGCACGCGGTGATCAACGCGGTCACGTACCGCGGCAGCAGTGCCGGCGTGGGGACGCGGTGCCGCAGTTGCTCGGTCACCTCGCCGGAGTTCCACGCGGGCCGGGAAATCATGCCTGTGCGCCGCTAGGTTGGACCCGTGCTCGTGCCCTACCACCAGGACCAGCGGCTGCCCGACGACGCGCTCCCGCTCGACGCGCCCCGGTTCGCGCCCGCGCTGCCCGACGGCGACCTGTGGGACCGCCTCGCCGCGCTGCACGACGGCGTGGCCGAGCAGGTGGCGGCCGCCATCCGGCGAGGCGAGCGGCCCACCATCGTTTCCGGCGACTGCCTCATCGCTCTGGGCGTGCTTGAAGGCGTGCGGCGGGCGGGGCTGGAGCCGTCCGTCGTGTGGTTCGACGCCCACGGTGACCTGCACACCCCCGCCAGCTCGACCTCCGGTTACGTGGGCGGGATGGCGCTCCGGTTCGCCATCGAGCCGCTGGCCGACGACCTCACGCCGCTCGTGGAGGAGCGGGTGACGCTCGTGGACGCGCGGGACCTCGACCCGGCCGAGGCCGAGTACCTCGCGACGTCGGCGGTCCGCCGGGTGCCGGTGGCCGACGTCGAAATCCCGGAGGGGCCCGTCCTCCTGCACGTGGACCTGGACGTCATCGACAGCGCAGAACTGCCGGGCCTGCTGTTCCCGGCGCCGGGCGGGCCGACTCGCAGCGCGGTGCTGACCGCGGTCCGGCGCCTGCTCGACAGCGGCCGGGTGGCCGCGCTGCACGTCGCCTGCCCGTGGGAACCCGGCCGTGACCAGGAGAACCGGCGGCGGTTGCTCTCGGAGCTGACGGGTCTACCGGGGCAGCCGTAGCCCCGCGATCAGCAGGTCCACCATGCGGCGGGCGTCGTAGCGCGGGTCTTCCCCGGCTCCGACGCACAGGTTGCCGACCGCTCGCAGCAGCCCGTAACCCTCGATCCCGGGCTGGATCTCGCCTGCCTCCACGGCGGCTTCGAGCAGCTGGGCGCACACGGGCACGAGGCGGTCGAGGAAGTACGCGTGCAGCGCCTCGAAGCGGGCGTTGTCGGACTGCAGTGCCGTCGCGAGCCCGTGCTTGGTGGTCAGGAAGTCGACGAACATCGCGATCCACCGGGTCAGCGCGGCGTGCGGGCTTTCGCTGCTCGCCAGCAGTTCCGGCCCGGCTTCGGCGCACGCGTCGACCTGGTGCCGGTACACGGCGATGACCAGGTCCGCCCTGGTCGGGAAGTGGCGGTAGATCGTGCCCATCCCGACGCCGGCCCTCGCGGCGATGTCCCGCACCGGCGCGTCCACCCCGGAGACGACGAACACGGCCGCGGCCGCCTCCAGCAGGGTCTGCTCGTTGCGGCGGGCGTCGGCCCGCTTCTTCGGGGACTTCGATCCAGTGCTCGCCACGGTCTTCCTCTCGTGCGTGGTTGCCAAGCGGAGCAATGTTCCGTATGTTAGACGGAGCAACGTTCCGCTTAACCCATTCTGCCAAAGGGGACCCTCCCATGCAGTACCGCACCCTGGGCCGCACCGGCGTCCAGGTCAGCACCCTCGTCCTCGGGGCGATGAACTTCGGCCCCATCGGGGGCACCACGCAGGACGAGGCCACCGCCATCGTCGACGCCGCGCTCGAAGCCGGCGTCAACCTCGTCGACACGGCCGACATGTACGGCACCGGCGTGTCCGAGGAGATGGTCGGCAGGGCCATCGCGGGCCGCCGTGACGACCTCGTGCTCGCCACGAAGGCGACCATGCCGATGGGCGACGAGCGCAACCACCGCGGCAGCTCCCGCCGCTGGCTGGTCACCGCGCTCGAAGACAGCCTCCGCAGGCTCGGCGTCGACCACGTCGACCTCTACCAGATGCACCGCTGGGACCCGCTCACCAGCGACGAGGAGACCCTGTCGGCACTGACCGACCTGCGGCGCGCGGGGAAGATCCGCTACTTCGGCTCCTCGACGTTCCCGGCGTACCGCATCGTCGAGGCCCAGTGGGCCGCGCGCGAGCACCACCTCGGCCGCTACGTCACCGAACAGCCGAGCTACTCCATCCTGCAGCGCGGCGTCGAAGCCCACGTCCTGCCCGTGACCGAGCAGTACGGCCTCGGTGTCCTCGTGTGGAGCCCGCTCGCTTCGGGCTGGCTGTCCGGCGCCGTGCGTGCGGGTCGCGAGATCACGACCAACCGCTCGAAGACGCTCCCGCGGCGCTTCGACACCAGCCTCCCCGCGAACCGCGCGCGGCTCGAAGCCGTCGAGCAGCTGGCGAAGGTCGCCGACGAGGCCGGCCTGACGATGATCCAGCTCGCGCTCGGTTTCGTGACCGCGCACCCGGCGGTGACGAGCGCGATCATCGGCCCGCGCACCGTGGAGCACGTGCGCTCCCAGCTCGCGGCCGCGGACACCGTGCTGCCCGCCGACGTGCTGGACGCGATCGACTCGATCGTCGCGCCCGGAGTCGACCTCGCGCCGGAGGAGAAGGTGGACACCCCGCCCGCGCTGCTCGACCCGGCGCTGCGGAGGCGGTGATGACCAGCTTCGGGCTCATGACCGCTCCGCAACAGGTGTCCTACGCCGACGTCGCCCGTGTCTGGCGGGAGGCGGACGGCATCCCGGAAATCGAGCACGCCTGGTTGTTCGACCACCTGATGCCCATCGGCGGCGACCCCGGCGGGCCGGTCCTCGAAGGCTGGACGCTGCTTTCCGCACTGGCGGCGCAGACCGAACGGCTGCGGCTCGGGCTGCTGGTGACCAGCAACCGGTTCCGGCCGCCGGCGATGCTGGCCAAGATCGCCGCGACCGTGGACGTCGTCTCCGGCGGGCGGCTCGACTTCGGCATCGGCGCGGGTTCGCGGCCCGACGTCCCGATGGCGCGCCGGGAGTACGAGGCACACGGCCTGCCGTTCCACGACTCCGCGCACGCCGTCGGCGCGCTCGCCGAGGCGTGCGCCGTCATCCGTCGCTTGTGGACGGACGACGAGCCGTTCGACTTCGACGGCGAGTACGTCCGGCTGAAGGGCGCGTACTGCAACCCCAAGCCCGTCGGCACACCACCGTTCGTCCTCGGTGGACGGTCGGCCGCGACGCTGCGGGTGGTCGCGCAGCATGCCGACGTGTGGAACTACCCGGGTGACGACCTGGAGGACGCGCTCGGCCGGAGCGCGCTGCTGGACCGCTTCTGCGCCGAAATCGGCCGCGACCCCGCGTCGATCGCGCGTTCCCTGGTGCTGCCGGTCTTCTACGACCGCCCGCAGGTGACCAGGGACGCGATCGCCGCGGCTGAGGACGCCGGGTTCCGGCACCTCGTCCTGGCCCTGCCCGCGCCGTATCCGGACGGCGTGGCGCGGTGGGTCGCGGACGAGATCCTCCCCGGGTGAGGTCGCGTCAGCTGTAGTCGCCGGAGAGGTAGGCGTCGGCGTCGCGGATCGTGTACGCGTAGCCCTGCTCGGCGAGGAAGCGCTGCCGGTGCGCGGCGTACTCCGCGTCGAGCGTGTCCCGCGCGACCACGGAGTAGAAGTGCGCCTGGCGGCCGTCGCCCTTGGGGCGCAACAACCTTCCGAGGCGCTGCGCCTCCTCCTGGCGTGAGCCGAACGTGCCCGACACCTGGATCGCGACCGAGGCCTCCGGCAGGTCGATCGAGAAGTTCGCGACCTTCGACACGACCAGCCGCTGGATCTCGCCGCGGCGGAACTTGTCGAACAGCTCCTCGCGCTCCTTGTTGCGTGTCGAGCCCTGGACGACCGGCGCGTCCAGCTCGGCGCCCAGCTCCTCCAGCTGCTCCAGGTACGCGCCGATCACCAGCGTCGGCTCGCCGGGGTGCTTGTCCAAAATGGACTTGATGACGGCGGTCTTGGTGTGCGCGGTGGAGGCGAGCTTGTACTTCTCGTCCGACTCCGCCGTCGCGTAGACCAGCCGCTCGTTGTCGGTGAGCGTCACGCGCACCTCGACGCACTCGGCGGGCGCGATCCAGCCCTGCGCCTCGATGTCCCGCCACGGGACGTCGTAGCGCTTCGGGCCGATCAGGGAGAACACGTCACCCTCACGGCCGTCCTCGCGCACCAGCGTCGCGGTGAGGCCGAGCCTGCGGCGGGACTGGAGGTCCGCCGTCATGCGGAACACCGGCGCGGGCAGCAGGTGCACCTCGTCGTAGATCACCAGGCCCCAGTCCCGCGTGTCGAACAGCTCCAGGTGCTTGTACTCGCCCTTCGTCTTGCGCGTGATCACCTGGTACGTCGCGATCGTGACCGGCCGGATCTCCTTCTTCTCCCCGGAGTACTCGCCGATTTCGTCCTCGGTCAGCGACGTGCGCGCGACCAGCTCGCGCTTCCACTGCCGCCCGGCGACCGTGTTGGTGACCAGGATCAGCGTCGTCGCCTGCGCCTGGGCCATCGCGGCCGCGCCGACCAGCGTCTTGCCCGCGCCACACGGCAGCACGACGACGCCGGAACCGCCCGCCCAGAACGCCTCGGCCGCGCCGCGCTGGTAGTCACGCAGCTGCCAGCCCTGCTCCTCCAGCGCGATGGGGTGCGCCTCACCGTCGACGTACCCTGCGAGGTCCTCGGCGGGCCAGCCGACCTTGAGCAGCGCCTGCTTGAGCCTGCCGCGCTCGGAGGGGTGCACGATGACGGTGTCGTCGTCGATGCGCGCGCCCAGCATCGGGCTGATCTTCTTGTTGCGCAGCACCTCCTCCAGCACCGCGCGGTCGGTGGTGACGAGCACGAGCCCGTGCACGGGGGAGTTGGTGATCTGCAGGCGCCCGAACCGGCCCATCGTGTCGACGATGTCGATCAGCAGCGGCTGCGGCACGGGGAAGCGCGAGTACGTGGTGAGCGCGTGCACCACCTGCTCCGCGTCGTGGCCCGCCGCGCGGGCGTTCCACAACGCGAGCGGCGTGATGCGGTACGTGTGCACGTGCTCGGGCGCCCGCTCCAGCTCCGCGAACGGCGCGATCGCTATCCGCGCGTCGTCCGCCTGCGCGTGGTCGACCTCGAGCAGCACGGTCTTGTCGGACTGGACGATCAGCGGGCCATCTGTCACGACATCCTTTATACGGCGTGCCCGAACCATCTGGTCAGCGCGGCGGTGACCGGCTCCTCACCGGCCCAGCACACGACACCGTCTGGGCGCAGCAGCACCGCGTCGTGGTCCCAGTCGGCCTTCGCGTGCACCACGTCGACACGGTCGGCCCAGCCCGCCGGCCAGTCCCGCTCGCCGAAGTCGAGCAGCAGCCCCCGGCCGGACCGCAGCAGTTCCGCGATCCGCGTCGGGCCCTGGTCGGTGACGAGGTCGAGGTCGGGGATGCGGCCCGGCGCGTCGAGGCCGGACATCATGCCCGCGAGGTAGCGGTTGGTGTCGGGCAGGCGGAGCAGGTCCGTGAAGATGTCCCGCAGCGCCACCACATCGGGTTCCGGTTTCGGGTTGGCGAACACGCGCTGTGCCGCCGTGTGGTGCAGCACGCGCGCGGCCGGTGGATGCCGTTCGTCCTGGTAGGTGTCGAGCAGGTCGACGCGGCCGGACAGCGTCGCGGCGAGCTTCCAGCCCAGGTTGATCGCATCCTGCACGCCCAGGTTGAGGCCCTGACCGCCCAGCGGCGGGTGGATGTGCGCGGCGTCCCCGGCGAACAGCACCCGCCCGTACCGGTACTGCTCCAACTGGCGCGTGGCGTCGCCGAAACGGGAGCTGGTGAGTACCTCGGCCAGCCGTGTTTCCTCGCCGTAGATGGCGGTCAGTGCCTCCTGCACCTCGCTCTCGGCCGTCTCGCCCTGGCGGCCGAAGGTGAACCGGTACTTCGAATCCCCGAGCGGCACGAGCATCCCCCAGTAACCGCCGCCTTCGCGGGTGAGCTTGCTGATGTGCCCGGCCTGCTCCGGCACCAGCGCGGACGCCGAGGACAGCCGGATGTCCGCGAGGACAGCCCGGTACGTGCCGGAGCGGCCGGGGAACGGCAGGTCGAGCAGGTGGCGAACGGTGCTGTGCGCGCCGTCGCAGGCCACGGCGTAGCGGGCGCGGAACGTCTCGCCGCCCGCGGTGACGGTGACCTCTTCGTCGTCCTGCTCGACGGCGGTGACCTCGCGTCCGCGCAGCACGGGCACGCCGGCGGCGCGCTCCAGTTCCTCCTCGACCACCCACTGGGGCACGGAGATCGGGGTCGGGTAGCGCGTCCGCCACGGGCTCGCGTCGAGCGGCACGGGGAGCAGCCCGAAGTGCCCGCCCTCGGTGTTGCGCGGCAGGGCGCGCGCCAGCAGCGGGCCGAGCAGCCCGCGGTGGTCGAGCAGCTCCGCCGTGCGGGCCTGGAGGGTGCCGCCCTTCATCTGCTCCAGGCGCTCGGGCAGCCGTTCGACCACCACCGTCTCGACGCCGGCCAGCCGCAGTTCGTACGCCAGCGCCAGCCCGGTCGGCCCGGCGCCCACGATCAGTACATCCATTTCACTCTCCTCAGTGCAAAAGTAGACTAAGTGCAAGATAGCACCGAGTGCTAGCCTGAGGGGCGTGAATTTGCGGGAGCGGAAGAAGGAACGGACGCGGAAGGCGATTTCGGACGCCGCGATCACCCTGTTCCTGCGGTCCGGGTTCGACCAGGTGTCGATCACGCAGGTCGCCGAGGCCGCGGAGGTCTCTCGCCGGACGTTGTTCGCCTACTTCCCGACCAAGGAGGACCTGGTCGTGCACCGGCTCGCCGACCACGAGTTCGAGAACGCCCGGGTCGTCCGCGCCCGGCGGGAGCCACCGGTGGCCGCGCTGCGGGCGCACTTCCTGGAAGGGCTCCGCGAGCGCGACCCGATCACCGGGCTGTCGGACAAACCCGAGGTGCTCGCCCTGTACCGGCTGATCAAGGAGACGCCGGCGTTGATGAACCGCATGGTCACGTTCCACGCCTCGGGCACGCGGGCGCTGGCGGATGCGCTGCGCGAGGTGGCGGACGTGCCGCCGCTGGTCGCGGACCTGGCGGCGGACCAGCTCAGCGGCGTGCGGTGGCGGCTCGCGCTGGACAACAACGCGCGGATCACGGCGGGCGCCAGCGCCGACGAGGCGTACCCGGAGGCCGTCGAAGCGGCGGAGCTGAGCTTCTCGCTCCTGCTGAACGGCCTCGGCAGCGCCGGACTGGGTTAGTCCGCGAAGGCCGCGCCGATGGCGTCGCCGATCTCGTTCAGCACGTCGCGCGAGACCTGGACGTCACGGGTGAAGGACAGGAAAGCGTGGGGCACGCCCTCGACCGGCCGGTGCGTTACCGGCACCCCGGACTCCCGGAGCGCGTCCGCGTACCGGATGCCCTGGTCGCGCAGCGGGTCCAGCTCGGCAGTGACGATGAACGCGGCCGGGAGCCCGGTGAGGTCCGGCGCGCGCAGCGGAGAGACGCGCGGGTCGGCGCCCTCGTCGGGGGTGTTGAGGTAGGCGCCCCAGAACCATTCGAGCCAGGGGCGCGTCAGCAGGGGGCCGTCGGCGTGGTCGTACATCGACGCGCTGTCGTCGAAACGGTCGGTCGCGGGATAGGCGAGGGCCTGGAAGGTGACGGCCGGTCCGCCGCGTCGCTTCGCTTCCTGCGCGGTGATGGCGGCGAGGTTGCCGCCCGCGCTCTCCCCGAACAGGGCGATCCGCTCGGGATCGGCGCCGAAGGTGCCCGCGTTCTCCCCGACCCACCGCAGCGCCGCGTAGGCGTCCTCGACGGCGGCCGGGAACCGGTGCTCCGGCGCCAGCCGGTAGCCGACGGAGACGACGACGGTTTTCGACCTTGTCGCGACGACCCTGGCGTAGTGGTCCTGGCTGTCGAGGTCGCCGAACACCCAGCCGCCGCCGTGGAAGAACACCGTCACCGGCGCGGCCGGGCCCGCGACCGTCTCGGGGGTGTAGATGCGGACCGGGACGTCGTGGTCGCCGTTGCGGAAGGTCGTGTCGCGCACCTCGCGGACCGGGACGACGTCTCCGGCGAACGAGGTGAACGCGAGCCCGGCGGCCCGGTTCTCCGCCACGGTGAGGGTGTTGGCCGCGGGGGTCGCGGGCAGGTCGTCGAGCACGGTCTGGATCTGGGGGTCGAGAGCCACGGGCTTCGCCTTTCCGGGTCGCTTGGAATGATCTCTCCAACCGTAGGAAGCGCGAGATTGGAAAGTCAATTCCAATCTTTGCTAGGCTGGCGGCATGGCGACGCGCAGTGTCGAGACCAGGGCCAAGGCGGCGAGCACCGAGGGTGGCCGTCGCACGCGAGACCGCATCCTGCGTGCCGCCGCCGAGCTGATGTTCAAGCAGGGCGTGGCCGGCACGAGCATCCCCGACGTGCAGCGCCGTGCCCAGGTGAGCGCCTCGCAGATCTACCACTACTTCGGGGACAAGAAGGGCCTCACGGCGGCGGTGATCGAGTACCAGAGCACCGTGAAGCTCGAACAGCAGCGGCCCCTGCTCGACCACCTCGACAGCGTCGAGGCGCTGCGTGAATGGTGCGAGCGCGCCGCCGTCCGCCTGGACGCGGTGCACTGCGAAGGGGGCTGCGAGATCGGTTCGCTCGCGAGCGAGCTGTCGGACATCGACCCCTCGGCCCGCCTCGGCCTGGCCACGGGGTTCGCCGCGTGGCAGGCGGCGATCGAAGCCGGGCTCGCCCGCATGCGCGAGCGCGGCGACCTCCCGGCGGACGAGGACGTCTCGGCGCTCGCGGTCGCGCTGCTGGCCGCGATCCAGGGCGGCATGCTGCTGTCCCAGGTGAACCGGGACGCCACCCCCTACCGCCGCGCGGTCAACGTGGTCATCGACCACATCGCGGACCGCGTCGCGGCAGCCCGGGCAGCGGGCTAGGGGTTTCCGTCCTTCGGCAGGAGGGACTGGACGTCGAGGCGGGCGTTGAGCAGCCCCATGCTGTGCATGAGGTCGGCGACGCGCTGGAGCCGGACACCGCTCAGCGACGTCGGGTACTGGCCGAGCGCGATCAGGGCCGCCGTCGTGTCGTCGATCCCCGCGAGGCGGGGCAGCGCCTGCCGCACGACGGACTGGTCGGCCGCCCGCTGCTGCGCGTCCGCGAGCACCTGCCGGAACACCGCGAGCGTGTGCACGTTGGCCTGCGCGAACAACCCGCTCGCCGCGTAGGCCGAGACGGGGAAGTCCTTCGTCGCGCCGCGTGACGAGTCGGCCAGCGTCCTGGCGCCGAGCTCCTGCTGCGCCTTGGTGATGTACGGCTCGGTCATCAGCGCCGCGTCCGCGGAGCCGTCCCGCAGTGCCGCCGGCATGTCCGGATAGGACCGTGGCACGAACTTGATCTTCGTCGGATCCCCGCCCGCGGTCGCGAACATCGAGCGGGCCGCCAGTGCCCCGAGGTCGTTCTCCTGGTCCACCGCGATCTTCGGGGTCTTCCGGCTCGACAGCTCGGTGTACGTCGAGCCCGGAAGTGTCACCAGGGCCATCGTGAACGGCGCCGACGTGTACGCCTCGCCCTGGAGCTGGATGGGGGTGCCGCGGGCCGCCGCCGCGAAGAGCGCGACGTCCGTGGCGAACGCCACATCCACCTTCCCCGCGGTCAGGTCACCCAGCGGATCCGCCGTCTCGACGAGCTCGACGTGCAGGCCGGCGCGGGTGAACGAACCGTCAGCGACCGCGATCCGCAGCGGGGCCGTGTCGATCGGGTTGCCCACGCCGACCCGCAGGTCCGCCCGTTCCAGCCGGCCCTGACCCCCCTGCGGCCCGGTCCCCGCCGAGGTGTCACACGCGGTGAGCAGGCCGAGGACGGCGACCAGCAAGATCGCTACTGTCCGCATGCGACCCCCCTGCCGGGCGAAGGAAAACATCGGTCGGAGGTGGAGCTTAGGATGCAGGCCCAATACCATCGCCGACGGATCGCACCGAGAGTAGAGAGCGACTCGGACGTGCACGAGCCCGGTTCCTCTCTAGTAGGTTAACGGCTTCGTGCCGGTAACGGTGCGTATTCAACCGAGCAGCGAACGAAGGAAGTCGATGGCCCGTCCGCGCAAGCGTCCCGACGGTGGCGCACCGGAGCGGCGGCCGGAGATCAGGGCCGGCAGCCGGTGGCGGCTGCGCAACTGGCGGCTGCGCACGAAGCTGATCGCGGTGCTGGCGATCCCCGCGGTCACCGTGCTCGGCCTCGTCGGCCTGCAGGTCCGGCAGGACCTGGCACACGCGGACGAACTCGCGGAGCTGTCCGCGAACGGGCGCGTCCGCGCGGGCGTCAACGACCTCGTCCAGCAGCTGCAGCGCGAACGGGACCTGAGCGTGCGGTTCGTCGCGGGCGGACGGCAGGGCGACCTCGGCGAGCTGCGGGACCAGCGCGCCAAGGTGGACGCGGCGATCGGCACCGTGGACCGGCAGTTCGGGGCCGAGCGGCCGAAGCTGTCCGAAACCGGGGTGACCGAGCTGCAGTCCACGCTGGCCCGGCTGACCGTGCTGACGGGCCTGCGGTTCGCGACCGAGCACTCCAGCCTCCCCGCCGACGCCACGCTCCGCTCCTACCGCGAGCTGATCGGCGGGGTGCTCGACCTGTCCGACCAGTCCGTCGCCGACGTCAGCGACCCGGAGCTGTCCCGGCTGCGGCTCGCCGCGAGCGCGCTCGCGCGCGTGAAGGACCAGATGTCGGTCAAACGCGCGCTGCTCGCGGAGGCGCTGCAGGAGAACCGGCTGTCCACCGACCAGCTGCGGGCGCTGCTCGGTGCGGACGCCGAGCTCAACGCCGCGCGCAACGACTTCCGGAAGTTCGCCACGCCCGCCGAGCAGCGGATGTACGACGACACGGTGATCGGGCTGATCGTCGACACCGGCAACAACCTCGTCGAGTCGGCGATCACCCGTGCCGAGATGGGGCAGAACCTCAGCGGGCTCGACCCGCAACAGTGGGACACCGCCGCCACCTACACGATCAACCTCGCCTACCAGGTCCAGCAGGCGCTCCAGGCGGAGACCCAGACGAAGATCGACGCGCTGGCGACCGGCGCGCGCCGGTCCGCGATCGCCAACGCGGGGGTTGTGCTGGGCGTGCTCGTGCTGTGCGCGGTGCTGGCGGTGATCATCGCGCGCTCGCTGCTGCGGCCGCTGCGGGCGTTGCGGCGCACCGCGCTCGACGTCGCCGAGCACCGGCTGCCCGAGGCGGTCGAGAACATCCTCGCCGACCCGCAGCCGGAGGGTGCCGCGCGGCGGCGCGGGATCGAGCCGGTGCCGGTGTTCAGCCGCGAGGAGCTGGGCCAGGTGGCGCGTGCGTTCGACGCGGTGCACGGCGAGGCCGTGCGGCTCGCGGGCGAACAGGCGCTGCTGCGCGAGAACGTGAACGCGATGTTCGTCAACCTGTCGCGCCGCACGCAGGCCCTCGTCGAGCGGCAGCTCGCCGTGCTCGACCGGATGGAGGCCCACGAGCAGGACCCGGAAACGCTGGGCGGACTGTTCGAACTGGACCACCTCGCGACCCGGATGCGCCGCAACAGCGAGAACCTGCTCGTGCTGTCCGGGCAGGACCTCGGGGACGACCGCACGGAACCGGTGCCCGCCGAGGAGATCATCGGTGCGGCACTGTCCGAAGTGGAGCACTACCAGCGGATCGAGCTGACGGCGGCGCCGGACCTGGCGATCCGCGGCGAGGCGTGCAGCGACCTCGTGCACGTGATCTCCGAGCTGCTGGAGAACGCGACGCTGTACTCCCCGGCGGACTCGACGGTCACCGTCGTGAGCGCGGTCGGGGACGACGGCGCGTGGCAGGTGCACATCACCGACTCCGGCGCCGGGATGCCCGAGCCGGAGATCCAGCGCGCGAACGCCCGGCTGGCCAACCCGCCGGAGGTGGATGTCGAGGTGTCCCGCCGGATGGGCCTGTTCGTGGTCGCGTCGCTCGCCGCGCGGCACGACATCGGGGTCCGGCTGCGCTCGGCGGACGGCGGCGGCCTGGTGGCGACGGTCGTCGTGCCCGCGGACCTCGTGGTGGCGCAGCCGCCGCGGCCGGAGCCCGAGCCCGTCGTCGTCGAGGAGGAACCCGAGCCCGAGGTGGCGGAGGGGCCGCTGGCGCTGCCCGCGATCCCGGAGCCCGCGCCCCGCGTGCCCGTCGTGGACGAGCAGACCCCGGACTGGCCGTCGGAGGACGACGACGAGCGGGAGCGGTACTACCTGGAGGACGACGAGCCGACCGAGCGCATGCCGGCGTACCAGGCGGTGCTGTCGCAGTGGTTCTACACGGGGGAGCACGCGCCCGTGCCCCCGCCGGAGGAGACCCCGGAGGAGGGCGGGCCCATCGCGGCGCGCCTGAACGGGGCGCGGCACGCCCGGCCGGAGCCGGCCGACCCACCCACGCTCCAGCTCGACCCCGAGGCGGTGCGCGGCCGGATGGCGCGGCTGCAGGACGGCTTCAACCGCGCGCGTGAGGCGCGCAGCGCCACCCGGCACGGCGAGGACGCGCCCGCGCAGTGACCGCCCCGGCGCGGGTGTGACCGGCAATCCCAGGGCTCCCGGAATGGGGGCCCTGCTTCGACTTGCCCTCGGCAAATGTCGCCTTGCTTCTTTCCCGACTCGGTGTGATCACCGCATTCGGCTGAACGTCCTATTGGGAACACCCGTTTCCGCGCAGTTTTCGTGCGCCATTCGGCGGGGCGGGCGAAAACGGGCGCTACGCGGCCTACCGGCAGGTCAGGTCCCTCGCGGGGACATTGCCGGACGGGGCGTGACCGATACCGGATCATGATCAAATCGGGGTGTTGCGGGAAGCGGCGTTTGCGGTAGGTTGCGCCCGGCCAGGTCTCGGTGGGGATGGTCGATCACTCACCGAATCACATGGAGTAGTCAGATATTCGTCCTTCGATACGCCGCGTCAGGAGCGTCGTAAAAATGTCAGCTAACGTGAGCAATACCACCCGTCGGAGCGTGCTCCGGCTCGCCCTTGGCGCCACCCTCGCCGCACCGCTCGTGGCCACCGGCTGCAGCGTGCTGAACGGCTCGGACTCGAAGTCGTCCTCGGGTGGGAACGGCTCCGGCCCGGTGGAGAAGAGCAAGATCACCGTCGGGATCCTCAGCAGCCAGGGCAGCGTGGGCAGCAAGCTCGCGGAGAAGTACGGGTACTACAAGAACGAGGGCCTCGAGGTCACGCTGAAGCCCTTCGCGCAGGGCCCGCAGGCGATCCCGGCGCTGATCAACGGCGAGCTGGACTTCGCGGTGATCAACTACGTGTCGTTCTTCACCGCGATCGCCAACAGGTCGCTCGACGCGAAGATCGTGGTGGACGGCGACACGGCCAACGAGACCTCGCAGCTCGTCATCGCCAAGCCCGACTCCGGTATCCGCGGCCCGAAGGACCTGGTCGGCAAGAAGGTCGGCATCCAGGCGTCGAAGTCGGCGGCCGAGCTGCTGGTGCGCGCCACGCTGAAGGACAACGACGTCGACCCGAACTCGGTGTCCTACCAGCCGGTCACGTTCCCGAACATCCCGGCCGCGATCGCGAGCGGCCAGCTGGACGCCGGGGTCGAGGTCGAGCCCTACCTGACCACGGCGCAGCAGAAGCAGGGGCTGGTCCCGGTCATGAAGATCGTCACCGGTTCGACGGCGAACATCCCGAACACCGGCTACATCGCGACGACCAAGTTCATCGAAGCGAACCCGAAGACGGTCGCGGCGTTCCAGCGCGCCATGATCCCCGCGCAGCGCGACGCGGCGGACCGCTCGAAGGTCGCGCAGGTGCTGCCCGATCTGTCCGGTGTGGACGCCGCGACGGCGACGCTGCTCAACATCGACACGTTCCCGACGTCCACCAACCCCACGCAGCTCCAGCGCGTGATCACCCTGCTGCAGAACTACGGTGGCATGACCGCGCAGCTGGACGCCGCGAACCTGATCGTGCCGACGCCCCAAGTCTGATCCCATGCGCACCGTTCTCCGCCGGCTCGCCGGGCTGGCCGTCTTCCTGCTGCTGTGGGAGGCGGTCAGCCGCTCGGGTGTGGTCAAGGCCGGGGTGCTGCCCCCGCCGTCCACCGTGATCACGCGCTTCTTCGCGCTGTTCGGTGACGCCGAGTTCCAGCGGGCCGTCGCGGCGACCCTGCTGGCCTGGCTCATCACGCTCCTGCTCGCCTCGGTCATCGCCATCCCGCTCGGCCTGCTGCTCGGCAGCATCCGGCCGCTGCGGCTGGTCACCGGCCCGCTCATCGAGTTCCTGAGACCGCTGCCGACCGTGGCGCTGATCCCGCTGGCGACGCTGGTGCTCGGCAGCGGGGCGCAGATGAAGATCGCGCTCGCCACATTCGCGTCGGTGTGGCCGATCCTGTTCAACACGGTGTACGCGATCTCGGAGATCGACCGCCAGGTGCTGGACACCGCACGGGCCTTCCGCACGCCGCGGCCGCGCCTGGTGTACGCGGTGGTGCTGCCGAGCATCGCGCCGTTCGTGCTGACGGGGATCCGCCTGTCCGCGGCGATCGGCCTGATCGTGCTGGTCAGCACCGAGTTCCTGACGGGGACGAGCGTGGGTGTCGGGCAGTTCGTCTACCACTGGGGCAGCGGTTCGCTGCGGATGGACATCGTGCTCGCCGGGACGATCTTCACCGGGCTCGCCGGCTACCTCGTCAACACGGCACTGCTCAGCGCCCAGCGGCGCTGGCTGGGCTGGGCGGCGACAGGAGGTGCGGTGTGAGCACGCGGTGGCGTGACTTCGCCCGGCGCTGGGCGGTGTTCGCCGGGTTCCTGCTGCTGTGGCAGCTGCTGACGGTGCTGGCGGACAACCCGTACTTCCCGTCGCCGACGCGGATCGCGGAGGCGGCGGGGCGGGTGTGGTTCTCCGGCCCGGCCGCGCACCTGTGGGTCACCGACGCGGTGACGCACGACCTGCTGCCGAGCCTGGGCAAACTGCTGGCGGGGTGGCTGATCGCGATCGCGGTCGGGGTGCCGCTCGGGCTGGCGCTCGGCCGCTCGCCCGTGCTCACCGACTACGTCTCGACGATGTTCTTCTTCGCCCGCTCGGTGCCCGCGACGCTGCTGGTGCCGGTGTTCCTGGTGATGTTCCACATCGGGACGCGGATGGAGCTGGTGACGATCCTGTGGGGCACGATCTGGCCGATCCTGCTCAACACGATCGACGGGGCCAGGTCGGTGGACGACGTGAAGATCGAGACCGCGCGGGCCTTCCGGATCGGCGGCAGGCGGTGGATCTTCGGGGTCGTGCTGCCCGCGGCGCTGCCGAAGGTGTTCGCGGGGCTGCGGCTGGCGCTGGCGATCGCGATCATCCTGATGATCGTGTCGGAGCTGACGGGCAGCGACAGCGGCATCGGCTACCGCCTGATCAACGCCCAGTTCGGCTTCGAGCTCGACGTGATGTGGGCGTGGATCGTGCTGGTCAGCGTGCTCGGGTACGTGTCCAACCTGCTGTTGACCGTCGCGGAGCGGCGGGCGCTCGCCTGGCACCCCGGCTTCCGCTCGGAGGTGCTGGACTGAAAGCGGCTCCGCCGTCCGAAAACGGCGGAGCCGCACCGAAATCACCCCAGCCGGACGTGCACCACCGTCGGGACCGGGGCGGCCAGCGCGTTCCGCAGTGCGGAGCGCAGCTCGTCCGCCGTCCCGGCCTCCGCGGCCGCGCAGCCGAGGCCCTTCGCGAGGTCGCCGAAGCCGAGGCCGCCCAGTTCGATCCCCGGGACCTTCCCGGACTCGCTGCGGACGGCGTGGCGGCGCACGGCCGCGTACTCGCCGTTGTCGAGCACCACGAACGTCACCGGCGTCTGCTGCCGCGCCGCGGTCCACAGCGCCTGGATGCTGTACATGCTGCTGCCGTCCCCGAGCACCGCGACCACCTGCCGCCCCGGCTCGGCCAGCGCGGCGCCCACCGCGGCGGGCAGGCCGTACCCCAGCACGCCGCTGGACATCGTCAGGAAGCCGCGTCCCCGCGAGCGGATCGGCAGGTGCTGCTGCATGTCCTGCCGGTGCGTGGGCGCCTCCTCCACGACGAGCGCGTCTTCGGGGAGCAGGTCCGCGAGGGTCTGGTAGACGAACGCGCCGGTCAGCGGCTCACCGGCGGCGGGTTCGGGCAGCCGGGCCGGGCGCGGCCGCGGTGCCGGTGCCGCACGTCCCGTGTCGGACACCAGTTCGGCCAGCCGCGCGATGCCCGCACGCGGCGTCGTCAGCACCCCCGCCGTCATCGGCGCCCGCGCGAGCACCTGCGGGTCGTCGCTGAGCACGTACAGCGGCGGCATGGCGGGTCCGGGACCGGTGACGACGTGGTAGGTGAAGGCGGGCGCGCCCAGCACGACCACGACGTCGTACTCCGCGAGCGCGGTCGCGACGGCGGCCCGGTTCGGGGCGAGGAACCCGGCGAACAGGTCGTGGTCCTCCGGGAAGGAGCTGCGGGCCGAGAACGGCGCGGCCCACACCGCGGCCCGGGTTTTCTCCGCCAGCGCAACGGTTTCCGGCACCGCGTCGTCACCGTCCACAGTGGCCCCGACGACCAGTGCGGGCTTGCGCGCCGCGTTCAGCGCGGCGGCCACCTCGGCCAGCGCGGTCTCGTCCGGGGCGAAGCTCGCGAGCCGCGGCGGCGCCGGGACCGGCTCGGCGGGCTCGTCCCAGTCGTCGGCGGGAACGGACAGGAAGGCCGGCCCCGCCGGGGCCTGCGTGGCGAGCAGGTAGGCGCGCGCGAACGCGGCGGGCACGTCCTCGGCCCGCGCCGGCTGGCACGCCCACTTCACGTACGGCCGCGGGAACTCCGTGGGTTCGAGCGCGCCGAGGAACGGGTCGGCGGGCAGCAGCGACCGCGACTGCTGGCCGGCGACCACGATCAGGGGCGCGCGGTTGTGGAACGCCGTCACGAGGTTGCCCAGCCCGTGCCCCACGCCTCCTGCGGAATGCAGGTTGACGACGGCAGCGTTGCGGGTCAGCTGGGCGTAGGCGTCGGCCATCGCGACGACGCTCGCCTCCTGCAGGCCCAGCACGTACCGGAAGTCGTCGGGCCAGTCGGCGAGGAACCGCAGTTCCGTGCTGCCGGGGTTGCCGAAGACCGTGGTCAGCTTCCACTCGCGCATGAGCGCGCGCACGGCGTCGCGAACGGTGACCGGCATCGTCACGCCGCTCGTTTCTGCAGCAGCCGGGCCACCTCGCCCCGCAGCGCGACGAACTCCGCGGACTCGCGCGTGGTGATCTGGTCGCGTTCCGCGGGCAGGTCCACCGGCAGGTCGGCGACGATCGTGGCGGGGGACGACGACAGCACGAGCACCCGGTCGGCGAGGTAGACGCTCTCGTCGATGTCGTGCGTGACCAGCAGGACCGTGCTGCCCTGCTCGCGCTGGACCGTGCGCAGCAGGTCCTCCAGCTCGAACCGGGTCTGGGCGTCGACCGACGCGAACGGCTCGTCCATCAGCAGCAGCGCGGGACGGCTCGCGAGCGCCCGCGCGATCGACACGCGCTGCTGCATGCCGCCGGACAGCTGCCACGGGAACTTCCGCTGGGAACCGGCGAGGCCCACCCAGCCCAGCGCCTCCTCGACGCGGCGGCGCCGTTCCTCCTTGCCGATCCCCAGTGACCGCAACGGGAATTCGACGTTTCCGGCGACCGTGAGCCAGGGAAAAAGGGAACGGCTGTAGTCCTGGAAAACCACGGCGAGGTCCGCGGGCACACCTTGCACTTCGTCACCGTGCAACCGCACCTTGCCGCCGGTCGGCTTGATGAGCCCGGCGATGCACCGCAGCAGCGTCGACTTGCCGCAGCCGGACGGCCCCACGATGCAGGCGAGCTGCCCCGCCGAGACGGTGAAGGTCAGGTCGCGCACCGCCGCGTGGGCGTCCGGACCACTGCCGAAGCGGTGGTTCAGTCCTTCGACTTCGAGCATGGCCACCGGCGTCTCGCCGGGCGCGGGGTCGTTCTTGCTCAGCCCAGTGATGTTGATCACCTGATCAGGTCCATTCGGATGAGGAGCACTACGCACAGTGGTCTAATGTGACCGCGCAGCACCTATTGTCTCAGGTCGGAAATTCTTTCTGGAGCACCGTTTCTTGCGGTTGCCCAGGAAGGGTTACATCTTCACCCGCTCTTCGCTACCCTCTGCACCTGCAATCCGAGCTTCGGGTCCACTTCTGGTGGGATTGATGGTGGTACAGCGGTGCCGAAAGAAGACACCCCAGACATAGCGGGGCAGCCTGCGCGGCAGAGTTCGGCGCCCTCCTCCGGGTCATCGCTGAGTCTGAAGAACTGGAAGCTGCGCTCCAAGCTGGCGCTGGTGCTGGCGATCCCGACCGTGACGGCGCTGGTCCTCGGCGGCCTGCGGGCGGTCGACGAGCTGCACACGGCGGGCCAGCTCAACCAGACCACGGCGCAGGTCGACCTCGCGCTCAAGGTGACCAACGTGGTGCACCAGCTCCAGGGCGAGCGGATGCTGGCGGTCGCCAAGATCGTCACCCCCGGGGACGTCGACCTGCAGAGCGCGCTCAACAGCCAGATCCAGCAGTCCGACGTCGCGGTGGCGGACCTCCGCCGGTCGACCGCCGAGCTGAAGGTGGACGACGCGGCGAGCAAGGAGCGGTACGACCGCGGCCTGGAGCGCCTCGACGCGCTCGGCCCGCTGCGCTCGTCCGTGAACACGCCGCCGTTCTCCGAGCAGGCCGCGTTCAACGCCTACTCCTCGGTGCTGGACTCGCTGATCCAGCTGGGCCGCGAGATGACGTCGTCTGTGACGGACCAGAACCTGCTGCGCGAGGGCGCGAGCGTGCAGGCGCTGAGCCAGCTCAAGGAGTTCACGGTCCGCGAGGACGCCGCGATCGAGATCGCGCTGCTGCGCGGCCAGTTCTCCGGTCTGCTGCTGGAGGGGGCGCAGGCCGCGCAGTTCAGCGCCGCCGCCGCGCTCGCCCAGTTCCAGGCGAACGCCACCCCGGAACAGGTGCAGCAGTTCACCGACACCGTGAGCGGCCCGGACGTCGACGGCAGGGCGCGCATCGCCGCGACCGTGCTGGCGCGGGCCGACAGCGGCGGCCCGCTCGGCGTGGACCGCAACGAGCTGGTCACCAACAGCGGCGCCAACCTGAACAAGCTGCGCACGATCGAGAGCGCGCTGCTGAACGACGTGCGGGCCCGCTCGGCGTCGCTGGCGAGCGAGGCCACGATGGCCGCCTGGCGCGACATCCTCATCGTGCTCGTCGCGCTCGCCGCCGCGCTGCTGCTGACGTTCCTCGTCGCGCGGGTCATGCTGAAGCCGATCCGGGTCCTGCGCACGAGCGCGCTGGAGATCGCCTACACGCGGCTGCCGCAGACGGTCACGAAGATCCTCGACGACCCGGAACCGATGGAGGCGGCCGCGAAGTCCGTCGAACCGGTGCCGATCAACACGCGTGAGGAGATCGGCGAGCTCGCCCGCTCGTTCGACGAGGTGCACGAGCAGGCCGTCAAGATGGCTGCGGAGCAGGCACTGCTGCGCGAGAACGTCAACGGCATCTTCGTCAACCTCTCGCGGCGCTCGCAGCGGCTGGTGGAGCGCCAGCTCGGCGTCATCGACCGGCTCGAGGCCGACGAGCAGGACCCCGACCACCTCGCGAGCCTGTTCGAGCTCGACCACCTCGCGACCCGGCTGCGGCGCAACGGTGAAAGCCTGCTGGTGCTCTCGGGTGCCGGGCTGGCGAAGTCGGTGCCCAAGCCGGTGGCCGCCGCGGACGTCATCGGCGCCGCGGTGTCGGAGATCGAGCAGTACGCGCGGGTCGAGGTCGGCGTCATCCCCGAGGTCGCGGTGCGCGGGCTGACCGTGCACGACCTCGTGCACCTGCTCGCCGAGCTGCTCGACAACGCCACCTACTTCTCCGAGCCGGAGACGAAGGTGAGCGTGCGCGCCGTGGTGACGCGGCGCAAGGCGCTGGCCATCCAGATCACCGACCGCGGTGTCGGCATGTCGGAGGAGCAGGTCGCCGAGGCCAACCAGCGGCTGGCCGACCCGCCGGACCTCGACGTGTCGGTGACCCGGCGGATGGGCCTGTACGTGGTCGCGCGGCTCGCGCAGCGGCACGGCATCGAGGTGCGGCTGCGGGAGAACGAGGACATCGAGGGCGGCGTCATCGCCCGCGTCGTGGTGCCGGCCGAGCTGCTCGGGCCGGTCGTCCCCGAGGCGCCGATGCCCCCGCCGTCGCAGCTGGAGACCTCGCTGCCGGACATCCCGTCGGTGCCCGCGCAGCGGCCGAGGCCCGAGTCGGTCGGCTCCGAGCAGACCTCGGCCGGGCTGACCCCGCTCGCGCAGCCGATCAGCCTCGACGACCTCGTCGCGGGTTCGTCGAGCGCCGCGTTCCTCAGCCGGGGTGGTTCGGCGGGCCCGGCGCCCGCGAACCGCCCGCAGCTCAACGGGAACCGGTTCACCCCGCTCGAACTGCCGAAGCGGGAGCCGCAGTACGTGCCGGTGGTCCAACCGGAGCCGGTGCCCGAGGAGCAGCCCGTGCAGCAGAGCGGGGTGCTGGAGGACGACGTGCCGACCAAGCGGCTCCCGATCTACCAGTCGGTCGTGTCGCGCTGGTTCACCCAGGAAGGCGAAGAGGAGCAGGACACCCGCGGGGAGGAGGCGTCCGAGCGCCCGATGACGGGAGATCTCGAGGAAACGGCCGCGCACCGGGCGGTCGAAACGGTGCCCGAGGACGCCTGGAGCAGCGTCGCCGACGAGGGCTGGCAGAAGGCCCAGTCGCTCCTGGAGCCCAAGAGCGAGGAAGTGACCGAGGCCGGCCTGCCCAAGCGGGTGCCCAACGCGTACCTGATGCCGGGTTCGGTGACGGCCACGAGCAGCACACCGAGCGGTGCCTCCTTCACCGACACGACGTCGGGCAGGCCGGGGGCGAGCGCGATCACGCGGTCCGCCACCGCCGCCCGCGAACGTATGGTGAGCTTCCAGCAGGGCTACCGCTCAGGCCGGCACGCCCTCCGCGAGCGGTCCGGGGAGAGCGTTTCGGTGACCGGCGGGGACGCGACCCCGCCCCAGTTCGGCAGTGAGGAGTGACAGTGACACGCGCGGGTTCCCTGCAACCGGGAGGCGCCAAGCCGCAGAGCGGGCCGAACGGTTTCGCCTGGCTCATCACGGACTTCGTGCACCGCGTGCCCGGTGCGGCGCACGCCGTGGTCGTGTCCGCGGACGGGCTCATGCTGGCCGCCTCGCGCGGCCTGCCCAAGGACAGGGCCGACCAGCTGGCGGCGGTCGCCTCCGGGCTGACCAGCCTCGCCCGCGGTGCGGCGAAGGTGTTCGAAGGCGGCCCGGTCGCGCAGACCGTGGTCGAGATGGCGAACGGCTTCCTGTTCCTGATGTCGGTTTCGGACGGCTCGTGCCTCGCGGTGCTGGGGTCGCCCGACAGCGACATCGGGCTGGTGGTGTACGAAATGACCCTCCTGGTCGACCGCGTCGGGCAGCAGTTGACGCCCGAGCTGCGGGCGCAGCTCCAGGGAGCCGCTCGCGCGTGACGCGCGGCGCACGGAGGGACTGCGGTGAATGCGGGTCGATCGACGGACTTGGACGGGAACCGGATGGGCAGAAGCGCCGACGATTCCGGCTCGGCAGCCGGCGAGCCTTGGCACAACGTGCCGCCCGACGACGACTGGACGCGCTTCCGCGCCAGGGTGGACCGCGCCTGGCAGCAGCGGCGTGCGGGTGAGGCCGAGGACCTCGGCGGCCCGCCGTCCTACCCCGGGGTCGGTGAGCACAGGGTGAACGACTTCGGCGACCGGCTGCTGTCCGGTCCGGGGGCGGAGCTGTTCGGCGGCCGCGCCGACGGCGGGCCGCCGAGCGGGGAGTTCCCCGCCTACCGGCCGGTCGCTCCCGGCCCCGGTCCGGTCAGCAACCCCGGCGTCGGTGGTCATCCCAGCCTGCCCTCGATCCCGGCGGTGCCCACGGCGATGCCGCCGTCGCCGGCCGAGACGTCCGGCCTGGTCCGGCCGTACTTCCGGACCAAGGGCCGCACCAAGCCGACCTACGACCTGAAGATCGAGTCGCTCGTGTCCACCAGCGAGCGCGGGCGTGCGCTCGACCGGGTGCAGGTGCCCGAGCACCGCTCGATCTGCGGGCTGTGCCTGGACACGCGTTCGGTGGCCGAGGTGGCCGCCTACCTGCGATTGCCGCTCGGTGTCGTCCGGGTGCTCATCGGTGACGTCGCCGGGCTCGGCCTCGTCCTCGTCCACAACGCGGCCACGGTCGGCGATCGTCCCAGTATCGAATTCATGGAGAGGGTGCTCAGTGGGCTTCGGAGAATTTGACTCCGACGCGAACACGTCGGCGGCCAACGGGCCGACGCAGTCGGCCAAGATCGTGGTCGCCGGCGGCTTCGGCGCGGGCAAGACCACCCTGGTCGGTGCGGTGTCGGAGATCGACCCGCTCACGACGGAAGCGCAGATGACGGAGGCGAGCCTGTCCGTCGACGACATCTCCGCGACCCCCAACAAGGTCACCACGACCGTCGCGATGGACTTCGGCAGGCTTTCGCTGGACTCGGACCTCGTCCTGTACGTGTTCGGGACGCCGGGGCAGCACCGGTTCTGGTTCATGTGGGACGACCTGGCGCTCGGCGCGATCGGTGCCGTCGTGCTGGTCGACACCCGGCGGCTGGCCGACGCGTTCCCGTCGATCGACTTCTTCGAGAACCGGAAACTGCCCTACATCGTGGCGATCAACTGCTTCGACCGGTTGTTGCACCACCAGATCGAGGACGTGCGGCACGCGCTGACCATCGGCGACCACGTACCGATCATCGCGTGTGACGCACGGGAGCGTGAATCCGCGAAGCAGGTGCTCATCTCGGTCGTGGAGCACGCGATCGCGCGGGATTCGGCGTTGCAGCCAGGCTGAGTGTTTGCCCGATCACCTTCCGGGTACGGCCGTTGGGGTGAAGATGGGAACCACCCGTCTTCGCGGGTCGACAAGAACGCCAGGGGGAATACCCTGGCAGGGAATAATCGCGACCTTGAGCGACGGCGAGGAGGTAGGAGTGAGCGCCCCGGCATTCCAGACCGGCAGCTTCGGCTGGCTGATCACCGACTTCGTGCGCAGGGTCCCCGGCGCCGCACACGCCGTCGTCGTCTCCGCCGACGGGCTGCTGTTGTCCGCTTCGGACGGTCTGCCCAAGGACAGGGCGGACCAGCTGTCCGCCGTCGCGTCCGGCCTCGTCAGCCTCACCTTCGGCGCCGCACGGTGCTTCGAGGCGGGCAACGTGAACCAGACCGTCGTCGAGATGGAGCGGGGCTACCTGTTCCTGATGTCCATCAGCGACGGGTCGAGCCTGGCCGTGCTGGCCGCACCGAACTGCGACATCGGCACGGTGGCCTACGAGATGACCCTCCTCGTGGACCGCGTCGGGCAGCAGATGACTCCCGAGCTGCGGATGCAGCTCCAGGGTGGGATGCACGGGTAGTGACAGGGATGCCGATCCGCCCCGAGAACCCCGGCCCCGATGCGTGGGAAGCGCTGCACCAGGGAGCCGACCGCGAACAACTCGACTCGCCCGCCCGCTTCAAGCTCGACCGCGCCGCGGTGCTGATGCGGGTGCGCTCGCTGCACGCCCGGCAGCGCCCGTCGGCAGGCGGGCGCCACACGCGTGCCGACGAACGCCCGCCCCTGCCGCGCACCGAGCCGCCCCTGCTGCCGGAACCGGTGGAGAGCGGCGGCCGTCGCCGTCGCCGTGCCCTGCCCGGTGACCAGAGCTGGCCCGCCCAGCCCGCGCCGCGGTGGCCGGACGAATCCGACGTGAGCCGCGACTGGCCGGGCGACGCGCCCGTGGCCGACTGGCCGCCCGCCCGCGAGTGGCCGGACGCGCAGCGCGACTGGCCGCGCCAGCCCTCCGCGCGGGAGTGGGAAACCGCCACGATCCCGGCCGCCACGGAATGGCCTGGCGCTTCCGCCCCGGCGCCGACGGCCGTCCGCCAGCGGACGATGATGCGCCCGTACGCGCACACCCGCGGCCGCACGCGGCCCGACTACGAGCTGGCGCTCGAAACGCTGGTGTCGACGAGCGAGCGCGGTCGCCGGTACCAGGGCGCGGCGTCCGTGCAGCACCGCCGGATCTGCGACCTGTGCGTCGAACCGCGGTCCATCGCGGAGATCGCCGCGTTCCTGCACCTGCCGCTGAACGTGGTGAAGGTGCTGGTGAGCGACATGGACAACCTCGAACTCGTGGTGCTGCACCAGCCGGGCCTGTCCTTCGGCGACCGCTCGTCCCGCGAGTTCATGGCACGGGTCCTGGAAGGACTGCGGGCGCTTTAGGTTGTGTTTCGAAGTGGTGGAGCCGCCGCTTTCAGTCTTTTGCACCACCCGAGCAACCGGCACCGCCGCGGGTTTGAAGGGGGTTGGCCGCGCGGAGCGCGTCCGTTGAGGGTGGCGGCGGGCGACGGGTGGGCGGTTCCTCGCGAGGACAGCGCCTGCGTGGTGGGAGGCACAGCCGCGGAGCGTTCGTGAGGGGTGGTGGTGGGAGACGAGAGGGGCCGCTACCCGCACCGCCACGCAAACCACTCCGATACAGGCTTTAGCTCAGTCCTCGACGAGGGCGGCGGACGTGATGCGGTGCAGCGGATAGCGCTCGTCGTCCGTGCTGTGCAGGACCCCGCCGCCGACGTGCGCGGGCGTGACGATGCGCTGGCTCGCCGTGCCGTGCGAGTCGACGAACCCGATCCACACCTCACGCCGCTCGCGGGTCGCGCGCGCCAGCAGCGCCATCGTCGCCGCCGTGTCCGAGCCGCCGCCACCGCCGGGTAGCCGCACCTCCGCGCCACGCCGGCGGCTCGCCGCCCGGTCCCCGGCTCGCAGGTGCGCGACGACCTGGGCGAGCTGCTCAGGGTTGGCCCCGTTGGGCTCGGGCAGCACGCGCCGCGCCTGCCGGTTCCTCGGCGGGATGCGCCGTCCGCTCGGCCGCAGGTCCAGCACGCGCCCGTCCGGGCCTTCCGCGGCCGGGGCGAAACCGGCCGCCCGCAGCCCGTCCATCACCTCGGCGAGCGGGACCGGGCTGACCAGGACCGTCGGCGCGATGCGGCGCAGCTCGTACTCCTCCGCCACCGGGTGGCCGAGGACCTCGGCGAGCAGCACCTCGTCGTCACAGCGCAGGAACGACGCCGCCGCCCCGCCCCGCAACCGCCCGTGCCGCCGGGCCACGTCGTCGATCAGGTAGGTCAGCGACTGCGGCACCGGCGTCGCGGAGCGCTCGCGGAACAGTTCGTGCAGCTCGTCGGCGGTGCGCCCGGCGTCGAGCGCCCGGCGCACCGTCTGCTCGGTGATCCGGTACACCGTCGCGTGCCCGGCCGACTCCACGTCGGCGACCGTCTTGATCTCCGCCGCCAGTTCGGGCTCCAGCGGCCCCGGCGCGACGACGGTGAGGTCGGCCTGCACCAGCACGTGGGCGATGGGGTCGGGCATCGCGTCGGTCATCGCCGTCAGCGCGCCCTGCCGGTCCTCGGCGAGCAGGGCCGCGGTCGCGGTGGTGAGCCCGCCGAGCGCGATGACGCCCAGGGTGGCGGCTTCGGCCATCGTCCACCGGACCGTCTCGTCACGCAGGCGCCCACCGCGCCGCGGGGCGCGCCACGCCAGCACCGTGACCAGCTCGTCGACGCTCTGCACACCCGCGCCGGAGGGCAGGTCGGCGAGCGCCTGCAGCACCCGGCGGCGCGTGATCGGCGCGAGCGGACGGCGCAGGTCGTCCGACAGCGGTGCCATCGGCTTGTCCTTGGCGTCGCGCTGACCGGCCAGCCCGGGCAGGCGCGGCAGGTCCAGCCAGGCCTGGGCGAGAACGAGCCACCGCTGAGCCGGAGCGGACGCGAGCCACGAATCGGTGAGCGTCGTCGGGACCCACTCAGGGGTGGTGCTGCCGCTGTCACCGACGAGCCCGGCACCGACGGCCAGCTCGGCGAGCAGCGTCGCACGCGCGTCGTCGATCTCCAGGTCACGCGCCACGCGCCGCAGCTCCCGCACGCCGAGCCCACCGGACTTGAGCACCGGCGGCGGTTGCTCCGACCACGCGGTGAGCAGGGATTCCATGTGCCGCAAGAACTCCGCGGCCTCCCCGGCGGCGGCTTCGTCCACTGTGGACTGCTGGTGCGGGTGGGTCGGCAGCTCCGGTTCGTGCAGCGCGTTCGGCGAGCACGAGCGCCCGCCCCGCAGCACCAGCGCGACTTCACGGGGCAGCTCGACGGTCTCGGCGTCACGCCGCAGCAGCAGACCGCGGGCGAGCAGGCGCTGCACCGGCGTCTTCGCTTCGTCGAGCGGAACCTCCGCCTGTGCGTCCCGGCTGCGCCCGATGGGCGGGCCCGCGGCGAGCGTGGCGAGCACGTTCCGTTCGTCCTCGGGCAGGTCGTCGAGGTTCACACCGGCCAGTTCGGGCACCGAAGCGCCGAGCCCGGCGGGGAACGGGCCGACGATCTCACGCGCCACGGGCACGACGCGCAGCGCGTCGTCGTCGCCCCACGCGACCGCGCGCCCGCGCAGCCGGTCGAGCGCTGGCGTGGGGTCGGCCCCGATCAGCTCGCGCACCTTCCCGATGGGGACCGCCTCGGTGTCGGCGTCCGCGACGAGCAACGCGTCGAGCACCGTCAGGGTGAAGGTGTCGAGGTCCTCGATCGCCCGTGCGGTGGAACCCGCCGTGCCCGCACGGGTGGCGAGCACGGTGCTGTCGGAGGGCGGAGGGGTGGCCAGATCGCGTCTGGCCTGCAGGAGTGCGGCCAGCTCGTCGTCGGACGCGGATCGCAGCCAGTCCGCCAGAGAGGTCGCGGGCATCACAGGCCAGGATACCGCCCTGGCCTCCGGGTACCGCTCGTGTTGAGGCAAACTGAAGGCCTCACAGGCGAGGCGAACGGGAGGATGACGTGGCCAAGGGTGACAACGGGAAGAAGGCCGGGCGGATCGACCCGAGCTGGCCGAAGGTGCCGGACGGCGAACACCCCGTGACCGAACTCGCGGCGGACCGCCAGGGCGCGCTCTCGCCGTACGGCGACGTGACGTTCCCGCTGGACACGGTGCCGTACGTGCACCCGGAGACCGAGATCAACAAGTAAGGGGTAACGACAGTGCCGGTTCCCGGCCCCGGTTATTCGATCACCGTCCGCGTCGAGGCTCCCCCGTCGGCGAGCGCCGCGGGCGACCTCACCACCGCCGTCGGCCGGGTGGGCGGGGTGCTCACCGCGTTCGACGTCGTGGAGTCCCGCTCCGACGCGATCGTGGTCGACATCACCGCCAACGTCTCCAACGCCGACCACGTCGAGGACGTCACGAAGGAGCTCGACTCCCTCGACGGCGTGCGGGTGCGCAAGGTCTCCGACCGCACCTTCCTCATGCACCTGGGCGGCAAGCTCTCGGTCGCCCCCAAGGTGCAGCTCCGCAACCGTGACGACCTGTCCCGCGCGTACACGCCGGGCGTCGCGCGTGTGTGCCAGGCGATCGCCGCGAACCCCGCGGACGCGCGCCGCCTGACCATCAAGCGCAACACGGTCGCCGTGGTCACCGACGGCTCGGCCGTGCTCGGCCTCGGCAACATCGGCCCCGCGGCGGCGCTGCCGGTGATGGAGGGCAAGGCGGCGCTGTTCAAGAAGTTCGCCGACGTCGACGCGTGGCCGGTGTGCCTGGACACCCAGGACACCGAGGAGATCATCAAGATCGTCAAGGCGCTGGCGCCGGTGTACGCGGGCATCAACCTCGAGGACATCGCCGCGCCGCGCTGCTTCGAGATCGAGAAGCGGTTGCGTGAGCAGCTCGACATCCCGGTGTTCCACGACGACCAGCACGGCACCGCGATCGTGGTGCTGGCCGCGCTGCGCAACGCGCTGCGGGTGGTCGGGAAGAACATCGAGGACTGCAAGATCGTGGTCAGCGGTGCGGGTGCCGCGGGCTCGGCGATCATCCGCCTGCTGCAGCACAAGAAGCCTGCCGACATCATCGCCGCGGACATCGACGGCATCGTCCACTCCGGCCGCGCCAACCTGGACGACAACCTGCGGCACCTCGCGGAGACGACGAACAAGGACAACGTGTCGGGCAGCCTGCACGACGCGCTGGTCGGGGCGGACGTGTTCATCGGGGTGTCGGCGCCGAACCTGTTCGGGGCCGAGCAGGTCGCGACGATGGCGGAGAACCCGGTGGTGTTCGCGCTGGCGAACCCGGACCCGGAGATCGACCCGCTGGAGGCGCAGAAGCACGCCGCGGTCGTGGCGACGGGCCGCAGCGACTACCCGAACCAGATCAACAACGTCCTCGCGTTCCCCGGTGTGTTCCGCGGTCTGCTGGACGCGCAGGCGCACGACATCGACGACGAGATGCTGATCGCCGCGGCGAACGCGATCGCCGACGTGGTGGACGACCGGCTGAACGCGTCGTTCATCGTGCCGAGCGTGTTCGACTCGGCGGTGGCCCCGGCGGTGGCCGAGGCCGTGAAGGCGGCGGCCCGCCGGAGCGCGGCCGTCTAGTTCTCCGCTGGAGGGGCGGGCTGTGACTGAATTGAGCCATGTCGACCAGACCGGCGCCGCGCGGATGGTGGACGTCTCGGGCAAGGAGGCCACGGCCCGCACCGCGGTCGCGACGGGGGTCGTGCGGACGACCACCGAGGTGATCGGCCTGCTGTCGGCGAACGGCCTGCCCAAGGGTGACGCGCTCGCGACCGCCCGGATCGCCGGGATCATGGGCGCGAAGAAGGTGCCCGAGTTGATCCCGCTGTGCCACCAGATAGCGCTTTCCGGCGTCAAGGTGGAGTTCACGCTGGGCGAGTCGGAGGTGGCGATCCAGGCGACGGCGAAGACCACCGACCGGACGGGCGTCGAGATGGAGGCGCTCACCGCGGTCGCCGTCGCCGGGCTCACCCTGCACGACATGATCAAGGCGGTCGACCCCGCGGCGGTGCTGGACGCGGTGCGGCTGGAACGCAAGGACGGCGGCAAGACCGGAACGTGGGAGCGGCCATGAAGCGCACGGCACGGGTGATCGTCGCGTCGAACCGGGCGGCGTCGGGGGTGTACGAGGACAACACCGGCCCGGTGATCGTGGAGTGGCTGGCGGGGCGGGAGTTCGACGTGCCGGCGCCGATCGTGGTGCCGGACGGTGAGCCCGTGGGCAAGGCGCTGCGGAGCTGCCTGCAGGACGGGGTGGACGTCGTGATCACCACGGGTGGCACGGGCATCTCGCCGACGGACCGCACGCCGGACGAGACGGCCGCCCTGCTGGACGCCGAGCTGCCGGGGCTCGCGGACGCCATCCGGAACGCGGGCCTGCCTAAGGTGCCGACGGCGGTGCTGTCGCGCGGGGTGGCGGGCGTCGCGGGGCGGACGCTGGTCGTGAACCTGCCCGGTTCCCGCGGTGGTGTGAAGGACGGCCTCGGCGTGCTGGACGGCGTGCTGGCGCACGCCGTGGACCAGCTGGCTGGCGGTGATCATCCCCGGGCGGGGGCTGACGTTCCTGCCGCCGCTGCTCCGGGCGCCTCGGCTGCGTCGGGCGCCTCAGCCACCACGGGCGCTGAGCCCACCTCGGCTGCTGTCCCGGCGTCAGCGGCTGAGCGCACGCCGGCGGCTGTCCCGGCGTCAGCGGCTGAGCGCGCGTCGGCTGCTGTCCCCGCGTCGGCCGCCGGGCCAGCGTCGGCGGAGGTCGGGGCCGAAACGGTGGCGCCACCCCGGATCGCGCTGGCGCAGGTCACCGAGCAGCCGTTGTCGGTGGAAGCGCACGCCGAGCTGGTGGACGATCCGGCCGCGGGCGCCGTGGTGACCTTCGGTGGTGTGGTCCGCAACCACGACGGCGGCAAGTCGGTGGAGACGCTGTTCTACGAGGGCCACCCCAGCGCGGGAGATGTGCTGGCTCGGGTGGTCGCGGAGGTGTCGGCCCGCCGCGCTGGTGTGCGGGCGGTCGCTGTCAGTCACCGCCTGGGCGCTCTCGCGATCGGCGATGTGGCTCTGGCGTGCGCCGTGGCGGCCGATCACAGGGCCGAAGCCTTCGCGACGTGCGCCGAGCTGGTCGACGAGGTGAAGGCCCAGCTGCCGGTCTGGAAGCACCAGCACTTCGCCGACGGCACGGACGAATGGGTCAACTCGCCCTAGTGTGCCGCTGACGCGCTGGAGAGGCCGTCGCGGCCCCGAATGTCACCGCACCCCCGATTCGGCCGCGAGAGGCTCTCTGAGGGCGGTTTTGTCCGGGCCGGGGCGGTGTCTGCCATCGATGCGCCCTCGGATCGCCACGACCGGCGGTGTGGAGGCGCCCTTCACCGGCCTGAGCTACTCCGCCCGGGGGCCATGGCGTGTCCGGGTCCCGGGTCACACTTCCGTGTGGGGCGTTCGCCTCGGAGAAGCCAGGCTCAGCTGCACGCTGAACGCCGAGCCCGGCCGCGGGCCTGGCACGACCGATCGGGTGGCATGGCCGCTGGCACCGCGCGGACGGGCACTCGCCGCCGAGCCTGTTCGGGGCAGCCCATCCCGCTCGGCGGGAAGGCGCCACAGGCACAATCCGGCCTCGCCTGGGGCTCGGCCAGATCGAGGTTGGGCGTTGGGCAGCTTGGCGTGGCCAGCCGTGGCCCAGCTCAGCCTGGCTGGACGCAGCCTGGCTCCAACCGGCAGCCGCGCCCCGGCCCGGCCCAGCCTGGCCCGCCTCGGCCCGGGCAACTCCGGCCCGGCTCCGGGCCCGTAAACGCGTCGGCCCAGCTCCGCCCGGCCCAGCCCGCTCAGCTCCGCTCAGCCCGGCCCGGCTCAACCCAGCCCGACTCCCGCCGCCGGGCACGTCAGCTCAGCTCGGCCCGGCCCGACTCGGCCCGGCTCAGCTCCGCCCGCCCAGGCCCAGTCCGCCCAGGCCCAGCTCCGCTCGGCTCAGCCCAGCCCAGCCCGACCAGGCCAGCACAACCCGGCTCCGGCCTCCGGCCGCGCCGATCCAACCGGACCTGCCCGGACCCGGCCCTGGCACCGCAACGCCCGGGAAATGCCCGAGGGCCCCACCGCACGGGGGATAGCGGTGGGGCCCTCGGTTGCACAACGGGACTTCACAGACGTGGCTGTGTCAGTCCGCCGGCCGATCGCGTTGGTGCTGTGACCTTCAGCAGGTCACTTGGTGGCGATCTTCTGGCCGACCAGGATCAGGTTGGCGTTCGGGATGTACTGGGCGTTCAGCTGCTGGAGCTTCTGGTAGCCGCCCTCGACGTTGAACTGCTGCGCGATCTTCGACAGCGTGTCCCCGGCCACGACGGTGTAGTCACCGTTCGGGTTCGAGCTCGGCACCGCGGTCGCGGGCTGGGCCGCCACCTTCTTCGGCGCCGGAGCGGCGGCCTTCTTGGGGGTCGAGGTGCTCTTCTTCTGCTGGGTCTTCGCAGTGCTCTTGCTCTTCGAAGACGAGCTCGAAGCCGCGCCGGCCTTCTTGCTGCACACCGGCCAGGCGCCGGGGCCCTGGCCCTGCAGCACGCGCTCCGCGACCGCGATCTGCTGCTCACGCGACGCGTTCTGCGGCGAGCCGGTGCCGCCGTAGGCCTTCCACGTGCTCTGCGTGAACTGCAGACCACCGTAGTAGCCGTTACCGGTGTTCGTGCTCCAGTTGCCACCGCTCTCGCACTGCGCGATGGCGTCCCAGTTCACGCTGGAGGCCTGCGCGGGGGTCGCAGCGATCGCCAGCGGGGTGCCGACCGCGAGGCCCGCGACAGCGACGCGGGCGATGTTGCGAGCGGCGGGGGACATCTTGCGGTGCTTGCCTCGGTAGGACATTCGATCTATCTCGGGCTTCCGCGCCGTCGAGCCGACCCTCACGGGCCGTCTTGCGGGCGGACCCTCGCGGGCCCGTGGCTTCCCGGCGGGATCCGGGTTGCCGGCCCGGCCCACGCACGTGGCGCGGTCCAGGCTCCCTCCGCCCCTGTCCGGAAGCTTCTTTCGCTCGGGGTTTGTTTTCCGGGATTCCGCCGGACAGGGTTTGGCGCTTCGAAATCCCGGTCTTGCCTTGGCCGGTCGGGGCCAGCCGAAAAGCGACGGTACGTAACGGCGAGCGTGATCGGAAATTATTCGGTACGTGACCTACATCACAGTAACGGCACGCAACCTCTGCCGATTTGGGTGTTCTTCCTGCTCAGAGGCCCGTTATCGTCCCGTTTCCTGGCCGAGATATTTCACTGATCGTGAGGTCTGCATCACGTCGTAGGCGCACGACTGGGCCGTTCGTGAGCCCCCCGCAAACGGGAGGAAAACCTCCGCTTAACCCCCGGCAAAGGGCGGCAGGACGTCCAGCTCCGCCCCATCGGGCAGGGTCCGGGAGCGGTCCCTGACGGCGATCCCGTCCAGCAGGAAGCTGGCCGCCTCGAGCACCCGCGGCAGCTTCTCCGGGTGCCGCTCCCGCAGCACGCCCAGCGCCTCGGCCACGGACGCCCCCGCGGGCAGCTGGAGCGTCTCCTGCTCCACCCCCGAGGCCGCCCGCGCGGACGCGAAGTACCGCACCAGCACCTTCGTCACGGAAGTTTCAGCCCCCGATCGCGCTCATCGGCCGGATCGGCTGCGCGAACCCGGCGTCGTTGATCTCGTGGCCCGCCAGCTTGCCCCACATGGTCATCCGCCACGCATCGGCCACCGCTTCGTCGTCGGCGCCGCCCCGCAGCAGGCCTCGCAGGTCGGTCTCAGCGTTGCTGAACAGGCAGGACCGGACCGCGCCGTCCGCCGTGAGCCGCGTGCGCTCGCAAGCGGCGCAGAACGGCCTGGTCACGGACGCGATGACGCCCACCTCCGCGGGCCCGCCGTCGACGAGCCAGCGCTCCGCCGGGGCGCCACCGCGCTCCGACGGGCTGGGCGTCAGCTCGAACTCGGCCCGCAGCAGGCCCAGGATCTCCTCCGCGGTCACCATGTCCCCGCGGTTCCAGCCGTGCTGCGCGTCCAGCGGCATCTGCTCGATGAACCGGAGGTGGTAGCCGTGTTCGAGGCAGAACCGCAGCAGCGGCGCGGCTTCGTGTTCGTTCACCCCGCGCAGCAGCACGGCGTTGACCTTGACCGGGTCCAGCCCGGCGGCACGCGCCGCTTCGAGCCCGGCCAGCACGTGGGAGAGCCGGTCGCGGCGGGTGATCGCGCGGAACGTCTCCGGATCCACGGTGTCGAGCGAGACGTTGATCCGGTCCAGCCCGGCCGCGGCGAGCTTCGCCGCCCGCTTCGCCAGGCCGATTCCGTTGGTGGTCATCGAAAGCCGGGGCCGCGGGCGCAGCGCCGTGATCTCCGCGACGAGGTCCTCCAGCCCGGGGCGCAGCATCGGCTCGCCGCCGGTGAGCCGGATGTCGGTGACGCCGAGGCGTTCGACCGCGATCCGCAGCAGCCGCAACAGTTCTTCGTCCGTCAGCACGTCCTCGCCCGGCAGCCACGGCAGGCCCTCGGCGGGCATGCAGTAGGTGCAGCGGAGGTTGCACCGGTCGGTCAGCGAGACCCGCAGATCGGTGGCCACCCGCCCGAAGGTGTCGATGAGGGCAGGGTTGTCCGGCCGGGGCTGGGACGCGTTGGAGGCTCCCCGCAACCGGGGCAGACCGAGGTTCACCGCACTCACCGGACCCAGCCTAGCCCGATTCACGGTGCTGGAACGGTCACGGAAATGTCGAAAAATCCCAGCGTGGCCGCGTGATCGGCGCCCGGCGCGCGGCCGGTTCTCCGTAGCCGAAGACAGGACCGCATGGCTTTTCCGCATGCGCGGAGATAATGTCGCGGCCATGCCGCATTTTCGGTTCTCTGAAGCCGCCGCGCTGCTGGGTGTGAGCGACGACACCATTCGCCGCTGGGTCCGGGCCGGACAGCTGAGTTCCAGTGTGGACGCCTCGGGGCGCAAGGTCGTCGACGGCGCGGAGCTCGCCGCGTTCGCGCGGGAGCAGGCGGCGGGGCCGGACGACCCGTCCGGCGTCGGCCGGTCCGCCCGCAACCGGTTCGTCGGGCTCGTCACCGAGGTCGTCGTCGACAAGGTCATGGCGCAGGTGGAGCTCCAGTGCGGACCACACCGGGTGGTCTCGCTGATGAGCGCCGAGGCGGTGCGCGAGCTGGGGCTGCGGCCCGGGGTGCTCGCGGTGGCGGTGGTGAAGGCGACGACGGTCGTCGTCGAGACTCCTGGAGGAGAACGGTGAAGAAGCTTCTGGCCGCGCTGGCCGGTGTCGCGCTGTTGGTCACGGGCTGCGGCGGCAGCGGTAGTAACAGTAATAACAGTGGCGCCGGGCCGAGGACGCTGACGGTGTTCGCCGCGGCTTCGCTGACCGAGTCCTTCAACGCGCTCAAGACGGAGTTCGAGGCGTCGCACCCCGGCGTGACGGTGAAGTACAGCTTCGGCGGTTCTTCCAGCCTCGTCCAGCAGCTGACCAACGGCGCGAAGGCCGACGTGTTCGCCTCCGCCGACCAGACCAACATGGACAAAGCGGTCCAGGGCGGGGTGATCGACGGGGCGCCGACGGTCTTCGCCACCAACAAGCTGACGATCGCCGTCGCCCCGGGCAACCCGAAGGGGCTCAAGGCCTTCGCGGACCTGGCGGGTGCCGGGCTCAAGGTCGTCGTGTGCGCGCCGCAGGTGCCGTGCGGGTCGGCGGCGCAGAAGGTGGAGAAGGCCACGGGTGTCACGCTCAAGCCCGTGAGCGAGGAGCAGGACGTCAAGCAGGTGCTGACCAAGGTGGAGTCCGGGGACGCCGACGCCGGCCTCGTCTACGTCACCGACGCCGCCACGGCGCAGGGCAAGGTCGCGCAGGTCGACTTCCCCGAGGCCGCCCAGGCGGTCAACAACTACCCGATCGCGGTGGTCAAGGGGGCGCCGCAGAGCGACCTCGCCAAGGAGTTCGAGCAGTTCGTGCTCGGTGCGCAGGGCAGGCAGCAGCTGGCCAAGGTGGGTTTTGGCACGCCAGGCCAGTAGCGCGAAGGCGGCGGTCCCGCGGGTGCTGTGGGTGCCCGCGGGGCTGGCGCTCGCGCTGGTCGTGCTGCCGGTGGTGGGGCTGCTGGTGCGCACGGACCTGCGGCGGCTGCCGTCGCTGATCGTCTCGGACTCGTCGCTCGCGGCGCTCCGGCTGTCCGTGGAGACGGCCGCGATGTCGACCGTGGGCTGCGTGCTGCTGGGGGTGCCGCTCGCGGTGGTGCTCGCGCGGACGGAGGTGCGGGGCATCCGGCTGCTGCGGGCGGTCGTGCTGCTGCCGCTGGTGCTGCCGCCGGTGGTCGGCGGGCTCGCACTGCTGTACCTGCTCGGCCGGAAGGGGTTCCTCGGCTACCTGCTCGACGTCACGGCCGGGATCACGGTGCCGTTCACGACGACGGCGGTGGTGATCGCGCAGATCTTCGTGGCGATGCCGTTCCTCGTGGTGAGCCTGGAGGGCGCGCTGCGCAACGCCGGTGACTCCTACGAGCAGATCGGCGCGACGCTCGGCGCGAAGCCGTGGACGGTGTTCCGGCGCGTGACCCTGCCGCTGCTGCTGCCCGCGCTCGGTTCGGGCGCGGTGCTGAGCTTCGCGCGCTCGCTCGGGGAGTTCGGCGCGACCATCACGTTCGCGGGCAGTCTGGAGGGCGTGACGCGGACCCTGCCGCTGGAGGTCTACACGCAGGCGGAGTCCGATGTGGACAGTGCGGTCGCGGTGGCGCTGCTGCTGGTCGTGGTGGCGCTCGTGGTGATCGTCGTGGCGCGGCCGAAGGCGCTGGAAGGGCGGGCGTAGTGCTGCGCGCCGAGATCGAACTGGTCAGGGGGAGCTTCCGGCTCGCGGTCGGCTTCGAGGTGCCGGACGGCACGGTGCTGGCGATCCTCGGGCCGAACGGGTCGGGCAAGTCGAGCCTGCTCGGCAGCCTGTCGGGGCTGCTGCGGCCCGACCGCGCGACGATCCGGCTCGGCGAGCGCGAGCTGCACGGCCTGCCGCCGCACGAGCGGTCGGTCGGGCTGCTGGCCCAGGACGCGTTGCTGTTCCCGCACCTTTCGGTACTGGACAACGTCGCGTTCTCGCCGCGGTCGAAGGGGGCCCGGCGGGCGGAGTCGCGGGAGATCGCGCGGCGCTGGCTGGCCGAGGTGGACGCGACCGAGTTCGCCGACCGCAAACCGGCGCAGCTGTCCGGCGGGCAGGCCCAGCGGGTGGCGGTGGCGCGGGCGCTCGCGGGCGATCCGGACCTGCTGCTGCTCGACGAGCCGCTCGCCGCGCTGGACGTCGACGCCGCGCCCGCGATCCGCGGACTGCTGCGGCGGGTGCTCAGCACGCACCGCATCGGCGCGACGGTGCTCGTCACGCACGACCCGCTGGACGCGCTCGCGCTGGCCGATCACGTGCTGGTGCTGAGCGAAGGAAGCGCGGTCGAGCGCGGGCCGACGCGTGAGGTGCTCGCCGCGCCGCGTACGGCGTTCACTGCGCGCATCGCCGGGTTGAACCTCATTCCCGGCGTCGCGACCGAAGGCGGGTTGCGGGCCGAGGACGGCCGGTTCGTGGCGGGGATGCTCGCCGAGGACACCGCATTGGGTGAGGCCGCGGTGGCGGTGTTCGAGCCGAGCGCCGTGGCGGTCTACCCGGCGGAGGACGGGCATCCGGGCAGCCCGCGCAACACGGTGAAAGCGCTGGTGACGGCGCTCGAACCACATGGTCCGGTGATCCGGCTGCGGACGGACGCGAACCTCGCCGCGGACCTGACCCCGGCCGCCGTGGCGGACCTCGCGCTGGAACCGGGAACGCCCGTGCGGTTGTCGATCAAAGCCACGACGGTGACCGTGTACCCGGCTAGTCTTCCCCTATGACCCAGTGGACGTATCTGACGGACATGGACGGGGTCCTGGTGCACGAGGAGCACCTGGTCCCCGGCGCCGACGAGTTCCTCGCCGAGCTGCGCGCCCACGACACGCCGTTCCTGGTGCTCACGAACAACTCCATCTACACCCCGCGTGACCTGCGGGCGCGGCTGCTGAACACGGGCCTCGACGTGCCGGAGGAGCGCATCTGGACGTCCGCGCTCGCGACGGCGAAGTTCCTCGACAGCCAGCGGCCGAACGGCTCCGCGTTCGTGATCGGCGAGGCGGGCCTGACGACCGCGCTGCACGAAGCCGGGTACGTGCTCACCGACCGCGATCCGGACTACGTGGTGCTGGGGGAGACCCGCACGTACAGCTTCACGGCGATCACCAGGGCGATTCGCCTGATCGAGGGTGGCGCCAAGTTCATCGCGACGAACCCGGACGCGACCGGGCCGAGCCTGGAGGGCCTGCTGCCCGCGACCGGGTCCATCGCGGCGCTGATCGAGAAGGCCACCGGGCGTTCGCCGTACTACGTCGGCAAACCGAACCCGCTGATGATGCGCTCGGCCCTGCGGTCGCTGGGAGCGCACTCGGAGAGCACGATCATGATCGGTGACCGGATGGACACCGACGTGCACTCCGGGATCGAGGCCGGGCTGCAGACGGTCCTCGTGCTGACGGGCATCTCGACGAAGGAGTCGGCGGAGCGCTACCCGTACCGGCCGACGATGGTCGTGGATTCCATCGCCGACCTGGTGGGGCGCACGCAGGACCCGTTCACCGGTGGGCTGGGCGGGTAGCGGGACTGAGCAGGGCTTATCGTCGAGGGGTGGATGTCCCGACGTATGTCGTAGGTGACGTGCACGGGCACCGGGACGAACTGGCCGACGCCCTGCGCGAGAGCAAACTGGTCGACGAGCACGACGACTGGTGCGGTGAGGACGCGCACCTGTGGTTCCTCGGGGACTTCGTCGACCGGGGGCCGGACGGTGTCGGCGCCATCGACCTCGTCATGCGGTTGCAGGAGCAGGCGGCCGAGGCCGGTGGTGCCGTGCAGGCGCTGCTGGGGAACCACGAGATCCTGCTGCTGGGGATGTACCACTTTGGCGACACCGAGGTCCCGTCCGATTTCGGGCCGAGGAGCTTCGCGCGGAGCTGGGAGATCAACGGCGGGCTGCTGGCGGACCAGGACGCGCTCACGGACGACCACATCGAATGGCTGTCGACGCGCCCCCTCGTCGCCCACGCCGCCAACCACCTGCTGATGCACTCGGACACCCTCGAGTACCTCGAATGGGGGGACTCGGCGGAGGAGATCAACGAGACCGCGCAGGAGATACTGGCAGGCAACGACCTCGCCGCGTGGTGGGACGTGTGGCGCCGCATGACGACGCGCTACGCCTTCCGCGGCCCGAACGGCGCGGAGGTCGCGGCAGGCCTGCTGGACCGGCTCGGCGGCGAGCGGATCGTGCACGGCCACAGCGTGATCGCCGATCAGCTGGGCATCCACCCCACCCAGATCGAGGCCCCGTATCTCTACGCAGGCGGCAAAGCCCTGGGCATCGACGGCGGTCTGTTCGCAGGCGGCCCCTGCCTAGTGGTGCAGCTGCCCTGGGAACCAGAAGACTAGGGCCCGGCAACCGCCTCCCCGCACCCGGCAACGGAACGGAAGCGGCCACACCGCCCACACCCACCCCCGCCCCGATCCCCAGCCGCACTTACGGCCGATCCGGCGGGTCAAGAGTGGGCGAAGCCCATCCCGAAGGGACGCCGAAGGCGCTCTTGACGCGGTGGAGCGGCCGTGAACACTCAAAGATCGGGGCGGGGGTGGGGCCGCTCAGCAGGCGCGCCAGCGCCGGGAGACCCCGTGCCCGACTCGACCAGCAAGGAAGCCAGCGCGAGTCTCGAAAAAGGTTGCGGCCCTGGCCCAAAGTGATCCACCGGTATCAGGCGACGGGATGATCACCCAACTCTCGGGGTGGGTGCCCTCACGGCGCCGGCACGATCTCCTTCCCCAGCGGCACCAGTGACACGGGGATCAGCTTGAAGTTCGCCAGCCCCAACGGGATCCCGACGATCGTCACGCACAGGGCGATTCCGGTGATCACGTGGCCGAGCGCGAGCCACCAGCCCGCGAAGATGATCCACACGACGTTCCCCAGCACCGACGCGACGCCCGAGCGGTCGACGATGGTGCGGCCGAAGGGCCACAGCGCGTAGTTCGCGATGCGGAACGACGCGATGCCGAACGGGATGGTCACGATCAGCAGGCAGCAGACGATCCCCGCCGCGAGGTAGCCGAGTGCCATCCAGAAACCGGCGAAGACCAGCCAGATGATGTTCAGCAGCAAGCGCATCAGACCACCAGCTCCCCCCGCACCGTGGTGACGGCCTGGCCCGCCAGCAGGACCCGGTCACCCCGCAACGCCGTCCGGACCACGCCGCCCCGCGCCGAGGCCTGCTCGCCCACCAGTTTGTCCCGGCCCAGCTGAGCCGACCAGTACGGCGACAGCGTGCAGTGCGCCGAGCCCGTCACCGGGTCCTCCGGCACGCCGACGGCGGGACCGAACACACGGCTCACGAAGTCGATCTCCGGCTTGTCGCCCGGCGCGGTCACCACCACGCACCGCGCGTCCCAGCCCGCGATGACGTCCAGGTCCGGCTCCAGCGCCCGCACCTCGGCGGCGTCGTCGGTGCGCACGAGGATGTCCCACTTGCCCCGCAACACCTCGCGGACCGTCACGCCCGGCAGCGCGGGCACCACCTCGTCGGCCGTCGCGTGGGGCGGGTCCGCCGGGAAGTCCATGCTGACCCAGCCGTCCTCGGCCGTCGTGCGCAGCTCACCGCTGCGCGTCGTGAACACCTGCGAACCGCCGAGCACGTGACCGGTCGCGAGAGTGGCGTGCCCGCACAGGTCGACCTCGACCGTCGGGGTGAACCAGCGCAGCGGCTTCGGACCCTCGGCCGCCACCTCCACGAACGCCGTCTCGGCGTGCTTCAGCTCCGCGGCGACCGACTGCATCCAGGCCGGATCCGCGGGTTCGTCCAGCAGCACGACCCCGGCGGGGTTGCCGGCGAAAGCCCGATCGGTGAACGCGTCGACGATGTACAGGCGCATATCGCCACCCTAGGCCCACCCGTCGCCCGACCACCGCCCCTCATGGAAATGCTGCGCATTGCAGCTAAAATTCCAAAGTCAGCGTTGACCTTTTGCCAGGAGGCCGAACCATGCCTGCCGTGCCGAGCTACTCCTCCGGTACCTCCGACGTCCCGCTGCTGGGCGACACGATCGGCGACAACTTCGACCGGACAGTGCAGGCATTCGGTGACCGGGACGCGCTGGTCGACCGCGCGAGCGGCCGCCGCTGGACCTACGCCGAACTCGCCGCCGAGGTGGACGCGCTCGCGCTCGGCCTGCTCGACCTGGGCATCGGCAAGGGCGACCGGGTCGGCATCTGGGCGCCGAACTGTGCGGAGTGGACGTTCACGCAGTACGCGACCGCGAAGATCGGTGCCATCCTCGTCAACATCAACCCGGCGTACCGCTCGCACGAGCTGGAGTTCGTGCTCAACCAGGCAGGCATCCGGCTGCTGATCGCCGCCGAGAAGTTCAAGACCTCCGACTACGCGGGCATGATCGAGGAGGTCCGGCCGCGCTGCGAACGGCTGGAGCACGTCGCGCTCATCGGTGGCGAGCTGTGGAACTCCTTGCTGGACAACGGAAAGCGCGCCGACCGGGCCGCATTGGAGTACATCCCGCTGGCCGCGGACGACCCGATCAACATCCAGTACACGTCGGGTACCACGGGCTTCCCGAAGGGTGCGACGCTGTCGCACCACAACATCCTCAACAACGGCTTCTTCGTCGGCGAGCTGTGCAACTACACCGAGTCCGACCGCATCTGCATCCCCGTGCCCTTCTACCACTGCTTCGGCATGGTGATGGGCAACCTCGCGGCCACCAGCCACGGCGCGTGCATGGTGATCCCCGCCCCGGCGTTCGACCCGAAGGCCACCCTCGAAGCGGTGCAGGCCGAGCGCTGCACCTCGCTCTACGGCGTGCCGACGATGTTCATCGCCGAGCTCGCCCAGCCGGGCTTCGAGTCCTACGACCTGTCCAGCCTGCGCACCGGCATCATGGCCGGTTCGCCCTGCCCGGTCGAGGTGATGAAGCAGGTCATCGAGCGGATGGGCATGGGTGAGGTCTCCATCTGCTACGGCATGACCGAGACCTCGCCGGTGTCCACGCAGACGCGTGCCGACGACTCCATCGAACGGCGGGTCTCCACGGTCGGCCGGGTCGGCCCGCACCTGGAGGTCAAGGTCGTCGACCCGGAGACCGGCCTGACCGTGCCGCGCGGCGAGCCCGGCGAGCTGTGCACGCGCGGGTACTCGGTGATGCTCGGCTACTGGGAGCAGCCCGACAAGACCGCCGAGGCGATCGACTCCGCCCGCTGGATGCACACCGGCGACCTTGCGGTGATGGACGAGGAGGGCTACCTCAACATCACCGGCCGCATCAAGGACATGGTCATCCGGGGCGGCGAGAACATCTACCCGCGTGAGATCGAGGAGTTCCTGTACACGCACCCGGACGTCCTCGACGCGCAGGTGATCGGCGTGCCGGACGAGCGCTACGGCGAGGAACTCATGGCGTGGATCCGGATGCGCGAGGGCGCCGAGCCGCTGACGGCGGAGGCGCTGCGCGAGTTCTGCACCGGCAAGCTCGCGCACTACAAGATCCCCCGTTACGTGCACGTCGTCGACGAGTTCCCGATGACGGTCACCGGCAAGATCCGCAAGGTCGAGATGCGGCAGCAGGCGGTCAGCCTGCTGGGCCTGGAGCGGGCGGCGGCCACCCGGCACGCGTGAGAGCGAGCGACCCAGGAGGTAAGGCGATGACAGTCCGGCTCAATCCGTACCTGCACTTCAAGGGCAACGCCAGGGAGGCGATGGAGCACTACCACCGGGTGTTCGGGGGCACGCTGAACCTGAGCACCTTCGGCGAGTTCGGCGCGCCCGACGAGCAGCTGGCCGACAAGATCATGCACGGCCAGCTCGAGACCGACGGCGGCCTGACGCTGATGGGCTCGGACCTGCCGCCGAACATGGAACACAGCCAGGGCAACACGGTCAGCGTGTCCCTCAGCGGCGACGACGCGGAGACGCTGCGCGGGTACTGGGAGAAGCTCTCCGACGGCGCCACGGTGGAGACGCCGCTGGAGAAGCAGATGTGGGGTGACGAGTTCGGCTCGTGCGTCGACCGGTTCGGCGTGCACTGGCTGGTGGACATCGCCCAGCAGGCCTGAACCCGGGCGGGTGCGGCAGCCGCCGCACCCGCCTTCCGGTTTCGGGCTTCAGTGGACGCCGGCGCTGGAGGCGGCCGCCCCGATGACCAGGATCCAGAACAGGCCGAACAGCAGCGCCAGGATCCCGCACACGAGGCCCGCGACCGCCATCCCGCGTCCGGAAGCGTTCTTGGTGTTGGCGTTGTGGATACCCACGCCGGACAGGACGACGGCGACCGCGCCCAGGATGAACCCGAGGACCGGGAACCAGCCGAACACGAGGCCGACGATGCCGGTGACCATCCCGCCGATGGCGACCCCGTTGCCCGGTTGCTGCTGCGGGGCGGCGTACGGCGGCTGAGCATTCAGGACGAAAAGCCGCCGCACCCGGCCCGCCGATTTCAGCCGCGCCTCAGCCGACCGACTCGGCGAACGCCTTCGCGTCCTCCTCGCCGAAGGTCTCCTCCAGCTGCTCCGGCGAGTAGTCCAGGTCGATCTGCTCGACCGGCACACCCCGCGCGGACTCGATCGCCCCGAGGCGGCGCTGCGCGCGGTCCGCGGCGTAGGTGACGAACTCCTGCGGGTCGTTCTCGAACGGCGGCTCTTCGAACTGCTCGTTGACCCACTGGATCATGCCCAGCGCGTGCGGCAGCAGCTCACCCATGCGCTGCTGCACCGCCTCCCACAGCGAGTCGTCGGCGGCGATGTGCCTGCGGCAGGTGAACGTGCCCCATGCCATGTGCCTGCGCTCGTCGTCCCCGATGTGCTTCACCAGCTGCTGCATCCCCGGCAGGATGCCGCGCTTCGTGCACACCTTCTGCCAGGCGTAGTACCCGGTGAGCGCGAGGCTGCCCTCGATGACGTGGTTGTACGTGACGCTCGCGCGGATCTGGTTGAGCGGGCTGGGATCCGAGGCGAGCAGGTTCAGCGACTCGGGCAGCTCCTCGTAGAACAGCTTGCGGTAGTGCGGGTTCTCCGACACGTACGACGTCAGGTCCTCGGTCAGGCCCACCGCGTCCATCCAGCGCCGGAAGACCTCGGTGTGCTTGGCCTCCTCGAAGCAGAACTGGCTGAGGTACATCTCGTCGCCGAAGCGGCCCTCGGCCGCCATCGCCTTCATGAAGGGCTGGATGTCCTCGGTCACCGCCTCCTCACCGGCGATGAACTGGGCGCACAGGTACGTCGCCGACCGGCGTTCCTCGTCGTTGAGCGACTCCCAGTCGGCCCGGTCGGCGGAGAAGTCGATGTCGGCGGGGTTCCAGAACCTCCGGTTGCCCTTGACGAACAGCCGGAGCGGGAAGGAGTCCCAGTTGAGCCCGCCGCGGCGCAGCGAGGCGAAGCCGGTCCGGTGGGGGACGAGGGTTCCGGTCATTTCTCACACTCCAATGTGGACGAATGTGCGGCGATGGCGGGGCCGAGCGCGGCGCACACCATATCCGCCGCCTCCGCGGCGGGGTGGGTGGGCAGCACGAGGTGGCTCAGGGCCAGCCGGCTGGCGGTCTCGGCGAGCAGGCGCGCGGTCGGCTCGTCGAGCGCGGGCAGGAACTCGAGGTAGCGGGCGGCGGCCAGTTCCGTGGCGGCGGACAGCACGGGCTCGCCCTTCGTGGTGAGCAGGGGCAGCAGGTCCTCCCCGGCGGTGGTCCCCAGCGCGGCGGCGACCAGTTTGTTCTCGCGGGCGTGCTCGATGGTGAAGACGACCGCGCGGTGCATGCCGGTGAGCAGGTCCGGCGCGTCCTCGAACAGGGTGCGGATGCCTTCGAGGAACTCCGCGGTGGTGCGCAGCGCGACGGCTTCGACCAGCGCGGTCTTGTTGCCGAACTCGTTGTACACGGTCTGCCGGCTCACCCCCGCCGCCGCGGCGACGTCCGCCATCCGCAGCCCGGCGTGCCCGTGCTCGGCGAGCAGTGCTGTCGCGGCCTCGAGGAGGGTCTCCCGCAGCGAGGCCTTGGTGCGCTCGGTGAACGACGAGGTGATGTCCGACACAGCAGCAGCTTGACACAAGGAGAAGAGATGTCAAACAACTTGACCCGATCGGACGCGATGTAAAGACCGTACGGTGGGGGACGTGGGGATGACGGTGGGCTTCGACCTGGACATGACTCTGATCGACCCGAGACCGGGCATGGCCTCGGTGATGAACGCGCTCGGCGAGGAGGCGGGGCTGCCCCTCGACGGCGAGCACTTCGCGAGCAACCTCGGCCCGCCGCTGGACATGGTGCTGCGGGACTTCGGCGCCCCCGAGGACCGCATCCCCGAGCTGGTCGCGCGCTTCCGCGAGCTCTACCCCGAGATCGTCGTGCCCGGCACGGTCGCACTGCCGGGCGCGCACGAGGCGCTCGAAGCGGTGCGCCGCGCGGGCGGGCGGACTGTCGTCGTCACGGGCAAGTACCGGCCGAACGCCGTGCGGCACATCAAGGCGCTGGGCTTCGAGGTGGACGTCGTGGTCGGCGAGCTGTGGGCCGCGGGCAAGGCCGTGGCGCTGCGCGAACACGGGGCGCGGGCCTACGCGGGCGACCACCTCGGCGACGTGCGGGGCGCGCTCGCCGCGGGCGCGGTGCCCGTCGCGGTCGCGACCGGCCCGTGCACGCGGGAGGAACTCGTCGCCGCCGGCGCGGAGGTCGTGTTCGACAGCCTGGCGGAGTTCCCGGACTGGTTCAGCGCTTTCGGTGCTCCCGAACCAGCGCGATGAACCCGAGGACGATCCCCAGCGGGGTCGCGACGCCGGCGACGAGGCTCAGCCACAGCGGCAGGTCCCGCAGACCCGCGGCGAACAGGATGAACACCACCAGCACGGCCAGTACGCCGAAAGCGAACACACCGATGCCCAGCCGCATGAGCCAAGGTTTGTTCTGCCGGGTGTTCGCGACGTCGTTCATGGGCACAAGGTTAGAACGGTTGGCTACTTCTCCCCGAGGTGGATAGCGGGATAGGCTGGCCGGTACGCGTCCTGGGTACGCCCCGGGGCGCGTTCGTCGTGCAGGGCAGGCGAACTGACGAAGCAGAGCGAAGGAACGGGTGAGGGCAGTGCCGACCGGCAAGGTCAAGTGGTACGACGCGGAGAAGGGATTCGGTTTCGTCACCCAGGACGGTGGCGAGGACGTCTACATCCGCAAGACCGCGCTACCTCCGGGGGTAGAGGCACTCAAGGCGGGCCAGCGGCTCGAGTTCGGGGTCGCCGAAGGCCGCCGCGGCCCGCAGGCGCTTTCCGTCCGGCTGATCGACTCGCCGCCTTCGGTCGCCGAGGCGCGGCGTCGTCCCGCCGAGGAGCTGCACGGGCTCGTCGAGGACATGATCAAGCTGCTCGAGATGAAGGTCCAGCCGGACCTGCGGCGCGGCCGCTACCCGGACCGGAAGAACACCAAGCGCATCGCCGAGGTCATGCGCGCGGTGGCCAGGGACCTCGACCCGTAAGCCGTGGTGGGAAGCGGCGGAGCCGCTTGCTGTGGGCCGTCAGCTTGCACCGCTGCGGGTTTGCAGGGGGTCAGCCGCGCGCAGCACCTCCGTTGAGGGTGGCGGTGGGCGGTTCCTCGCGAAGACAGCGCGACAGTGTTGATCAAAGACTGCGACCTGGCGCACCTCTATGAGTCGGCGATCCCGAAGCCGGAGGCATTGCGGCGCGCAGCGCCTCCGCCGGGGGTGGTGGTCGGGCTGGCGGGCGGGGCTCAGGTTCCGCCACGCAAACCACTTCGATACGGGCTCTAGCCCTCAGGGCTGGATCTGCAGGGACCAGTAGGCGCGGGCGACCAGCTGCGGGTTGCCGTTCTCGTCGAGGATCGGGTTGCCCGACTGGTCGGCGGCGTAGGCCGCACCGATCTGCTGGACCTCGACCACCACGAGCTGGTTGTCCGCGCCCCCGGGCGTCGCCGTGTACGCGAGGCGGCTGCCCGGGGCGAAGAACTCCTGCTTGACCTGCAGGTTCCCGCTCGCGTCCGCGTACTGCACGTTGACCAGCCACGGGGTGTCGCTGATCTCCGACGGCACGGAGATCTGCACCGGCCTGCCCTTGCGCACCTTGAGCGTGGCGATGTCCTCGGGGTGCCGGTCGCAGTCGCGCACGAGCGCGTCGCAGTGGACGGCGGGGCCGGTGTCGACCGTGTGCCCGTCTCCGTAGAACGTGACCTCGGGCGGGCCGACGGTCGCCGAGCATCCCGTGAGTGCCAGTGCACCAGCCGCCAAGATTCCGAAGACCCGACTACGCCGCATGGGCGAAACACTAATTAAGCAGCGGTGCGCGCCGGGCGCTGGGGGCGCTTCCGGCCGAGGAACGGCAGCAGCGTCGCGCCGCGCGAGAGCAGCACGGTCTGCGTGAGCCCGAGGCCCAGCAGCACCGAAACCACCAGGAAGCCGATCCAGTACGTCGGCGGCAGCAGCAGGCCCACCGCCCCGCCGAAGCACCACGCCAGCTGCAGCACGGTCTCCGACCGGCCGAACGCCGACGCCCGTGACTCCTCCGGCAGGTCGGACTGGATCACCGCGTCGAGGCTGATCTTCGCGAGCGCACTCGCCGTCGCGCCGACCAGGCCGACGATCGCGGCCGTGGCGATACCCGCGAACACGGCGGCGAGCACCGTGGACAGCAGCGCGGCGCCGAGGCTGCCGAGCACCACCTGCGTGGGATGCCCGAACTGCAGCCGCGAACCGAGCGCGTTGCCGACGAACCCGCCCGCACCCGCCGCGGCGCCGATGATGCCGAGCAGCAGCAGCTGCGTGAACGGGCTCTGCCCGTTGGCCTCGGCGTGCGCCTTCACCGCGAACGCCGCGAACATCATCAGAAACCCGGTCAGCACCCGCACCGAGCCGTTGCCCCACAGCGCCAGCACGACCTCGTGGCCGAGGGGCTGCCGCTTCTTCTTGCCCGGCCGCGCCTTGAGAGACGCGGGCACCTCGCCCTCGGTCGCCTCGACCCACGACGGGATCCGCATCGACTGCACCGCCGCCGCGACGCAGATCAGGCCGGTGAACCACAGGGCGCCAGCGGAGCCGAGCAGCGAGTTGACGCCGCTGGCGACCGCGCCGAACGCACCACCGGCGGCGAGCCCGAACACCGTCAGCCTCGCGTTGGTCTTCGACAGCGTCACCCCGCGTGGCACGACCCGCGGCGTGACCGCGGACTTCAGCACGGTGAACGACTTCGACAGCACCATCATCCCGAGCGCCGCCGGGTACAGCCCCCAGTCGTCGAAGTGCAGCGCCATGATCGCCGCCATCAGGCCCTGGCCCAGCGAGGACACGCACATGGCGAGCCTGCGGCCGCGCTGGATGCGGTCGAGCGCGGGCCCGATCACGGGCGCGACCACCGCGAACGGGGCGATCGTGATCAGCAGGTACAGCGCGACGCGGCTCTTGCTCTCCCCGCTCGTGGCCGCGAAGAACAACGTGTTCGCCAGCGCCACGGCCATCGCCGCGTCACTGGCGTAGTTCAGCATCACCGCGTACATCAGCGACGTCAGGCCGGACTTGTCCGCGCCGTCGGCCTTCGCCGCGCGCTGGAACGCGCCGACCGCCTTGCCGCCCAGCTCACGGCTGCGCAGCGCGGCGACCCTGGTGACCGTGAGCTTCTTGGGCATGCGCGGCAGCGGCCCCGCGGTGGCCTCGGTGCGGTGCTCGTGCCGCTCCTGCCGCGGCTCCTCCGGCCTGGCACCACCGGGCGGGTAGCCGTCGGTGCCGTAGTGCTCGTACAGCGGTTCGGTGCGGCGGGGCGGCGGCTCGCGACGGGGCGGCTCGCTCGGGCGCGGCGGGTACGGCCGCGCGCCACGCGGAGGCGGCGGCGCCGTCCGGAAGCCCTCGGTCGGCACTTCCTCCGTCGGCATGGCGCGCGTGGACGTGGCCGGGCGCCAGCTCTGCCCGGCCCCCGGCTCCGGCGTCCACTTCCGTTTGCGCCCCACGCGTCAATCTTGCCTCATGACCAGGCCAGAAGGCGGCCCGATCAGGAGGTTGCCACGAATTTCACCCGGAACAGGCTCGGCCAGTACTTGCCGGTGAGCAGGAACTCGTCGGTCCCCGGCACCGCGGCGATGCCGTTGAGCACGTCGGCCTGCTGCCGCTGCGCGTCCGTGAGCAGGCCCGACGCGTCGATCAGGGCCTCGACCTCGCCGCTCGCCGCGTCGATCCGCAGGATCGTGTCGGTCTGCCACACGTTCGCGTACACGTCGCCGCCGACGCACTCCAGCTCGTTGAGCTGGTCGAACGTCTGGTTCCCCGCGTGCACGGTGACGGTGCCGAGCGGGGCGAACGTGACCGGATCGCGGAAGGTGAGCCGGCTGGAGCCGTTGCTCATCACCAGCCGGTCCCGCTGGTGGCACAGGCCCCAGCCCTCACCCTCGTACGGCACCCGCCGCAGCTCGGTGAGCGTGTGCGCGTCGCGCTCGATCGCGACGCCGTTCTGCCAGGTCAGCTGCCACAGCTTGGTGCCGACGACCGTGATCCCCTCGCCGAACAGCGGATTGGGCAGCGCGGCCCGGACGGCGGGCGCGGCGCCCGGCGGTCCGGCCCGCACCTCCGAGCTGCCGACCATCCCGGTGCCCTCGTACAGCGTGCCGCCGTCCAGTTCCAGGCCCTCCGTGAACGCGGACGTGTCGTGCGGGAGCGTCGCGAGCACGTCGGCACGCAGTCGCGGAACGGAGCCGTCCGCTCGCGGAGCGCTGGCGGCACAGGCCGTCAGAGCCGTGACCAGCGCGAGGAAGATCGAGACCAGGATGCGCACGGCCTTACCCTGACATGACGCCGGTAAATCCGCCGCTGCACAATGGCGTCATGACGCTCCTGCTCACCTTGGACGACGGTTCCGTCCAGCGGGCCCTCACCGACGCCGTCGACCTCGCTCGCGAGGCAGCGGTCGAGGAGGCCGGGCCGGAGCAGGTCGGCGCGCACACCGGCGTCCACTTCGAGGACGCGGTGTCGGCGAGCCACCTCTTCGAGGCGGCGGTGCCCGGCTACCGCGGCTGGCACTGGTCGGTGACGGTCGCGACGGCGGGCCCGGACCTGCCGGTGACCGTCAGCGAGGTCGTGCTGACCCCGGGGCCGGACGCGCTCGTCGCGCCGAAGTGGGTGCCGTGGGAGCGCCGCGTGCGCCCCGGCGACCTCGGCGTCGGCGACATCTTCCCGACCGACGCGGAGGACCCCCGGCTGGTGCCGGGCTACCTCCAGTCGGACGACCCGGCGGTCGAGGAGGTCGCGCACGAGGCCGGCCTCGGCCGGGTGCGGGTGCTGTCCCGCTACGGGCGGCTGGAGGCGGCCTCGCGGTGGCGGTCCGGCGAGTTCGGGCCGCGTTCGGACATGGCGCGCAGCGCGCCCGCTTCGTGCGGGACCTGCGGCTTCTACCTGCCGCTGGCCGGTTCGCTGCGGGCCGCGTTCGGGGTGTGCGGCAACGAGATCGCGCCTGCCGACGGGCACGTCGTGAACGTCGAGTACGGCTGCGGGGCGCATTCCGAGATCGAGGTGGAGACGACGTCGTCGGTGCCGGTCGCGGAGCTGGTCTACGACGACTCGCTGCTGGACATGGAACCGCTGCGTGAGCAGTGACCCGTTCGGCACCGAGGCCCTGCGTGCCGCGGTGCTGCGGGCCTGGGCGGATTCGCCCACTCGCCTGACCGAGGACACCAACGCCGAGCGCGATCTGCGGGTCGGCGCCTACCGGGACCGGCTGTTCGTCGAGCTGGCCCAGAACGCCGCCGACGCCGCGCTCGCCGCCGGGACGCCCGGGACGCTGCGGGTGTCCGTTGTGGACGGTGAGTTGCGGGTCGCCAACACCGGTGCGCCACTGGACGCCCGTGGGGTGGCTTCGCTGTCGTCGCTGCGGGCGTCGGCGAAGGAGGGCATGGTCGGGCAGTTCGGCGTCGGGTTCGCCGCCGTGCTCGCGGTGACCTCCGAGCCGCGGGTGATCTCGCGGACGGGCGGGGTGGCGTTTTCCGAGGCACGCACCCGGGAGGCCGTGGGGCGCGACGACGTGCCGGTGCTGCGGTTGCCGTGGCCGGTCGAGGAGCAGGTGCCCGAAGGTTTCGACACGGAGGTCCGCCTGCCGCTGCGCAAGGGTGTGGACGTCTCCGAGTTGCTGGCGCGGCTGGCGGACGAGGTCGAGGACCTGCTGCTGGTGCTGCCCTGGCTGGCGCGTGTCGAGGTCGCGGACCGCGTATGGGATCGGTCCGAAGTGGACGGTGTTGTCGAGGTTTCCGGGCGCCGGTGGCTGACGCAGGAGGCGCCGGGCGGGCTGTGGGCGGTGCCGGTCGACGGGCCGCTGACGGCTGACGTGCTGCACGCCCCGACGCCGACCGACGAGCGGATGTCTCTGCCGGCGCGGTTGATCGCACACGTGCCGTTGGAGCCTTCGCGGCGGCGCGTGCTGCCCGGCACCGAGTTGGCGGTGTTCGCCGAGTCGTACCCGGCGCTGGTACGGCAGCTGCCGCCTGAGCGGCGCTCGGAGATGGTGCCACGGCCCGGTTTCCCGTTGTCCGAAGTGGACGCCGAACTGCGGGACGCGGTGGTGCGGCAGTTGTCGGCGCAGCCGTGGTTGCCGGGGCGCGAGGAAGAACTGCCGGGCTCCGGGGCGCGCGTGCTGGACGTCGAGTCGCCGGAGCTCGTCGACCTGCTCGGGGAGGTCGTGCCGCGGCTGGTTTCGCTGTCCGGACCCGAGGTGGCGCGGGTGCTGTCGGCAGTCGGCGCCGATCCGCTCGGGGTGGCCGAGGTCGTCGAGGTCCTGACCGGGCTGGAGCGGCCGCCGTCATGGTGGCGCTCGCTGTACGACGCGCTGCTCCCGTTGCTGGAAGCGCATTCCGTGCAGGCCGACGAGCTCGGCGCGTTGCCGGTTCCGCTCGCCGACGGGCGGACGCTGCCCGGGCCGCGGGGTGCTTTCCTGTTCGGCGGTTCGGAGGAGTTGCTGGACCTGCTCGCGGAGGCCGAGGTCGTCGGGTTGCGGCTGGTGCACCCGGAGGCGGCGCACCCGCTGCTGGAGCGGCTGGGGGCGAAGCAGGCCGAGTCCGCGGATCTGCTGGAAGCGCCCGCGCTGCGTGAGGCTGTCGAGCGCAGTGTCGAAGATGCACTGTCTGGTTTGGACACTCGGCCGCTCGCGGATGCCGTGTTGCGCCTGGTTTCCGACACCTCGGCCGAGGGGCTGGGCGCGCTGGCGCTGCCGGGCGAGGACGGGTGGCGGCGGGCGGACGAGCTGTTGTTGCCCACTTCGCCGCTGCTGGACGTCTTCGACCCCGAAGTGTTCACAGAGGACGGTCCGTTTTCCTTGCTGGACGAGGATTTCGCGGCACGATGGCCTCGTGAGGCGCTTGTGGCGGTCGGTGTGGTGGACGGGTTCGTCGTGGCCGAGGACGGGATCCGGGACCTGGACCTCGTCGCGGACGACGCGTGGCCCGCGGCGCTGCGGTTGCTGGCGGCGGAGCGGGAGACGTGGCACGCGCTGGCGGGCCCGTCGGGCGAGTGGCTGGCGCGGAACGCGGTGCTGGCGGGGCGGGCGCCGGCGGAGTGGCGGCTGCCGGACGCGGACGGGCTGGCGGGGTTGTACGACCCGGTGCCGGACGTCGGGGTGCGGCCGGAGGTGCTCGCGCTGGCCGGTGTGCGGGCGGAGCTGGTGGTCGCGGACCTCGAGGACGCCGCCGACGTGCTGGACCGCCTGGGCGATCCGGAGCGGGTGATCGCGCCCGGGCTCGTGGGGCGGGCGTACCGGGCGGTGGCGGCGGCCGGGCTGGAGTGGCAGGAGCTGGACCCGCCGGAGCGCGTGCGGACGGTCGACGGTTCGGTCGTGGCGGCGGAGCAGGCGGCGGTGCTGGACCGGCCCTGGCTGGCGGCGGTGTGGCCGGCGGGGCGTTTGGTCGCGGTGCCGGAGGTGGGGTCGGTGCGGCGCGTGGGGGCGGGTCGGCCGGGGGTGGCTCTCGCGGGGTCGGCAGCGGAGGGGCTGGCGGCGGAGGAGCGCTCGGCGAGGCAGCTGGCGGGCGGAGGTCCGGCTGGGCTGGGGGCCCGACGTTCGGCGGTGCCGTTCGCGGGTGATGCGGATCTGGCTTCCCGAGGTCCGGCTGCGCCCGGGGCTGGAGGTCCGGCGGTGCCGTTCGCGGGCGATGCGGGGCTGGCGGGCGGCGGTTCGGCGGGCCGGTTCGCGGGCGATGCGGATCTGGCTTCCGGAGGTCCGGCGGCGCCGTTCGCGGGTGACGCGGATCTGGCTCCGGGAGGTCCGGCGGAGCACGCCTCAGGCGGGGAGGGGTTGCCTGGCCTGGCGGAGCGGCTGGCGGAGGTGCTGGACGTGCCGGTGCTGAGCGAGCTGGTGTCGGCGAGCCTGCCCGAGGGCGAGTACGTCCCGTGGTCCGAACTCACGGCGATCCGCCTGGTCGCGGAGCTGCTGGACATCCCGTTCCCCGACGGCGGGGTCGTGGTGCACGAGGAGTTGACGGTCGAGGTGGCCGGAGTCAAGCACGACGCGCCGTGGTGGGTCGATAGTGGCCGGTTTCACGGGGAACATCACGCGGCCGACACCCCCGAGGGCCTGGCGCGGGCCTTCGCCTGGGCGGCCGGTCGCTGGGAGGACCGGCATCTCATCGCGGCGCTGCTGGAGGAGCCGGATCCGCTGACCCTGCTGACCTGAGCCGGATGGCTGGTGGAGGCGGCGCACGAGGCCGATGTAGGCGGCCGAGCTGCTGAGGTGAGCTGGGTGGCTGCGGTCGGCAACGCGCGAGGTCGACGCAGGTGGCGGATCTGCTGACCTGAGCCGGATGGCTGCTGGCGGCGGCTCGTGCGGTGGATGCGGCGGTCGCGGGTGGCTGCTGACGTCGGCGAAGCAGTGCGGGTGATGGCAGCGGCTTGAGCCCGCAAGTCTCAGCGGACTGTGCCCGCAAGCCCCAGCAGCCCCACAAACCCCACAGGCCCCACCAGACCCGAACCTCAAAGCCCCGTCTGGGCCGCCCTCGAACCGCGCCTTGCGGCGGTTCTCTGCCAGGTCATGATGCCCATCCCGATGAGACTGATCACAACCCCCGCCCCGCACGTCCACAGCCACACCGACGCGGGCCGTCCCCCACCCCAGTCGTGCACGGCGAAAGCGACAAAACCACCCAACCAGAGCACGGTCCCGACGGTCACGAGGGGGAACATCGCCGTCAGTTGCCGAGGCAACTCGGGCACCGGGCGCAGCGAGCCTTTACCATCCCCACCGTTGTCGGTCACGCCTGGAAGGCTACCGGCCAGTTCCCGATGACCTCCACGAAGGCGGAAGCATGACCCAGCTGGGCAGCCGGTCGGCCCTCGACCGCTTCTTCAAGATCAGCGAGCGCGGCTCGACGACCGGCAGGGAAATCCGGGGCGGGCTGGTCACCTTCGTGACCATGGCGTACATCGTCGTGCTCAACCCCCTGATCATCGGCAGCTTCTCGCCCTCCGACGCCGGCGCCCACCGCGACGTGCTCGGCGGCATCCTGCCCGTCCCCGAGGTCGCGGCGGTCACCGCGCTCGTCGCCGGGGTCATGACGATCCTGATGGGCCTCGTCGCCCAGTACCCCTTCGCCATCGCGACCGGCCTCGGCATCAACAGCCTCGTCGCCGTCACCATCGCCCCGCAGGTCACCTGGCCCGAGGCGATGGGGCTGGTCGTGATCGAGGGCGTCATCATCGTCGTCCTCGTGCTCACCGGCTTCCGCACGGCCGTGTTCAACGCGGTCCCGGCCGCGCTGAAATCCGCCATCGCCGCGGGCATCGGGCTGTTCATCTGCTTCATCGGCCTCGTCGACGCCGGGTTCGTGCGACGGCTCCCGGACGCCGCCAACACCACCGTCCCCGTCGGCCTCGGCATCAGCGGCTCCATCGCCTCCTGGCCGACCGCGGTGTTCGTCGTCGGCCTGCTGATCACCGGCACGCTCGTCGCCAAGCGCGTCCGCGGCGGGATCCTGATCGGCGTGCTCGCCACGACCGTGCTGGCGATCGTCGTCGAAGCGATCGTGCACGCCGGCCCGTCGAACGGCACCAACCCCAAGGGCTGGAACCTCGGCTACCCCGCACTGCCGGACAAGGTCCTCAGCCTGCCCGACCTGTCGCTCGTCGGAGACGTCTCCTTCGGTGCCTGGACCCGGCTGCCGATCATCACCGTCATCCTGCTCGTGTTCACCCTGGTGCTGGCCGACTTCTTCGACGCCATGGGCACCATGACCGGCCTCGCCAAGGAAGCCGGGCAGCTCGGCCCCGACGGGCAGCTGCCCCGCGTCGGGCGCGCGCTGTTCGTCGAGGGGCTCGCGGGCGCCGCCGGCGGGCTCGGCTCCGCCAGCTCCAACACCGTGTTCGTCGAGTCGGCCTCGGGCATCGCCGAAGGCGCCCGCACCGGGCTGGCCAACATCGTCACCGGCGTGCTCTTCCTCGCCGCGATGTTCCTCACCCCGCTGTACCAGTCGGTGCCGGTCGAGGCCGCCGCGCCCGCGCTCGTCGTGGTCGGGGCGCTGCTCATCGCGCAGGTCCGCGACATCGACTTCACGGACTTCTCGATCGCGCTCCCGGCGTTCCTCACGATCGTGGTCATGCCGTTCACCTACTCGATCGCCAACGGCATCGGCGCCGGGTTCATCAGCTACGTCGTGATCCAGGCCGTGACCGGGAAGGCCCGGCGGATCCACCCGCTGATGTGGGCCATCGCTGTGGCGTTCGTCGCGTACTTCGCCGTCGGGCCGATCCAGGCCGCGCTGCGGTGAGCACGCACCGCCGATCGTAAGGTATGCTAACTATGTGCCCGAAATGCGTGAGCCCCAGCTGGCGAGCCGCCTCCGGCTCGCCGTCGTGCGGCTGAACCGCAAGCTCCGGGCACAGCGGACCGACCAGAACGTCTCGCTGACGCAGCTCGCCGCGCTGTCCACTTTGCACAAATGCGGGGCGCTGACGCCCGGCAAGCTGGCCGCGAAGGAGGGCGTGCAGCCGCCGTCGATGACGCGCGTCATCGCCGCGCTCGAGGACATGGGCTACGTCGAGCGCAGCGCGCACCCGACGGACGGGCGGCAGTCGATCGTCGCGCTCACGTCCAGTGGCACGGCGTTCGTCGAGGAGATGATCTCCGTGCGCGAGGCGTGGCTGGACCGCAAGCTGGCAGAACTGAGCGGCGACGAGCGGGAAGTGCTCGCCCGCGCCGCCGAGCTCATCGACAGAATGGCGGGGAACGAGTAACGGTGCGACCAGACACGGGTAGCCAGGCGAAGACTCATCCGACGACGACAGCTACCCGGGGTCAGGCTCCTCCACCGGCCGCCGAGCCGCCGAAGCCGAAGCCGGGCATGTTCGCCTCGCTGCGGGTGCGGAACTACCGGCTCTTCTTCTCCGGGCAGGTCGTCTCGAACATCGGCACCTGGATGCAGCGCATCGCGCAGGACTGGCTCGTGTTCGAGCTGTCCGGCAACAACCCGATCGCGCTGGGCATCGCGGTGGCGCTGCAGTTCACGCCGACCGTGCTGCTGTCGCTGTGGGCCGGCGTGCTGGCCGACCGGGTGGACAAGCGGAAGCTGTGCATCCTGATCCAGAGCGGGATCGGCGTGCAGGCCCTGGTGCTGGGGCTGCTGAACGTCACCGGCCTGGTGGCGCTGTGGCAGGTGTACCTGCTGTGCTTCGTGCTCGGCATCTTCAGCGCGCTCGACGTGCCCGCGCGGCAGTCGTTCGTCGCGGAGATGGTGGGGCGCAAGCAGATCCCGAACGCCGTCGCGCTGAACTCGTCGGTGTTCAACATGGCGCGCATCGTCGGCCCCGCCATCGCGGGGTTCGCGATCACGTGGGTCGGCACGGGCTGGATGTTCCTCGCCAACGCCGCCAGCACCCTCGCCGTGATCACCGGTCTCGCGCTGATGGACCCGGACAAGCTGTTCCGCGGCCCGGTCGTCGAGCGGGCGAAGGGGCAGCTGCGTGAAGGGCTCACCTACGTGCGCGGCCGCGCGGACCTGATGACCGTGATGGTGCTGGTGTTCTTCGTGAGCACGTTCGGCATCACGTTCTTCACGTCGCTGGCGATCGTGGCGGGCAACGTGTTCGGCACCGAGGCGGACGGTTACGGCCTGCTGTCGACGCTGCTCGCGGTCGGCACGTTCACCGGCTCGCTGATGGCGGCGCGGCGGATGACCAAGGGCGGGCCGCGGGTGCGGCTGCTGCTGATCTCCGCGTTCGCGCTCGGCGCGGTCGAGTTCGCGGCGGCGTTCATGCCGAGCTACCTCGCGTTCGGGATCGCGTTGATCCCGCTGGGTTTCGCGACGATCACGTTCCTCAACACGGCCAACTCGCTCGTGCAGACGGCGGTCAGCCCCGAGATGCGTGGCCGCGTGATGGGCATCTACGTGCTCGTGCTGATCGGCGGCAACCCGGTCGGCGGGCCGATGGTGGGCTGGATGGCTGACACCTTCGGCGGCCGGTCGCCGTTCTACATCGGCGGGGTGGTCTCCGCGCTGGCCGCCGTGGCGTGCGCCGCGGTGCTGGCCCGCCGCGGCGGCCTCGCGAAGGGCTACCGGCTGGCCGGGCTCCGCGTGCTGTCCCGGAAAGCGGCTTAAGCCACCACCCGGCGCAGGAACGGGAGTACGTCCGAAGCCCAGCGGGCGGCCTCCGGCGGGCTGAAGATGTGCCCGGCGCCGGGGTACTCGACCAGCTCGGCGCCGCGGATCCCCGTCGCGAACAGCCGGGCCGTGTCGGGCAGGACGATCCGGTCCTGCCCGCCGACGACGACGAGCGTCGGCACGTCGATCGCGCCGAGCAGCGGGGTGACGTCGGTCCGGGCGGCCAGTTCGGCGTGCGCCGCGCCGCCCGCCGGGTAGCCCTGGCGGATCTGCCGGACCGCCTCGGCGTGGTCGGCGGGCGAGAGCGCCGCCAGCGCCGCCGGTGAGCCGGCCGCGTGCAGCATCAACTCGGCGAGGGCGTCGAAGTCCTCGCGCTCGGCCAGCCGCCGCCAGACCGTCGCGTAGGCACGCAACTGCGCGTCGTGCCGCGCGACGCCGACGGTCAGCACCAGGCCGCTGACGTGCGAGGGGTGCCGGACGGCCGCGGTCACGGCGACAGCCGCGCCCAGGGACAGCCCGGCGACGGGGAACCGTTCGGCCCCCGTTTCCAGTGCCGCCGCGACGACCGTGTCGGCCAGGCGTTCGAGTGACAACGGCTCGGTCGCCAGTGGTGTCTTGCCCGCGCCGGGGTAGTAGGGCCCGACGAACCGGAGGTCCCCGGCCGCGGAGATGAGCGGGCCGAAGTTCTCCCGGACGCCCCCGCCCGCGCCGTGGGCGAGCGCGACGACCGGACCGGTGCCTTCGTCGACGACGTCGATGTCCTTCAGCAGTGCGGAAATCATGGCGCGAAGGTAAGCGTTGACGTCGGCGTCAAGGTCAAGGCGGAGGTGGGTGTGCGGATCGGTGAACTGGCCCGGCGGGCGGGCACGACCACGAGGGCGCTGCGGTACTACGAGGAGCAGGGGCTCCTGCGGCCGGACCGCACGGGCAACGGCTACCGCGAGTACGGCGAGGACGCGGTCGTCCGGGTGGCGCAGATCCGGGCTCTGCTGGACGCCGGGTTCAACTCGCGCACGGTGGCGCAGCTGCTGCCGTGCGCCAAGGGCAGCCGTCCGCACATCGAGCTGTGCCCCAGCGTCGTCGCGGCGATGCGCGGCACACTGGACCGCATCGAGGCCGAGCTGAAGGCGCTCGACAGCCGCCGCAGCGCCGTGACTGCGTTGCTGGGCGCGGAACCCGTCACCGGAGCCGCGCGTTGAGCCGCGCGGCCTGACGGGTGAGGTGGTCGCGCTCGGCGAGGTTCGTTGCCTTCGCTGCGGCCTCGGCGTACAGCTTCGCGGCCTTCGCCAGGTCGCCGTCGCGTTCGTGGAGGTAGGCCGCGGCGGCGGTGTGGCGGGGCAGCGAACCGTCCAGCTCGGCGAGCGCGGCCAGCCCGGCGCGGGGCCCGTCCGCCTCGCCGAGAGCGACCGCGCGGTTGAGCCGGACGACGGGGCTGTCGGTCAGGCGCACGAGCTCGTCGTACCACTCGACGATCTGCACCCAGTCGGTCTCCTCCGCGGTGGGGGCGTCGGCGTGCAGCGCGGCGATCGCGGCCTGCGCCTGGAACTCGCCCAGCTGGTCACGCGCCAGCGCCGCCTGCAGGATCCCGACGCCCTCGGCGATCAGCCGGGTGTCCCAGCGGCTCCGGTCCTGCTCGGCGAGCGGCACCAGGCTGCCGTCGGGCGCGATCCGGGTGGCCCGCCGCGCGTGGTGCAGCAGCATGAGGGCGAGCAGCCCCGCCACCTCGGGGTGGTCGACGACGGTCGCGAGCTGGCGGGTCAGCCGGATGGCCTCGGCGGCGAGGTCGACGTCACCGGAGTAGCCCTCGTTGAAGACGAGGTAGAGCACCCGCAGCACGGTTCCGACGTCGCCGGGCTGGTCGAACCGCACGCCGGAGACGGTGCGCTTGGCCCGGCTGATGCGCTGGGCCATCGTCGCTTCCGGCACCAGGTAGGCCTGCGCGATCTGGCGGGTCGTCAGCCCGCCGACGGCGCGCAGCGTGAGTGCGACTGCGGACGCCGGGGTCAGCGACGGGTGGGCGCACAGGAAGTACAGCTGCAGCGTGTCGTCCACTGTGGACACCGTCGGCGCTTCGTCCTCGACGACGTCCTCCCGGCGGCGGCGGGCGGCGTCCGCGCGGGTGGCGTCGAGGAACTTGCGCCACGCGACCGTGACCAGCCAGCCCTTCGCGTCCCGCGGCGGGTCGGCCGGCCACACGCGCAGCGCCTCGATCAGCGCTTCCTGCACGGCGTCCTCGGCCGCCGCGAAATCGGCTCCGCGGCGGACGAGGATGCCGAGCACCGCGGGCACGAGCTCCCGCAGCGAAGACTCGTTCACTCGGTCACCGTGGGCGGCTCGGTGAGGAACGGCCGCAGCTCCAGCCATTCGTGGATCGGCTTCCCGTCCTTCCCCGGCGCGGCCGACAGCTCCCCGGCGAGTTCGACGGCGCGTTCGTGGCTGTCGACGTCGATGATCATCCAGCCCGCGATGAGGTCCTTGGTCTCGGGGAACGGGCCGTCGGTCACGGGCGGCCGCCCCTCACCGTCGTACCGGACGAACACGCCGTCGGGAGCCAGCGCCTGCGCGTCCACGAACTCGCCGGTGCCCTCCAGCTTCGCCGCGAAATCACGCATGTACTGGACGTGCGCCGAGATCTCCTCCGGCGTCCACTGGTCCATCGGGACGTCGTTCTCGGGGGTGGGAGCGCCGCGGTAGTGCTTGAGCAGCAGGTACTTCGCCATCGTGTTCTCCTCGGTGCTGGTGCGGCCCATTGTGGTCGCTTTCAGCACGGGGACGGAGCGGAACACTGGATCTCGACATCAGGCGCGGAAGTTTTTCCGGAGTTCCTGATCGAGGGTCCGGAGCAGCTCACCGGCCCGGCCGCCGCCGGGCGGCGCGGGCGGGTAGCGGCGGAGCACGTCGACGACCGCGGGCGTCGCGAGCCGCAGCGCCCGTTCGAGGTGCTCCGGGGCATCACCGGCCGCTCGCGCCGCGTGGGCGGCCGCGCCGAGGATGTGTTTCACCTGGTTGGCGTCGGCCAGCGGGTGCAGGTACGCGGCGGAGGCGGCGAACATCGCGGCTCGTGCCGCGTCGCTCGCGGCCGGGGTCGCCGCTTCCTTGGCCGCCTTGAGCGCCGCCCACGCCGTGTCCCGCAGCGCCTTGCCGCGCTCGCCGCCCCGGGCGAACTCCCACGCGGTGTCGATCGCCTCGCGGGGGCGGGTGTCGGCGGGGTGCTCGGCCTCGAAGAGCGGCAGGACCTCCTGCGCGCAGGCCGCCGCGTACGCGGTGACGGCACGCAGGTCCTGCGGCTCCAGGATGATCAACGGCCCAGCAGCCGGGGCAACACGGCTTCGGCGAGGCCGCGCGGGTCCCGTGCGCCGGTGATCGTCAGCTCCTGCGTGCTGTCGTCGGTGAGTTTGATCGCCACGGTGTTGCCGGTGACCACCGCGGGCCGCCCGGCGATCTGCTCGGGGAAGACGCGCGGGGTGACCTTGTCCGTGTAGACCGCCTCGACGCCGCGCACCGTGCAGCGGCCGTCGAACCGCGGCCTGCCGGTGCCGCCCAGTGCCCGGCTCAGCTCGGCGCACAGCTGCCACGAGATCACCGGCCACGGCGCGTCCACGATCGCCACGGGAGCGGGGCGCTGCAGGGGGATCGAGCCGTCCGCGGCGCGGGCGGGCAGTGCGGGCCCGGGCGTCATCGCCGCCGACACGACCTCCCGCGCGATCGACTCGGTCAGGGTGTCGACCGCGCCGGTGCCCGACACCTCGACCCGCAGGAACGGGTGCACCTGGGCGCTGGCCGGCGCGTCGACGAGCCGGACGTCGAGCCGGGCGTTGACCTTCGGCGGCAGGTACTCCAGCTCGCCGGGGCGTCCGGCGACGTCGACCGAGGCCGGATCGCGGAGCACCGCCCCCTGCTCGTCGAGCGCGAGCAGCACCTCGCTCGTCGTCGTGAGGACGTGGCAGGCCCCGTCGCGCACCTCGCGCAGCGCCTTGCCACCGAGCAGCGCCTCCCAGCGTTCCTGGTCGAGGGTCTGGCAGAGCACCTGCCCGCCAGTCTGGGCGGGCAGCGCCGTCACCAGTTCCCCCGTCGGCAGCGGCACGGTGCGCAGCGCCTGCCCGTCCTTGCCCGGCCACTGCGCGGGCAACGCGCGCGCCGGCAGGGGCTGCTCGACGTCCGCCCGGGTCCACAGGTACCCCGCCGCGGTCGCCACCGAGGCGAACGAGCACAGCACGGCCACCACGATTCCCACGACGGCTGACGTCTTCACGCCCGGGAGGCTACAGCGGGCGCGGAGCGTGGTGATCAACGGTGGCACGGCTACGCGATCGGGTGATTACGGTCCGCACCGGAACCCGGTCTTGCGGAGACTGCTGAGGTTAGGCTAACCTCAGACGCGTCCGCTTCGTGGTGGGAGCGGCAGTCAGTTCGGGAACGGGCGAGGCCCCGCCGCCGGGAACACTCCTGGCGACGGGGCCTCGTTCACGTCGATGCCGAAGTACTCCCGGTACGCGTCCACGATCTCCCGCCCGGCCAGCACCCGCTCGACGCGTTTCCCGTCGACCTGCTCGATCAGCTTGTCCCCGGCCAGCGTGACCCGGCCGCCGGGCGTCGGCAGGGTGCACAGGAGCTGCCGCGTGAAGTGCGAGTCGGGGGAGGTCGCCTGCCACCAGCAGGTCGGCCCGAAATCGGCCAGCCGCCGCGGCCGCCGCTCCAGCCGGTACACCGGCTCGCCGTCGTGCCGCACGTCCAGATCCCCGTCCGGCGCGTCGAGCACCAGGAACTCGCCCTCGGCGTCCGGCTGCGCCTCGCACGCCGTCATCCGCAGCGGCCGCCGCGCGAACCGGCCGAACCCGACATCCGCCAGCCACGGCTCCTCCAGGTCCACCCGCAGCGCCAGGTGGTCGAACGGGGAGCCGAAGCGGCCGTCCCCGCGGTACACGCGCGCCGCGAGCAGCGAGACCGTGAAGCCCAGCTCCCGCAGGAGCGCGGCGAAGGCGCCGTTGAGCTCGTAGCAGAACCCGCCGCGCCGCTGCCGGACGATCTTGTCGACGAGCGCGTCCTCCGCCAGCACGATCGGCTCGTACCGGTGCACGCTGAGGTTCTCGAACGGCACCGACGTGGCGTGGCGCTCGTGCAGCTCGGCCAGTGCCGCCGCGGTGGGGGCGGCGGGCCGCTGTGCACCGATGCGGGCGAGGTAGGCGTCGACGTCCATGCCGCTACCGTCGCACCTCCACCACGGTCGAGGTCAACCGGAAAACGAAAACGGGGCCCTTCCGCTGTGGAAGGACCCCGGTCGCGCTACCCCGGTCAGAGGAGCAGGCCGTTGCCGCCCGAGACGGCGTTGTCGAACCGCTTGCTGATCTCGGCCCAGTTGTAGACGTTCCAGAGCGCCTTGACGTAGTCCGCCTTGACGTTCTTGTAGTCCAGGTAGAACGCGTGCTCCCACACGTCCACCAGCAGGATCGGGATCGTCGGCAGGATCAGGTTGTTGTGGTGGTCGCGCAGCTGCTGGGTGATCAGCGTCTTGCCGACCGGGTCCCACGACAGCGCGGCCCAGCCGTTGCCCTGGATCGTGGTGGCCACGGCGGTGAACTGCGCCTGGAACTTGTCCCAGGAGCCGAACGCGTCGTCGATGGCCTGCGCCAGCTCACCGGTCGGCTTGTCGCCACCCTCCGGCGAGAGGATCTTCCACCACACGACGTGGTTCGCGTGCCCCGCCAGGTTGAAGGCCAGCGTGGTCTCCAGCCCGACGATGGACCCGAAGTCACCCTTGTCGCGCGCCTCGGCGAGCTTGTCCAGGGTGTCGTTCGCGCCCTTGACGTAGGTGGCGTGGTGCTTGCTGTGGTGCAGCTCGTTGATCTGAGCCGAGATGTGCGGCGCGAGTGCGCCGTAGTCGTAGTCCAGATCCGGAAGCTCGTACCGGGCCATCAGCCCTCCTTCTTCGTGTGCGCACAATCCCTGCGCTACCAAACCTAGTAGCAACCGTATCGGGGGGCTAACCGGGATCTTGGCCGTCCAGCACCCGGGAACCCCTGTGCTGCCCAGCCTGCAAGCTCCAGCTTGCTGGAGGTCAACCGGGTGTGCCGGTGATCACGCGCGGAACGCGTCGAGCTCGCCCGCGAGGTCGGCGAAGACGGCGATGTTGCACTCGAACGCGGTCAGCGTCTCCGTGACGATCCGGCGCCGCTCGGCCTCGTCCCACGGCGCTTCGTCCAGGCAGGCGCGGTAGCGCTTGCGGAACGCGGGGACGTTGCCGATGTCGAAGGCGTAGAACAGCGCGCCGGGGCCTTCGACGCTGTAGGTGCGCTTGAGCAGGGCGCGGACGGCCTGCCCGCCGGCGAGGTCGCCGAGGTAGCGCGTGTAGTGGTGCGCGACGTAGCCGCCTGGCCAGTCGAAGGCGACGGTCCGGATGCGGCGGACGTAGTCCTCCGTGGCGGGCACCGGTTCGATGCGGTCCGCCCAGTCCTCGCCGAGGAAGAAGGCCAGGTCGGCTTCGAGCGCGGGCACGCGGCGCAGCTCGTCCACGACGAACGGCGCCGCCACGGGGTGGTCCCGCTGCGCGTCGGCGGCCTCTTCGATCGCCTGGTAGATGAAGTAGTACTGCGTGACGAGCCTGGCGTAGCCGTCCAGCGTGAGCCCGCCGTCGAAGAGCGTGCTCATGAACGCGGAGTGGTGCGCGCGCTCGTGGACGTCCCGGGTGGACTCGCGCAGTAGCGCCGAGAACGGGAGCTGTTCCGCTGTGAGGGGAGCCGCCATGTGATCGAGCGTAAGTGAGCCAGGCTATTTAGGCTAGCCTAAGTTCACAGCTCGACCGGCCAGGTGTGCACCGGCTCGTCCGTCGCGGCCAGCTCCAGGTAGCGCTCCAGCATCGTCGCCAGCGCGCTCTCGCGGTCCGCGCCGTGCTGCTGGGCCAGCTCCACCATCCGCCGCTGCCACCACGCTCCGTTGCGCTTGGCCAGGCAACGCTGCTCGATGATCCCGAGGTACCGCTCGATCGAGGCCTCCGCGACGTCGGCCGTGCGCAGCCCGTCGTAGGCCAGCGGCAGCAGCACGCGCAGGGTCAGCTCGTCGGGTGGTACCCAGCCGATGCCCGGCCAGTACAGCTGCGCCTCGAACCCGTTGCGGGCACCCGCGTACAGGTTCTCCTCGGCGGCCTGGAACGACATCCGTGTCCACAGAGGACGTTCGGCCTCGGCCAGCGCACGCTGGGCGCCGTAGAAGAACGCCGCGTTCGCCATCATGTCGACCACGGTGGGCCCGGCGGGCAGGACGCGGTTCTCCACGCGCAGGTGCGGTTTGCCGTCCACCACGTCGTACACCGGGCGGTTCCAGCGCCACACGGTCCCGTTGTGCAACCGCAGTTCCGCGAGCTTGGGCGCCTGGCCGGAGTCCAGCGCGTCGACCGGGTCCTCTTCGTCGGTCTCCGGCAGCAGGCCGGGGAAGTACCGGACGTTCTCCTCGAACAGGTCGAAGATCGACGTGATCCACCGCTCGCCGAACCACACCCGCGGCCGCACGCCCTGGTTCTTCAGCTCCTCCGGCCGGGTGTCGGTCGCCTGGAGGAACAGCGGGATGCGCGTCTCGTGCCACAGCGCCTTGCCCAGCAGGAACGGCGAGTTCGCGCCCACCGCCACCTGCACGCCCGCGAGGCACTGGGCGGCGTTCCAGTGCGCGGCGAACTCCTCCGGCGCGACCTGCAGGTGCAGCTGCAGCGACGTGCACGCCGCCTCCGGCAGGATCGACTCGGAATGCGTGCGCAGCCGCTCCGGCTCGTGCCCCGGCAGGCCCGGGCCGTCCAGCGACAGCGTCACCTGCTCGCCGCGCGCGGCGAAGATCTGGTCGTTGAGCATCGTGTACCGCGCGCTGTTGGTGATCCACTTCTGGTCGAAGTGCTCCGCGGTGAGCGTGGGCAGGATGCCGATCGCCGCCAGGCGCGCACCCGAACGCCGGGCCCGGTCGTCCGCCTCGCGGAGGTAACCGCGGAGGTCGCGTTCCATTTCGATCGCGGAGTTCCCCGCGAGCGGCCGCGGCGGCACGTTCAGCTCTATATTGTGCTGGGAGAGTTCGGTCGTGAACGACGGGTTGTCCAGCGCCTCCAGCACTTCCTGGTTGCTCATCGACGGGCGCATCTCCTCGTCGACGAGGTTCAGCTCCACCTCGAGGCCGATGTGTCTTCGGGGGAACGAGAACCCGCCGTCACCGAGCATCCTGCCGAGGGTGTCCAGACACCGCTGGACCTTCCGGCGGTACCGGGCCCGGTCGCGTGGGTTGAAGCCGTCAGCCGAAAGATCCTGGCCCATGCCTTCCCTGCTTCGTTCGTCCGGGACCATCGCGCGGTCTTGGCGGTGTTGCCCGGCGGACAACAGTCGCACAGCATCGCGTCCCCGGCTATCGGCCAAATTGGTACTGTGGCGGACTTTGCCTCCCGGGCACCGCTCCGTGACCCGTTCGTCGTAGCGGTACCCAGCTCGTTCGGAGCAATTCCCCCACCGCCAAACTCGTCCCTGTGGCGCAACGCATCTCCATCGACAAGGTCAACGACCCCCGTGTCGACGACTTCCGCGACCTGTCCACCGCCGACCGGCGGCCCGACCGTCCTGGCGGCCGTGGCCTGGTGATCGCCGAGGGGACCGTCGTCGTCCGCCGCCTGCTCGCGTCCGATTACCCCGTCCGCGCGGTTTTAGGCGTGCCGAGGCGGGTGGAGGAGCTGGCGCCGGACCTGGCCGGGGTGGACGTGCCCGCGTACACCACGTCCGCCGAGGTGATGGCCGAGATCGTCGGGTTCCACCTCAACCGCGGGGTGCTCGCCGTGGCTGACCGGGCGCCACAGCCGCGCGCCGAGGACGTCGTGGCGCGCTCACGGGTCGTGGCCGTGCTGGAAGGCGTCGGTGATCACGAGAACCTCGGCGCGTTGTTCCGCAACGCGGCGGCGCTGGGTGTGGGCGGGGTGCTGCTCGGCCCGGGTTGTTCCGATCCGCTGTACCGGCGCAGTGTGCGTGTTTCGATGGGGAACGTCCTCCGCGTGCCGTTCGCCCCGCTCGAACCGTGGCCGGCGGGCCTGACGTGGTTGCGGGAAAACGGTTTCCGCGTCGCGGCGCTGACCCCGCGGGCGGACTCGATCACGGTGCGGGAGCTGGCGGGGGACGCGGGCAAGGTGGCGTTGTTGCTGGGGTCGGAGGGCCCGGGGCTGACGGCGGAGGCGCTCGCGGCGGCCGATGTCGCGGTGCGGATCCCGATGGGCGAGGGGGTGGACTCGCTCAACGTCGCCACGGCCGCCGCGGTCGCCTTCTACGAGCTGGCCGGGCGGTAGATTGCGGGCGGTCACAGGCGCAGGACGGGGAGGCACACGCGTGGAGTTGCGCATCCGCGGGGAGCGGGCCGTGCTCAAGGGGCACGGCGAGGCGTACACGCGGGAAGTCGATCCGCACAGCCTCGCGCTCGGTGCGGAACTGGCCGACGCGTTGCACGAGTGGGCGCGCGTCGCCGCGGCCGTCCGGCGCGCGCAGGACGCCGGGGAGCCGAGCGAGGCGGCCCCGATTGTGTCGCACCGGGGGCGGCAGCTCGCCGCCCGTGTGGCGACGGTGATGGGCACGACGGTGCACTACGTCGACCCGGTGACCGACGAGGAGGTCGCGGTCCAGCCGAGCCCGGCCGACCCGGCCCGCCCGTCGCTGGGGCAGCGGCTGTTCGGCGGTGTGGAGATCGGGAACGAGCCGACGCCGTGGGGGACGGGCCTGGTGGTGGCGGGTTTCGTCGCGGCCGTCGTGATCACCGCGATGGTGGCGCTGGCGTCCGCGCTGGCCGAGGAGACGGCGGGCTGGGTGGTGGTGCTGGCGGCGGTGATCGTGACCGCGGGTCTCGCCCCGTCGCTGTGGCTGGCCCGGCGGTTGCCGATCGTGCGCTGGCTGGCCCTGGGCGCGGCGGCGGGCTGCGTGCTGGCGTGGTTCGGGGTGCTGACCGTGGCGTTGTGAGGGGTGCGGTGGGGGCGCTGGGGGCTGGGGGTGGGCGCTGTGGTGGCGGCTACCGGGCGGCCGCGAGGTGGCAGTGACGGGAGCGGGCGGTGGTCTGGGGCGCCCGAGGCGGGGCAGGAGCTGGCGGGCCGGTGGCGGCGGGCAGGTGGCGGCGGGCAGGGGTGCCCCGAGGCGGGGCGCCGGGGCGGCGAGCAATCGGGGCAGCGCGAGGTAGCGGGGCAGGCTGAGCCGGTGGCCTTGGGTGGTCCCGAGGTGGGGCGCAAGGAGCTGAAGACGGCCGGTGGCGGCTGGTTGTGGTGGCCCCACCGGCGGGCGCCTTGGTGGCGGGCTGTCGGGCCACCGCGAGGTGGCAGGAGCTGGCGGGGTCGGCCGCGGCGACTTGGAGCGCGACGTGGCGGGCTGCCGGGGCCCGAGGCGGCGGGCGCAAAGGAGCTGAAGAGGGCCGGTGGCGGCGGGTTGCGGTGGCCCGTGGCGGCGGCCGCCGTGGTGGCGGGCTGTCGGGCCACCGCGAGGTGGCAGGAGCTGGAGAGAGCCGTGGCGGAGGGCCCGAGTGGCCCTGAGTGGCGAGCCCACGGAGCTGCCCCAGTGGGTGCGCGCCGAACCGCAGCCAGCCGCTGGGCGCGGGCTGCCCCGGCAGGTGCGCGCCGGACAGCAGCTAGCCGCTGCGCAGGCCGCCCGCTGCGCGGCTGCCCGCACGGCAGCTAGCCGCTGCGCGCGGGCTGTCTGCACTGCAGTCTGCCCGCTGCGCAGCCAGCCCGCTGCGCGGGCCGCCCGCGGTCAGCCCTGCCGAGCGCCCCGCAGCCACCACCCTCACCCCACCGTGGCCGCCGCTACCCCCGCTGGGAGCGCACCCCCAGCAGCACGTCCTCCCAGGCCGGGACTGCGGGGTGGTTCTTGCGCGCCTTCGGCTTGGGCTTCGGCGCTTCGCCCTCCGGGGACTCGATCAGCGCCTGCTGCTCCGGCTCCGCTTCGGGCGGCGCCTCGGGCTCAGGCGACTGCTCCACCAGCGGCTCTGGCTCGACCGCGCGCAGCGTGCGTGGCGTGCGGTGCGGGTCGAGCAGGTCCTCGGCGTGCTCGTCCAGCGCGGCGATCGTGCCGCCGTGCGCGCCCGGTGAGAACGACCAGTGTGCCGCCATGTCCGAACGGCCCGTCTGCCAGCGCAGCGCGACCACCCACCGGCCGTCGTCGCCCTTCCAGGCGTCCCACTCCGCGTGGCCGTAGTCCTGCCCCCGCACGCCGAACGCGTAAGCCACGACCTCGCCCAACGTCCGCACGTCCGGCCCGTCCTCACGCACCGGGTGCGCGCTCTGCGCCAGCTCCGCCATCCGCGAGCGCTCCAGCAACACCGGGTAGGCGAACCGTTCGACCCGCGCCTCCGGGACACCGGCCGACTCCGCGACCTGCCGCACCGACTCGCCCGCGCGGATGCGCGCCTGGATCTCGCGTGGTCGCATCTGGTTCTCCATCTCGACCTCGAGCTGCCCGAGCCGGGTGATGTCGCCCCGCGCGGCGGCCCGCAGCCGTTCGTCCGCCGGCAGGAGGAACCGCTCGCGGCGCGCCGGGTCTTCGCACACGATGGACTTGCCGTCCTCGTGCAACCCGACAACCCTCAGCGCTCGCATCAGCCGCCTCCTCCGGACTTCACCGTTGTGGGTGTTAACGGTAAGACGGCGCGTCGGCTTGACGGGTAAGGCGCGCCGAATCCTCGTTACCCAATCGTTGATCTTCTCGCAGGTCCCGGCGCCCCGTCAGCGGGACACGCCTGCCCCCGCCGTCACGAACAGGGGATTCTCGGGGAGGATTGCGCGGTGCTGGGGCGGAAAACGCTCGCGGTCCTGTGTGCCGCGGAGCTCGTGCTGATCGCGGTCGTGCTGCTGTGGAAGCGGCTCGACGGGCTCGACCTCGACGTGTACCGGTTGGGCGCACAGGCTTTCTTCACGCACGGCGACCCGTACGGGGTGCTGCCGCCGACCCGCGACGGGACGCGGCTGCCGTTCACGTACCCGCCGTTCGCCGCGCTGGTGTTCGCGCCACTGCTGACCGTGCCGCCCCAGGTGGCGCTGATCGCGTTGACCGTGGTGTCGGTCGTCGCGCTCGGCGCGGTGCTCGCGTTGTGCCTCGGCCGGTTCGGGCCGCTGGTCCTCGTCGCGCAAGCCGTCGCGTTGTTCAGCGAACCCGTGCGCGCGACGCTCGGCTTCGGGCAGGTGAACATCCTGTTGATGCTGCTGGTCGCGGTCGACGTGCTGGCGTTCCGGCGACGCGGGTACCTCGTCGGGCTCGCCGCGGCCGTGAAGCTCACGCCACTGGCGTTCGTCCTGTTCTTCTTCGTACGCCGGGATTTCCGGGCGGCGGCAAGGGCGCTGGGCACTTTCGCCGGATGCGCGGTGCTGACGTGGCTGATCGCGCCCGACGCGTCGGAGGAGTACTGGACCAGCCTGGTTTTCCAGGGCGACCGCATCGGCGACCCCGGCTACATCGGCAACCAGTCGCTGCGCGGCCTGCTCGCCCGGCTCGACCTCGGGCAGGGCTGGTGGCTGCTCGCCGCGGTGCTGGTGCTCGCCGCGACGGCGTACGCGATCCGGCGGGCGCGCGACGAGGTCCCGGCGCTGCTGGTGTGCGCCGTGGGTGCGCTGCTGGTCTCGCCGGTTTCCTGGACGCACCACTGGGTGTGGGTCGCACCCGCGATCGCCCTGCTGTACGCGAAAAGACGATGGTGGGCGGCGGTACCGCTCACCATCGTCTTCGTCGTCAGCCCCGTCTGGGACTTCTCGTTCTGGCCGCTGCGGGAAAGCTACGTCCTCGCCGGGCTCCTACTTGCCCTGGCGCTCCACGACGTACTCGATGCACGCCGTCAGCGCGGAGACGTCGTCCGGCTCGATCGCGGGGAACATGCCGACGCGTAGCTGGTTGCGGCCCAGCTTGCGGTACGGCTCCACGTCCACGATCCCGTTGGCGCGCAACGTCTTCGCGACCTCGGCGGCATCCACCTCGTCGACGAAGTCGATCGTGCCGACGACCTGCGAGCGCAGCGCCGGGTCCTTCACGAACGGCACCGTGTAGCTGGTCTTCTCGGCCCACTCGTACAGGCGCGTCGAGGAGTCCTTCGTGCGCGACACCGCCCAGTCCAGGCCGCCGTTGGACAGCATCCACTCGATCTGGTCGGCGAGCAGGAACAACGTCGCCACGGCCGGGGTGTTGTACGTCTGGTCCTTGCGGCTGTTGTCCAGCGCCGTGGTCAGCGACAGGAACTCGGGGATCCAGCGGTCACCGCCGCCGATCTCGCCGACGCGCTCGACCGCCGCGGGCGACATCAGCGCGAGCCACAGCCCGCCGTCGGAGGCGAAGGACTTCTGCGGGGCGAAGTAGTAGACGTCGAAGTCCTCGGCCTTGACGGGCAGACCGCCCGCGCCCGACGTGGCGTCGATCGCGACGAGCGCGCCCTCGCTGCCCGCGGGGCGCCGCACCGGCACCGCGACCCCCGTCGACGTCTCGTTGTGCGCCCAGCCGACGAGGTCCGCGCCCTGCTCGTACGCGATCTCCGGCGCGCTGCCCGGCTCCGACTTGACCACGATCGAGTCGGCCAGGAACGGGGCGCCCTTGGTCACGGTGGCGAACTTCGAGGAGAACTCGCCGTACGTGAAGTGCTGGGCGCGCTCACGCACGAGCCCGAACGCGGCGGCGTCCCAGAACGCCGTCGTGCCGCCGTTGCCGAGTACGACCTCGTAGCCCTCGGGCAGGGAGAACAGCTCGGACAACCCCGCGCGCACCCGCCCGACCAGGGACTTGACCGGCTTCTGCCGGTGGGAGGTGCCCAGGTACTTCGCCCCCTCGGAGGCGAGGTTGGCGAGCTGCTCCGTCCGGACCTTCGAGGGCCCGCAGCCGAAGCGCCCGTCGGACGGCTTGAGATCAGCGGGAATCGTCAGCTCAGCGCTCATGCGCCCAGTGTCGCAGGTGCGTTTCCGCCGGTTGACGGAGGTGGCGCGGATCTCAGTGGGCGGGACGCCAGCCTTCGGCGTCCACCCCGCCGGGGACCGGCGCGGCCGGGTCGTAGGGCGTGCGGGTGAAGATGAACGTGGCCAGGTCGAGGTACGACGGCGTGCCGTCGGCGGCGCGGCCCACGCGCAGGGTCTCCCCGGCGTAGTAGCCGTCGAGGCCGAGCCACTCGTCCGGCCCGAGCGGGCGGAACCGGGAGGCACGGCCCCCGCCGCGGGCGGGCGACAGGTCGAACAGGCCGCCGGGCAGCAGGCGCAGGTGGAACGGCGTCGGGCCCCAGTGCCACAGGCCGGTGAGGTCGAGCAGCGACCGGTCCACCTCGGACGGCTGCCACTCGGCCGGCAGCTTCGGCTCCTGCTCGTCGGCCGTGGCCAGCAGGTCGATCGTCGTGGCCAGCAGCGCCGGGCCGGACGTCGTGTTGGCCAGCATGAGCGCGCCGGTGCCGGTCTTCTCGTCGACGAGCGAGCAGGCGAGGAAGCCCGGCATGGAGCCGGTGTGCCCGGCCAGGCGGCGGCCGTGGTGCCGGACGAGCTGCAGCCCGAGGCCGTAACCGCTGGTCCAGCTGTCGCCGTCCTCGACGGCCGCGACCGCGCGCATCTCCGCCATCGTGTCCGGGTTCAGCACGTCCGCGGTGTCCCCGCCGATGAAGGAGGTCCAGCGGGCGAGGTCGCGGACGGTGGACCACAGCTGCCCGGCGGGCGCCATCGCGCCGGCGTCCGGGCTGGGCTCGGGCAGCACCAGGTCGGCGAACGGGTGCACCGCGTAACCCGTCGCGTGCCTGGCCTCGGGGTGGGGCGTGGTGCGGGACAGGCCCAGCGGAGCCAGGATTTCCTCGCGCACCGCGTCGAGCCAGCTCTTGCCGCGGTGGCGGGCCACGAGCTCGCCGAGCACGCCGTAGCCCACGTTCGAGTAGTGGAAGCGGCTGCCCGGCCGGTTCTTGAGGGCGTCCCGCGCGAGGCTCGCCTGCAGCGCCGCCCAGTCACCGCCGGGGCTGCGCTCCCACCACGAGCCGGGGGACTCCGACGTGAGCCCGCCGGTGTGGGACAGCAGCTGCCCGACCGTGGTGGAGCCGAAACCGGTGCCCGGCACGTGCTTGTCGAGCGGGTCGTTGAGGTCGAGCCTGCCCTCGTCACGCAGCCGCATGACCAGCACCGCGACGAACGTCTTCGTGATCGAGCCGAGCCGGTACTGCGTGTCGTCGTCCGGTGCGGCGCCGTCGACGAACCCGCGCGCGCCGGACCACAGCAGCTCCCCGTCCCGCACGACGGCGGCGACCAGGGACGGCACCCGCGCGGCGGCCTGTTCGGTGGCGATCCGGCGGAGCAGGGCGGCTTCGGTCGAGGGCAGCATGGGGCCATTCTGCCCGTGGTCGATCACGTGAGCAGACCGCGGGCCATCGCCGTGGTCACCGCCGCCGTCCGGTCGGAGACGCCGAGCTTGCCGAACACCCGCAGCAGGTGGGTTTTCACCGTCGCTTCGCCGATGTGCAGCGCGCGGCCGATTTCGGCGTTCGTGTGCCCGCGCGCGACGAGCCGGAGCACCTCGGTCTCCCTGGCGGACAGCGGTGGCGGCGCCGGGTTGCGCACGCGCGCGACCAGCTTGCCGGCGACCGAGGGCGCGAGCACCGTCTCACCACGGGCGGCCGCCCGGATCGCACCGGCCAGTTCCGCCCGCGAGGCGTCCTTGAGCAGGTAGCCCGCGGCGCCGGCCTCGACCGCGCGCAGGATGTCCGCGTCCGTTTCGTACGTGGTGAGCACGACGACGCGGCGGTCCGGGGTGTCGGCGAGGATCCGGCGTGTCGCGCCCACGCCGTCGAGCCCGGGCATCCGCAGGTCCATCAGCACGACGTCGGGCGCGCGGGCGAGGTTGACCGCGACGGCCTCGTCGCCGGAACCCGCCTCGCCGACCACGGTCAGGTCCGGCTCGGCTTCGAGCATGCCGCGCAGCCCCTCCCTGACGACGGGGTGGTCGTCCACCAGCAGCACGGAAATCACGCGGGCACCTCCACCACCACCGTGGTTCCCCGTCCACTTCGGACGGTCAGGGAACCACCGACCTGCGCCGCCCTGGCCCGCATCCCCTCGATGCCGAAACCGCGGACCGCGCCGGGGTCGAAACCGGTGCCGTCGTCGCGGACGGTCAGGCGCACCGCCCCCGGCACCACGGCGAGTGCGACGGACACGTGCCGCGCCCCCGCGTGCTTGCGGACGTTGGCCAGCGACTCCTGCGCCGCGCGGAGGAGCACCACCTCGCTCGCCGTGCCGAGCGGGGGCAGCGCCGCCGGTACGTCGCACGACACCTCGACACCGGTCTCCTCGGCGAACCGGTCGGCCTGCCGCCGGATTGCCTCCGCGAGCGTCCCCGTCCCGAGCGCGGCCGGGGTGAGCGCGGCGACCATGGCCCGCGCCTCCGTCAGGTTCTCCCTGGCGGTGCGGGCGGCGAGCGCGAGGTGCCGCCGGGCCGCGGCCTGGTCGTCCCACTCCGACTCCACCGCCTGCAGCAGCGTCACGATGCTCGTGAAGCCCTGGGCGAGGGTGTCGTGGATCTCGCGCGCCAGCCGTTCGCGTTCGGCGGCGGTCCCGGCTTCGTGGGACAGCCGGGCCACCTCCGCCCGGCTCGCTTCGAGCTGGCCGATCAGCTCGGCGCGTTCGCGGCTCTGCCGCAGCACCCGCTCGATCCACGACCCGACGCAGACGCTGAACACCGCGAGCATCCCGGTCATCGGCAGCAGCGTGCTCAGCGACGGGTCGTCCACGCCCTGCTGCAGCAGCACGGACAGCACCGGGGACAGGATCGCCGGCACCGTCGCGACGACGGCGAGCGGCAGCGGGGCCGCCATGAACAGCATCGAGCACGCGGCGAACAACCCGAACCCGGCGGCCGCGTGCGAGACGATCGCGAGGACGGCCAGCACGAGCACGAGCCCGCAGAACAGCGCGGGCCGCCGGCCCCGCCTGCCCAGGACGAGGTAGGCCACCCCGATCGCGGTCAGCGCGCCGACCGCGACCAGCCTCCTCGCGAGCGGCCCGTCCTGCGCCAGCACCAGTGCGACCGTGACCACGTAGTCGGCCGCGTAGAAGACGTCCCACAGCCACTCGTAGCGCTGCCAGGCGTTCAGCGGCTGTTCGCCCACCGGAACGTCAGGCGGCACAGCAGGAGTCCCGCCACGCACCAGGCGCCCAGCACCAGCGCCACCGTCCCCAGTTCCCATCGCCCCGCCATCTCGTTCGCGGCCATCGCGTCCGGCAGGAACACCGAGCGGAAGCCCTGACAGATCCACTTCACCGGGAAGAACGAAGCCACCTCGACCATAACGGCGGGGAGCTGCGTGATGGGCGTGACGAACACACCCGAGACGAACTGCAACGCCACGTAGACCAGGTTCATGATCGCGGTGGCGCCGGCGACGGACCGCGCGAGCGAGCCGGCGGCGATCCCGAGCAGCGCGCAGCTGGTCACGCCGAGCACGAACACCCACGCGAAGGTGAACCACCGCTGGGGCGACGACGGCAGGTCCAGCCCGAACAGCGGGACCGCGACGAGGAGCAGCAGCACGACCTCGGCGAGGCTCGCGACCGCGACCAGCACGACCTTGCCGAGGAAGTACGCCGTCGCGGGCAACGGCGTGCCGCGCAGGCGTTTGAGCGTCCCGTCCTCGCGGTCGGAGGCGATGCCCGTGCCCATGCTGACGAAGGACGTCGACACGATGCCCGAGCCGATCATGCCCGCGGCGAACACCTGCGCCGTGCCGCCGAAGATCGAGCCGAGCAGCACCATCAGGAACGCGGGCAGGGTGAACGTGAACACCACGGCTTCCCTGAGCCGGAAGAACTGGCGCAGTTCCAGGCCACCGCGGGCGAAACCGAGCGTGATCACGCCGTCCCCCCGATCAGGTCCAGGTAGACGTCCTCCAGGCTGGGCCTGGTGACGGTGAGGTCGGTGAGTTCCCGGCCGCCGGACAGCTCCGTGACGAGCTTGGTGGGGAATGCCGTGCGCTCCTCGTGGAACCCGTTCTCGTCGCGCCACCGGACCGTCGCCTCCCCGCGCGAGCGACCGCCGAGCGCCGACGGCGTGTCCTGCGCGACGATCCGGCCGTCCGCCAGCACCGCGACGCGGTCGGCGAGCGCTTCGGCCTCGTCGAGGTAGTGCGTGGTGAGCAGGACCGTCGTGCCCTCGTCCGCGAGCGCGCGGATCAGCGCCCAGAACCGCCGCCGCGCTTCGGGGTCGAACCCGGTCGTCGGCTCGTCGAGGAACACCAGTTCCGGGCGGCCGATGATGCCGAGCGCCACGTCGAGCCTCCGCCGCTGGCCGCCGGAAAGCGCTCTCACCCGCGTGTGCGCCTTCGCCGTGAGCCCGACCTGCTCGACGACCTCCTCGGGATCACGGGGATGCGGGTAGTAGCGCGCGAAGTGCCGCACGACCTCGGCGACGGTCAGGTGGGCCGCGTCGGTCGCGGTCTGCAGGACGATGCCGAGCCGCACACGCCAGTGCCGGCCCGCCGAGCCGGGGTCCTCACCGAGGACCGAGACGTGACCCGCCGTCCGTTTCCGGTGGCCTTCGAGGATCTCCACCGTGGTCGTCTTGCCCGCGCCGTTGGGGCCGAGGAGCGCGAACACCTCGCCGTGCTCGATTTCGAGGTCCACGTCGTGCACGGCGACGTGACCCGGGTACTCCTTGCGCAGTCCGCGTGCGCTCACCACAGGGGTCATGCGGACAGACTGCGGCCCGGCCACCCCTCCGCGGGACGACCGGGCCGTGGAATCCGCTGTCCACCGTCCGGTGGACAAGCCCTACCTGCCGACGGACTCCCAGCCCTCGACCTCCTGCGGCTGACGCGGGCCGGGCCCGACGTACGACGCCGAGGGGCGGACCAGGCGGCCGGTGCGCTTCTGCTCCAGGATGTGCGCCGCCCAGCCCGCGGTGCGGGCCGAGGTGAACATCGCGGGCATCATCGACGGCGGCACCTTCGCGAAGTCCAGGATCACCGCGGCCCAGAACTCCACGTTCGTCTCGATTGGACGGTCCGGCCGGCGCTCACGCAGCTCCGCCAGCGCGGCCTGCTCCAGCGCCTCGGCGACCTCGTACCGCTCCGCGCCCAGCTCCTTGCACGTCCGGCGCAGCACGCGGGCACGCGGGTCCTCGGCCCGGTACACCCGGTGCCCGAAGCCCATCAGCCGTTCCTTGCGGTCGAGGATGCCCTTGACCATCTTGCGCGCGTCGCCGGTGCGCTCGACCTCTTCGATCATCGGCAGGACGCGCGCGGGCGCACCGCCGTGCAGCGGGCCGGACATCGCGCCGATCGCACCGGACATGGCGGCAGCGACGTCGGCACCGGTGGACGCGATGACGCGTGCGGTGAACGTCGAGGCGTTGAGACCGTGCTCGGCGGCGGACACCCAGTACGCGTCGAGGGCCTTGACGTGCGCCGGGTCGGGCTCGCCGCGCCAGCGCACCAGGAACCGCTCGGTGATCGTCTTCGCTTCGTCCACCCTGGACTCCGGTACCGCGGGCAGACCCACGCCGCGGGCGGACTGGGCGATGTAGGACAGCGTGATCACCGAGGCGCGGGCGAGGTTGTCGCGGGCCTCCTCGTCGCTGATGTCGAGCAGCGGCTTGAAGCCCCAGATCGGCGCGACCATCGCGAGCGCGGCCTGCGCGTCCACCCGGACGTCACCGGTGTGCACGGGCAGCGGGAACGGTTCGGCGGGCCGCAGCGGGTTCCGGAAGTGGCCGTCGACCAGCAGGCCCCACACGTCCCCGAAGCTGACCTTGCCGGCCAGGTCCTCGATGTCCACGCCGCGGTAACGCAGGGCGCCGCCGTCGCGGTCGGGCTCGGCGATCTCGGTGCGGAAGGCGACCACGCCCTCCAGGCCAGGTTTGAACCCGTCGTCCGGCTCGGAAGCAGGCTGGTTGCTAGCAGCAGGCGCTGAGGTAGTCACGGTAAGAAGACCTTTCGATGCGCGTTCCCCGACGTTTGCCTTGCGTCTGGCCTACTCGCACGAGCGCGGCGCGGGGACGCGCCTCGTCGCACGGATGCCCAAACCATGCACCCCCGCCGCCCGGGTGGCAATCGAAAGAAGTGGTGGTTTCGGTCACGATTACGAGAACGATTCAGTGCGGGCTGCCCCATCCGTGTAAATCCTGTGTTTCTCGGCGGCTCCTGGGTGCCTTCCCGGTGATAGACCTGACCCATGCACCTGAGCCCCCAGGAACGGGACAAACTGCTCATCCACGTCGCCGCCGACGTGGCGCGGCGGCGGCTCGAACGCGGCGTCAAGCTCAACTACCCGGAGGCCGTCGCGCTGATCACCGACTACGTGCTGGAGGGCGCGCGGGACGGGCTGAGCGTCACCGATCTGGTGGCGGGCGGCCGGAGCGTGCTCTCGCGGGACCAGGTGCTGCCCGGTATCCCGGAAATGGTCGATTCGGTGCAGGTGGAGGCCACCTTCCCGGACGGCACGAAGCTCGTGACCGTGCACGACCCGATCGTCTAGGAGGTTCCCGTGCACCCCGGCGAGATCATCCCGGCGGCCGAGCCGGTCGAGCTGAACCCCGGCCGTCCCCGGACGACCCTGCGCGTGGTCAACACCGGCGACCGGCCCGTGCAGGTCGGTTCGCACTTCCACTTCGCGCAGACGAACGCCGCGCTCGACTTCGACCGCGACGCGGCGCAGGGCAAGCGGCTCGACATCCCGGCGGGCACCTCCGTGCGTTTCGAACCCGGGGTGGACCGCGAGGTCGAGCTCGTGCCGCTGGCGGGCAACCGCGTCGTGCCGGGGCTGCAGCGGTGAGCGCCGTCGACCGCGAGCGCTACGTCGAACTGTTCGGTCCGACCGTCGGCGACCGGATCCGGCTCGCCGACACCGACCTGCTGATCGAGGTCACCGAGGACCGCAGCATGGGCCCCGCCGCGGGGGACGAGGTGATGTTCGGCGGCGGCAAGGTCATCCGCGAGTCGATGGGCCAGGGCATGGCGACGCGCGCCGAGGGCGCGCCGGACCTCATCATCACCGGCGCGGTGGTCCTCGACCACTGGGGCGTGGTGAAGGCCGACGTCGGCGTGCGGGACGGGCGGATCGTCGGCATCGGCAAGGCGGGCAACCCGGACACGATGGACGGCGTGGACCCGGCGCTGGTGATCGGGCCGTCCACGGAAGTGCTGGCGGGCAACGGGAAGATCCTCACCGCGGGTGGCATCGACTGCCATGTCCACTTCATCTGTCCACAGCTTGTGGACACCGCGCTCGCGTCCGGGCTGACGACGCTCGTCGGCGGCGGCACCGGTCCCGTCGAGGGCAGCAAGGCCACCACCGTCACGCCGGGCGCGTGGAACCTCGGCAGGATGTTGCGCGCGATGGACGCCCTGCCGGTCAACGTCCTGTTGCTGGGCAAGGGGAACACGGTCCGCCACGACGCGCTGCGCGAGCAGTTCGAGGCCGGCGCGGGCGGGCTGAAGCTGCACGAGGACTGGGGTTCCACGCCCGCCGCGATCGACGTCGCGCTCTCCGTCGCCGGCGAGTACGGCGCGCAGGTCGCCATCCACACGGACACGTTGAACGAGGCCGGGTTCGTCGAGTCCACAGTGGACGCGATCGGCGGTAGGTCGATCAACGCCTACCACACCGAGGGCGCCGGCGGCGGGCACGCGCCGGACATCATCAAGGTCGTCTCGCTGCCCAACGTGCTGCCGTCGTCGACCAACCCGACGCGCCCGCACACGGTCAACACCCTCGAAGAACACCTCGACATGCTCGTGGTGTGCCACCACCTCAACCCGTCGGTGCCCGAGGACCTCGCGTTCGCGGAAAGCCGCATCCGGCCGACGACGATCGCCGCCGAGGACGTCCTGCACGACCTGGGCGCGATCTCGATGATGAGCTCCGACTCGCAGGCGATGGGCCGCATCGGCGAGGTGATCATCCGGACCTGGCAGACGGCGCACGTGATGAAGGCCCGCCGCGGTTCGCTGCCAGGGGACGGTGCGGCCGACAACCTGCGCGCACGCCGTTACGTCGCCAAGTACACGATCAACCCGGCGATCGCGCACGGCATGGCGCACGAGATCGGCTCGGTCGAGGTCGGCAAGCTCGCCGACCTCGTGCTGTGGGAACCGAAGTTCTTCGGCGTGAAGCCACACGTGGTGCTCAAGGGCGGGTTCCCGGCGTGGGCGGCGATGGGCGACGCGAACGCCTCCATCCCGACGCCGCAGCCCGTGCTCGCGCGGCCGATGTTCGGCGCGCAGCCGTCGGTGGCCGCGGAGACGAGCCTGCACTTCGTCACCGAAGCGGCGATCAGGGCCGACGTCGCGGGCACGTTCGGGCTTCAGCGGCGGCTGGCGGCGATCCAGGACACGCGCTCGGTCGGCAAGGCGGACATGGTGCTCAACGACGCGCTGCCCGATGTCCAGGTGGACCCGGACAGCTTCGCCGTGCACGTGGACGGCGAGCTGATCGAGCCGCGGCCGGTGGCCGAACTGCCGATGGCACAACGGTACTTCCTGTTCTGATGGACGTCACCGCGCTGCTGCTGGCCGACTCCCGCTTCCCCGGCGGGGGACACGTCCATTCGGGCGGGCTGGAGGAGGTCGTCGCGCGCCGGCTCGTGACCGCGGAGCGCGACCTGCCGCCGTTCCTGTACGGCAGGCTGTGGACCGCGGGGCTGCTGGCCGCCGCATTCGCCGCTGCTTCAGCGCATGCCGTGCGCCGGAATGTCGCAAGTGGACACTGGCTGCGGCTCGACGCCGAACTCGACGCTCGCACGCCCTCGCACGCGCAGCGGGAGGCGTCGCGGGCGCAGGGCCGGGGTACCGCGCGGGCGGGCCGGATCGCCTGGCCCGCGGTCGAAACGCTGCTGGCGGTGGTGCCCCGGCCGCACCACCCGATCGTCACCGGGGCGCTGGCGGGCGCCGCCGGTGCCGCACCGCGGGAAGCCGCGCTGGCCGTCGCCTACCTGGCCGTGAGCGGGCCCGCGAGCGCAGCGGTGCGGCTGCTGGGGTTCGACCCGCTCACTGTGAACGCGATGGTCGCGCGGCTGGGCCCGGACCTGGAGGCCGTCGCCGGCCAAGCCGCCGCGACAGCGGGTGCCGACCCGGCGGAACTGCCCGCGCCCAACGCTCCCGCGCTCGATCTGTTCGCCGAAGCCCACCTTCGGCACCACGAGGAAGAGGTGCGTCTCTTTGCCAGCTGAACACGGTCACTCCCACCCGGTGAACTTCGATCCCACGGTTCCCGAACCCGATCACCACGAGGCGCAGCCGAAACAGGGCCGCGCGTTCCGCATCGGCATCGGTGGTCCCGTCGGCAGCGGGAAGACGGCGCTGGTCGCGGCGCTGTGCCGCGCGCTCGGGGACGAGATCGACCTCGCCGTGGTGACCAACGACATCTACACCACCGAGGACGCCGACTTCCTGCGCCGCGCGGGCGTGCTCGACGTCGAGCGCATCGAGGCCGTGCAGACCGGGGCGTGCCCGCACACCGCGATCCGCGACGACATCACCGCGAACCTCGACGCGGTCGAGCGGCTGGAGGAACGCTTCCCCGGCCTCGAACTGGTGATCATCGAAAGCGGCGGCGACAACCTGACGGCGGTGTTCAGCCGGGGGCTGGCCGACAGCCAGGTGTTCGTGATCGACGTCGCCGGCGGGGACAAGGTGCCGCGCAAGGGCGGTCCCGGCGTGACGACGGCGGACCTGCTGGTGATCAACAAGATCGACCTCGCCCACCTCGTCGGCGCGGACATGGACGTGATGACGTCCGACGCGCACCGCATGCGTGGCGAGCTGCCGGTGATCACACAGTCCCTTGTGGACACCCCGGACGCGCCGGAGGTCGCCGACTGGGTCCGCAAGCAACTGGTATGAGGGCCGACGCGCGGCTGGTCGCCGAGGTCCGCGACGGCCGCACGGTGCTGCGTGAGCTGCGGTCGATGGCGCCGCTGACGCTGTTGCCGAAGCGCACGCGCGGCGACGCCGTCGTGCACCTGGTGAACTCGGCGACGGCCCCGCTGGGCGGGGACGAGCTGACCCTGACCGTGCTGGTCGGTGCCGGGGCGCGGCTGCGGCTGTCGGGTGTGGCGGCGACGCTGGCGCTGCCGGGGCACCGCGAGGGCGGCAGCCGCGCGACCGTGCGGGTGGAGGTCGAGGACGGCGGGGTGTTCGAGTACCTGCCCGAACCCACGGTGGTCACCGCGCGGGCCCGGCACACGGCGGAGCTGTTCGCGACGGTGGCGGCCACGGCGAAGCTGCGCACGCGGGAGGTGCTGGTGCTGGGCCGGGCGGGGGAGCGGCCGGGGCGGTTGCGCAGCACCCAGCGCGTCGTGCGCGACGGGGCGCCCGTGCTGCACCAGACGTTGGACGTCGGGCACCTGGAACGCAGCGTGGCGCACCTCGCCGGGAGGCGGGTGCTCGCGACCGAGTTGCGGGTGGGTGAGCAGGTGGCGGCGGCGAGCGGTGAGTGGTGGTCGGTGTCCCCGCTCGCCGCGGGCGGCGCTCTCGTCACCGCGCTGGCACCCGATGCGGTGACGGCACAGCGGGATCTTGATCGAGCCAGCCGCTGCTTTTCCCCGGCGTCGTGGTAGGCGTCACCGTTCGGCGGGTTTCGCCGGGGCGGCACAGGGCCTAACGTCAACCTCCATCCATTTCTTCTACTGATGCGTTGTGCGGGCGCGGAGGTTGGCTTATGCCGGAGGTCGGCAACATCGACGACGTGGCGGTGCAGCTGCCCGGAATGCGGGTGGCCTACGAAGGGGAGTCCCTGGACGAGTCCGAACTGGCGGACAGCTGGACGGAACAGCTGCAGCGCTGGCTGAACCAGGCGATCGCCGCGGGTGTCGCCGAACCGAACGCGATGGTGCTGGCCACCGCCGACGGCGAGGGCAGGCCGTCCTCGCGGACCGTGCTGTGCAAGGGCCTCGACGAGCGCGGCGTGGTGTTCTACACGAACTACACGTCCGCGAAGAGCCACGACCTGAGCGTGACGCGGTACGCGTCGGCGACCTTCCCCTGGTACCCGCTGCACCGGCAGGTGACGGTGCGGGGCGAGGTGGAGAAGGTCGACGTCTCGGAGACGGCCGAGTACTGGGCCTCCCGCCCGCGCGGTTCGCAGCTGGGGGCGTGGGCCTCGCCGCAGTCGCAGGTGGTGCGCAGCCGGCGTGAGCTGGACAACGCGCTGGCCGCGATCGAGCGCCGCTTCGCCGACGTGGACAAGGTGCCGTTCCCGCCGCACTGGGGTGGCTGGCGGATCAAGCCGGACACCGTGGAGTTCTGGCAGGGCCAGCAGAACCGGCTGCACGACCGGCTGCGTTACGTCCGCACCCACGACGGGTGGCGGGTGGACCGCGTAGCGCCGTAGGCGTCGACAGGCAGGGGCCGGGCTGAAGTCCGGTCCCTGCCCGAGCGGGCACTTCGCGGGCCTGCGCGGGCAGCCGGGTCTTCACCCAGCGGAAATCACAACCTGCCAACTACTTAGCTCCGCTAAGCTGGCTGGTTGTGAGTGTCGAGGCGGGGTCCAGCAGGAAGCGCAAGCGGTTCGGTTCCATCGTCATCGACACCCAGCCGCTGAAGGTGCCCGCGTTCCGGCGGCTGTGGATCGGCACCGCCGTCACCGCGATCGGCTCGCAGCTGACCACCGTGGCCGTGCCGAAGCAGGTGTTCGACCTCACCGGCTCGTCCGGCTGGGTCGGGCTCACCGGCGCCGTCGCACTCGTGCCGCTGCTCGTGTTCGGTCTGTGGGGCGGGGCGATCGCCGACACCGTCGACCGGCGGAAGCTGCTGCTGTTCGGCAACACCGGCATCGCGGTCGTCTCCGCGCTGCTGTGGCTGCAGGCGTGGCTGAACATCGGCTCGGTGTGGGTCGTGCTCGTGCTGCTCGCCCTCAACCAGGCGTTCTTCGCGATCAACATGCCTACGCGCAGCGCGATCGTCGCCCGGCTCGTCGCGCCCGAACTGCTGCCCGCGGCCACCGCGCTGTCCGGCACGATGAACATGTTCGGCACGATCTTCGGCCCGATGGCGGCCGGTGCGCTGATGCCCGTGCTGGGCCTGCCGACGCTGTACCTGATCGACACCATCGCCCTGCTGCTCACGCTGTACACGGTGTGGCGCCTGCCGTCGATGCCCCCGCTGTCGGGGCAGGTCCGGCGCGCCGGGCTGCGGGACGTGATCGACGGGTTCCGCTACATGGGCACGCAGAAGGTGCTGCTCGCGAGCTTCGTCGTGGACATCATCGCGATGGTCGCCGGCATGCCGCGCGCCCTGTTCCCGGAGATGGCAGAACGCACGTTCGGCGATCCGCCCGGTGGCGGGCTCGCGCTGGGCTGGCTGTTCGCCGCGATCCCGATCGGCTCGGTCGTGATCGGCCTGTTCTCCGGCTGGCTGGGCCGGGTCCGCCGCCAGGGCGTCGCGGTCGTGATCGCGATCTGCGCGTGGGGCGTGTTCATCGTCGGCTTCGGGCTGTCGCACACGCTGTGGCTCGCGACCGCGTTCCTCATCCTCGCCGGCGCCTCGGACATGGTCAGCGCGATCTACCGGCAGTCGATCCTGCAGGCCGCCGCGACCGACGAGATGCGGGGCCGCATGCAGGGCGCCTTCACGGTGGTCGTCGCGGGCGGGCCGCGCATCGCCGACGTCACGCACGGCTGGGTCGGCGCCGCGGCGGGCACCACGGCCGCGGCGGCGGGCGGTGGCGCGCTGGTCGTCGTGCTGATCGCCGTCGCGGTCGCGATGCTGCCCGCGTTCTGGCGTTACCGCGCCGCCGCGGTGGTCGAATAACCGCGTTTCACCCCCGTGGGGCTGCCCGATGGGGCACCATGGCGGCATGGCAGAAGGGATCTCCGTCGACACCGCCGACCTGGCGCGATACCACTCGCACGCGGGTGGCCTGTCGGACGACATCGTGGGCGCGGCGAAGAACCACCTGGCGGCCAACCTGTCGCTGCCCGGCAACCTCTTCGGCGACCTCGGCGAGGAAAGCGGCCTGCACGGTTCGCTGACCGACCACCTCGACCGCATGCACACCCACGTCCACTCGGTCGCCGGCGCCGTGCACGACCTGGGGCAGTCGGTGCGCACCGCGAAGGGTGACTACGAGTCCGACGAGCAGCTGTTCGGCGACCAGTTCCGCCGGATCCTGGGCTGAGGGGGCAGGCGTGGCGATCGACCTGGCGCCGTACGAGGCGCCGATCAAGGAGGCCGCGGACAAGCTGGAGGGGGACACCGGCGCCGCCGACAAGGCGCAGGCGGACCTGAACTCGCTGTCGCAGAAGCTCGCCGAGTACGGCACGCGGCACCAGACCGAGGCGACCAGCCTGCAGGGCAACTGGGTGGGCGACCGGGGCGACATGTTCGGCGTCAAGGCCAAGGAGCACACGCAGGCGCTCGACGACGCGGCGACGTGGGCGTCGAAGACCGCGCAGACCATCGGTGACGCGACGAGCCTGGTCAAGGACGCGCAGCAGCAGTGCCAGTCGCTGCTGACGGAGTTCGACGCGGACGCCCGCACACTGGTCAGCGCGGCGGCGAGCAGCACCGACCCGGGAGCCGAGATGCAGGCCCGCGCGGTGCTCGCCGGGATGTCGGCGAAGTACGCGAAGGAGGCCGCGGACATCGTCAACGCGGCCAAGGCCCGGCTGCAGGACCTGATGAACGGCATGAACGCCACGGTCCCGGCGTCGGCGCCGCCCGCGGGTCCGCTCGGCACGCGGGCGAGCGGCTCCGGCGGTGGGGGCGGCGGAGGCGGTGGCGGGTACAGCGGCGGCGGCGGTGGTGCCGCCTCGACGGGGTCCGCGATCACGTTCCCGCCCTCGGACCAGTACGGCAGCGGCACGCAGATCAAGCTGCCCGGCGGCCAGACGGTGAACGCGCCGAACGAGCGCGCGGCGATCGCCGTGCGGGCGGCGTTGTCGCGGCTGGGCCTGCCGTACGTGTGGGGCGGCACGGACCCGAACAAGGGCATGGACTGCAGCGGGCTGACGCAGTGGGCGTACAGCCAGGCGGGCCTGAAGATCCCGCGCACGGCGGCGACGCAGACCGTGGGGCAGAAGGTCGACATCAACGACATCCAGCCCGGGGACCTGATCATCTGGAGCGGGCACGTGGCGATGTACATCGGCAACGGGCAGATGGTCGAGGAGCCGCACACCGGCTCCGTGTGCCACGTCGTGCCGCTGCGGACCAGCAACGCCGGTGAGCCGTTGCTGGGCGTGTTCAGGCCGTCGGCATGAGCGAGATCGTGGGCAAGGCCAGTGCGGACGGGGTGACCGTGGAGGTCGGCGTCGGCGGCCGGCTGCGGTCGGTGAAGCTGACGCCCCAGGCGATGCGGTACGGCGCCGCGGTGCTGGCGCAGACGGTCGTGAAAGTGGCCGCGCAGGCCACGGCGCGGGCGAACCAGCGGTACGCGCAGACGCTGGGGCGGGACGCCGAGCGGGTCGGGCAGGCGATCGGCCTGGGCTACGACCCGGAACTGGCCGCCGACGACGACTTCGACCGGGACTGGACGAGGGGATGAACGGAAGACGCACGGCCGAACGCCTCCTCGCCGACGCCGAGGAACGCCTGCGGGTGACGGAGGAGCTGCCCGCGCGGCTGGCGGAGGTGCGGGGCTGGGCCTACAACGGCGCCGAGAACGTCCGCGTGACGGTGGACGTGCACGGCGGGCTGAAGGAGCTCAACCTCGACGAATCCGCGCTGGCGCTCGGCCCGGAGGCCCTCGGCGAGGAGATCGTGGCGCTGGCGCACCGCGCGCAGCAGGCCGCGCTCGCCGAAGGCGTCAACGTCCTCGGCGACGCGCTGGGCGACGCGGCGGCGCTGGAGATGATGCGCTCGGCGGGCCTGCAGCCCGACCCGGAGCCGGAGGTGGTGCCGTACACCCCCGGCGTGGACCCGAACGCCCACCGCTGGCGGGTCATCGAAGCGGAGTGAGTCCTGGTGGCGTGGGTCGTCGGCCGGGGACGCGGCTGTGGTGGGGCGTCGGGTCGGCGGGCTCGGGTGGTGGTGGGGCTTGGTGCGTTGAGTGCGGAGAAGCCGGGTCGGTGTGGCGGGTCGTTCGGCCGGAGTGCCGGTCGGCGGGCCCGGGTGGCCGCGCCTTCGCGTTGAGGTGGCGGGGCTGTGGCCGGTCGCCCGGCGGGAGCCCAGGCCTCGGTGGCGTCAGCCGGTGAGTCGGAGCGCGCCTCGCTCGCGTCGGCCGCTGCGCTGGCGTGGTCGGTCGGCGGGGCTGGTATGGGCCGTTCAGCCGCAAGCAGGCCTCGATGGCGCCGGGGCGAGCAGTCCTCGGTCGCGTCGGCGAGCCAACCGCCCCACCATCGCCCCGCCGCCGCGAGTCGCCCGCCCCACCATGGCCCCGCCGCCGCGAGCCAACCGCCCAGCATCGCCCCGCCGTCGCGAGCCAACCGCCCCACCATCACCCCCGTTACCTTCTTCGTAGTTCCTGATCAAGGAGCTGTGGTCGCCAGGTCCGGCATGACTGATGCCCCCAGTCGAACCCATGATCCGGGGGGTGGTGTCACCGGACCTGGTGGCATCGAGGGACCGCTGAATAGGGACACGGCCACCGCTTGGTAGGTCTCGTCGTAACGTGGGTGCCGGCCATCGATGCTCGACCGGCGACCACCCGCGAACGAACGAAAGACACCGTAGATGACCAGCAGCTATGGCGTGTTCCTCGGCCTGGATGTCGGCAAGACCGGCCACCACGCGGTGGGCCTGGATCCCGCCGGGAAACGGGTGCACGACGGGCCGCTGCCCAACAGCGAACCGAAGCTGCGGGCGCTGTTGGACAAGCTCGCCGCTCACGGGCCGCTGCTGGTCGTGGTCGACCAGCCCGCCACGATCGGCGCCCTGCCGGTCGCAGTCGCACGAGCCTGCGGCCACCACGTCGCCTACCTGCCCGGCCTGGCCATGCGCCGCATCGCCGACCTCTACCCCGGCAACGCCAAAACCGACGCCCGCGACGCGTTCATCATCGCTGACGCCGCACGCTCGCTGCCCCACACCCTGCGCCAGGTCGACACCGGTGATGACACCCTCGCCGAACTCGGGGTGCTGATCGGGTTCGACGATGACCTGGCAGGTGAGGCCACCCGCCTGAGCAACCGCATCCGCGGCCTGCTCACCGGCATCCACCCGGCTCTGGAACGCGTCCTCGGGCCACGAGTGACGCATGCGGCGGTGCTGGAAATTCTCTCCCGCTGCGGCGGCCCCGCGGGCATCCGGAAGGCCGGGCGGCGCAAGGTCACCGCGATCGCGACCGCGCACGCCCCCCGCATGGGCGCCAAACTGGCGGACGCGATCTGGGCAGCGCTGGACGAGCAAAGCGTCGCCGTCCCGGGCACAACCGCGGCTGACACCGTCCTGCCTCGACTGGCCGATTCGCTGAAAACCGTGCTGCACCAACGCAAAACAGTCGCCGACGAGGTAGAGGAAATGCTTGATGCGCACCCTCTTGCCGGGGTCCTGACGTCGATGCCCGGCATCGGGGTCAGGACCGCCGCGCGCATCCTGCTGGAGATAGGCGACGCCTCCGCCTTCAAATCGTCGGCACACCTCGCTGCCTACGCCGGGATCGCCCCCGTCACACGCAGCTCCGGCACCTCGATCAAGGGCGAGCACCCTGCCCGCACCGGTAACCGCAAGCTCAAACGGGCGTTTTTCCTGGCCGCGTTCGCGGCCCTGCACGACCCACTCAGCAGGGGTTACTACGACCGGAAACGAGCCGAGGGCAAGAAGCACAACGCCGCCCTGATCTGCCTGGCCCGCCGCCGCTGCGACGTCCTGTTCGCGATGCTGCGCAACCGGACGTACTACCGGCATCCCGAACCCGCCATGACACCCGCAGCGGCTTGACAACCACATAGGGACACCCCCCGCCGCGAGTCGCCCCGCCCCCACCGTCACCCCGCCGCCCCGAGGTCCCGGAGTTCCGTCGGGCTGTGGGCCGAGAACGTGCGCACCTCGGGGTGGTCGCGCACCAGTTCCCGCAGCCGCCGCTGGTTGTGCAGCCTGGTGGGCGCCACGGTCTGCACCAGCCTCTCGAACAGCCCCAGCCCAGCCGGGATGTGGGGCGTCGCCGCGAGTTCGCCCGGGTGGAAGTAGGAGTCCCCGGCGCTGAGCAGCCAGCCGTCCCCCGTGTCGACGGCCACCCCGGCGTGCCCCCGCGTGTGGCCGGCCAGCGGGACGAGCAGGATCTCCGGCGGGAGCCCCTTCAGCTCGCGCACGGCCTCGAAGCCGTACCACGGTTCTCCACTGTCCGCATAGGACATCCATTGTGGACCGTGTGCGAACTGCGTGTGCCGGTAGCGGTGACGTTCGGCGACGTCCATCGGCGAACGCAGGGCGCGCAGCTCCTCGGCGTAGACGTGCACCGCCGCGTGCGGGAAGTCCGCCAGCCCGCCGGCGTGGTCGAAATCCAGGTGGGTCACCACGATGTGCCGCACGTCCTCGGGCCGGTGACCGAGCCGCCGCACCTCCGCCAGCGCGGTCTCCTTCAGCGACGGCCGCGCGCCGACGAGCCTGCCGAACCAGCGGCCCATCCACTCGTCCGGCTGGGACACCGCCCTGGCGCCCATCCCCGTGTCGACGAGGACCAGCTCCGTGTCCGTCTCGATGAGCAGGCAGTGGCACACCAGCTCGGCGCGCCGGAACAGACCGCCGCGCCCGTCGATCAGCCTGCCGCCGGGCGGGCGCAGGGTTCCGGCGTTGAAGTGGTGTACGCGCATCAGGTCTCCTTGGTGAAGGTGGTCCTCAGGTACTCGGCGACGGTTCGCAGCGGTGCGACGTCATGCTGGGTTTTCGCGAGCAGCAACGCGCCCTCGATCGCGCTGAGCGCCAGCACGGCCAGCGACGCGGCCCGCTGGTCCGGGAAGCCCTCGCGGACGAGGTAGTCCGCGATCACGTCGCGCCACGACGTGTACCCAGAGGCGCAGGCGTCGCGGATGACAGCGCTTTCTCCCGCGTCCACCGCGACCGTCGCGATAGGACAGCCACGGCGGAAGTCCGACTCGATCAGGTTGTGCGCCAAGGCTTCCAGTACCGAGACGATCGCCGTGCCGGGATCGGGTGCGGCGTGGAGCAGGTCGCGCAGCTGAACCGCCACGCGTTCCCCGGACAACGTGACGGCTTCCGCGGCGAGCTGCTCCTTGCCGCCGGGGAAGTGGAAGTACAGCGAACCCTTCGGCGCCCCGCCCGCGTTGACCAGCTGGTTCAGGCCCGTGGCGTGGTAGCCCTGCGTGTGGAACAGGTCGGCGGCGGAGTCGAGCATGCGCTGCCGGGTGTCGGTGCGGCGGGCCATGGGGGTTACCGTAGCGCAAAGTATGACGACCGGTCTAGTTACTTCGTGGAGCGCTAACCTCCAGTGCATGGCCAACCCCACTGGACAGCAGTTCGAGATCGTCCGCGGCAACGCTCGCGCGGTGGTCACCGAGATCGGCGCCGGGCTGCGTGCGTTCGAGATCAACGGCGTGCCCTACGTCGAGACCTTCCCCGAGGACGCGAAGCCGCCGAAGGGGGCGGGCCAGGTGCTGCTGCCGTGGCCGAACCGGACGAAGGCCGCCGAGTGGACGTATCAGGGCGAAAAGCAGCAGCTCGAGGTCACCGAGGCGGCTCGGGGCAACGCGATCCACGGGCTGACGCGGCATCGCGAGTGGACGCTCGTCGAGCACGCGGAGTCGTCGATCACCTTCGAGATCGAGGTGGAGAAGCAGCAGGGCTGGCCGGTGCCGCTGCACGCGCGCATCACCTACGCGCTCGCGCCGCGCGAGCTGACGGTCACGCATGAGATCCGCAACGAGGGAGAGTCGGCGATCGGTGTCGGCGTGGGCACGCACCCGTACTTCCGCATCGGCGACGTGCCGACGGACGACCTCACGCTGACCCTGTCCGCGACGCGCGTCCGGCCCTACATCGGGGACCAGCAGCTGCCGTACGGGCCGGAGCAGGACGTCGAGGGCACGGAGTACGACTTCCGCGGTGGGGTGCTGGTCGGTCAGGTGGACCTGGACACGGCGTTCGGCGGGCTGACCGCGGGTGCGGACGGGCGGCACCACCACGTGCTGTCGCACGGGGAGCAGAGCGTCGACGTGTGGACGGACGCGGACTTCCGGTGGGTGCAGGTGTTCACGCCGCAGGACCTGGTGGGCCGGGGCCGCGCGATCGCGATCGAGCCGATGACGTGCCCGGCGGACGCGCTGAACTCGGGCACGGACCTGATCGAGCTGGAGCCGGGCACGTCGTGGACCGGCAGCTGGGGTGTCCGAATTTCGGTCTGACCCGCGATTCGTTAGCGTGTCAAACCATGGTGAGCGCGATTGTGGGCGGTTATGTGGTGCCGGTCGACGGTGAGCCGATCGACGGGGGCACGGTCCTCATCGAGGACGGCAGGATCGCCGAGGTGGGTGCGGACGCCGACGTCGACATCCCGGAGGACGCCGAGCTGATCGACGCCGCGGGGTCGTGGGTGCTGCCGGGGTTCTTCGACGCGCACGTCCACCTCGGCGTGCACGAGGAGGGCGAGGGCTGGTCGGGCAACGACACGAACGAGATGACCGACCCGAACGGCGCCCGCTTCCGCGCGATCGACGGCATCGACCCGTACGACGTCGGTTTCGACGACGCGCTGGCGGGCGGGGTCACGAGCGTCGTCGTGAAGCCGGGCTCGGGCAACCCGATCGGGGGTCGCACGATCGGCGTCAAAACGTGGGGCCGGACGATCCTCGACATGGTCTTCGCCGACCAGGTGAGCGTGAAGAGCGCGCTGGGTGAGAACCCGAAGCGCGTGTACGGCGAGAAGAAGCAGACGCCGAGCACGAGGCTGGGCGTCGCCGCGATCATCCGCGAGGCTTTCACGAAGGCCCAGAACTACGCGGCGCAGCGGGATCACGCGCGGGACGAGGGCAAGCCGTTCGACGTCGATCTCACGCTGGAGACGCTCGCCGAGGTGCTCGACGGGGAGCTCTACTGGGACCAGCACACGCACCGGGCGGACGACATCGTCACCGCGATCCGGCTGGCGGAGGAGTTCGGGTACAAACTCGTGGTCAACCACGGCACCGAGGGGCACCTGATCGCGGACTTGCTGGCGGAGAAGGAAATCCCGGTCATCCTCGGTCCGCTGTTCACCACCCGCTCGAAGGTGGAGCTGCGGAACCGGACACTCCGCTCGGCGGGCATCCTGGCGCGGGCGGGCGTCAAACTGGCGATCACCACGGACCACCCGGTCGTCCCGATCAATTTCCTGGTGTACCAGGCCGCGCTGGCGGTCAAGGACGGCTTGGACCCGGAAGCGGCACTGCGCTCGTTGACGGTGAACCCGGCGAGCATGCTGGGCCTGGACGATCGGATCGGCTCCCTGAAGCCGGGTCTCGACGCGGATGTCGTGATCTGGTCGGGTGATCCGCTGGACGTGATGAACCGGGCGCTGAGGGTTTTCGTGCGGGGCAAGGAGGTCTACCACTTCGACGAGTCCACCGGCGACGGCGTAGTGGCAGACCGCCGATACCGGGAGTAGGGAAGCCACCGGAACGAACCTGCGAAGCCAGCACCACCACCACCCCCACACCGCACCCAGCAACGGAACGGAAGCGGCCCCACGCCCCGCTCCTCCCCCGCCTCGATCCCCAGCTGCCTTAGCGGTTGGCTCACCGTGTCAAGGGTGGGCGGAGCCCATCGCGAAGCGACGCCGTCAGGCGCCCTTGACGCGGTGAGCCAACCGTTAAACGATCAAGGGGATGGGGCGGGGGAGGGGCCGCGTGAGCAGGTCGGCTACGCCCGGTGGACCCCGGTGCCCAGGCACCCAGGTGTCCACAAAAGACAAAAGACAAAAGAAATGCCTCGCCGGCGGGCAATACCGCTAAGTTAGGCGGGGGTTGGGGTCTGACACGCGTGGCGGGGCTCCTGTGG